>DATEEM010000012.1:0-68100 GCA_035281125.1 Sphingomicrobium sp. | reverse complement strand
ACGATGGAGCTCGGCGGCCACGCGCCGGTGCTGATCTTCGACGATTGCGACCTCGAAAAGACGCTCGACATGGTTGTCCCACAAAAGTTCCGGAACGCCGGCCAGGTGTGCGTCTCGCCGACGCGCTTTTACGTGCAGAGCGGCATTTACGACACCTTCCTCAAGGGCTTCGCCGAGCGCACGGGCAAGGTGAAGGTCGGCAGCGGGCTCGAGCCCGACACGCGGATGGGCCCGCTCGCCAACAGCCGCCGCACCGAGGCGGTCGGCGCGCTGGTCGAGGATGCGAGGGCCAAGGGCGCGCGCGTGCTCGCGGGCGGCGGGCGCGGGGATGGCGGCTTCTTCTTCCAGCCGACCCTGCTCGCGGACGTTCCCAACGAAGCGCAGATCATGAACGATGAGCCGTTCGGCCCGGTCGCGGTCACGCGCCCGTTCGACACGTTCGAGGAAGCGATCGAGCAGGCCAATCGCCTCCCCTATGGCCTGGCCGCATTCGCCTTCACCGAAAACGGACGCCGCGCCAGCCTCATCGGCGACCTGGTCGAAAGCGGCATGGTCGGGATCAACACCTTCGCGATTTCTGGCGCCGATTCACCGTTCGGCGGAGTCAAGGATTCAGGCTTTGGGTCCGAGGGCGGCAAGGAAGGGCTGGAGAGTTACCAGGTGGTGAAGGCCGTTCATCAGGCCTGACTTTTACTTGTACGCCCCCTCCCGCAAGTTGATGCGGTGCTCGACCCACATCTTGAGTGCGGCGAGCATTTGCGACCAACCCATGCAATTGCCGTAGCTGGCCTGCAGCCCGCCCTCGGTCTCGCGCCAGCCGCGCTCCTCGATCTCCACCAAAGTCCGGTCGTCGTCGGTTGGCTTGAAGCTCATGGTGACGGTCGTCTGATACCCTGCCGGCTTGATATCGATATCCCCGCCGCAGACCTGCTCGCCCTCTGCGGCTTCCCAGCGAAGAACGATCTTCTCGTTCGGCACGACCTCGTCGACCTCGACCGGGAAGGCGCCCGGGAAGTCGTGGAAGTCCCAGGTCACAGTCTTCCCCGCTTCCAGCCGGCCGCTCGCGCCGCCGGTGGTGAAATAGGACGACAATTGCTTCGGATCGGCCACGGCCTCGAACACCTCGTCGACCGGCCGGGCGACGCGGATCATCACCTTGAACTTCAGGTCCATCCTCGCGACTCCCCGCTTGAAAGCGGCGCTCATATGTTATATTTCTATAACATGTCAATCGAGGAACGGCACAACCGCGTGTTTCGCGCCCTCGCCTCGCCGCATCGCCGTGCGATCCTCGACACCCTCCGCGACCAGCCGCTGACCACCGGCGCCCTGTGCGAGCTCTTCGCCGATCTCGACCGCTGCACTGTAATGCAGCATCTCAAGGTTATGGAGGCCGCGGACCTGGTGCAGGTCGAGCGGCGCGGCCGCGAGCGCTGGAATCACTTCAACCCGATTCCGATTCACGACATCCACGAGCGCTGGATTGGCCCCCACGCAGCCTATGCGGTGAGCCTCCTCTCGCGCCTGAAGCGGGATTTAGAGAAAGTCGACTGAATTCCGGGATCGCCCGCTGGAGGCTATCACCGGCGCATCAAAATCTCCGCCGCTTTAACCTTTTCTAAGATTCCCGGGCCGAGAGTGCGCTGAGTCTAGCGAGGCGGAGGGAGTGAATTGGGCACGCCCGTTCCAGAGTTGAATCCTGAAATTCATTCGGTCGACGAGGCATCCGCCGAAGCGCTGCTGAGTTCGCTAAGGACGATCGCCGCCGCCGAGCGGCGCAAGCATGCGAGCGTATTCAATTACTGGCTGTCGATCCGCCGCGACCGGCAGTTTCCGCCGATCCGCGACCTCGACCCGCTCGAGATTTCCGACGCCGGTCCCTACAGCATCCTGCTCGAAATGATCGGCGGGGGTGAAGACGCCGAAATCCGCCACCTCGGGCAAGCGATCAAGGGCGATGTCAGCGTCGAGAAGATCGGCGAGGCGCCAAACCCGTCGCTGCTCTCCTGCATTGCCAGCCGCCTTCCCGTCGTCGCCGCCTGTCGCGAGGCTTTCGCCTTCGAAGACAAGTTCGAGACGGAGACCGGCGCGACCTGCTGCTGGGTCACGCTTTTGCCGTTCAGCGCGACCGGAACATGGATCGACTACGTCTACGGCTTCGTGAGCCTCAAGCCGGACAAGGCCGAGGCGGCGCCGGAGGTGGCGAAAGACCTGCCGGACGAGGCGCCGCTGGAACTGGTGGAAGAACCTGCACCGATGACCGAAACCGTCGAGCCCGAGCCGGTCGCGGAAGTCGCCGAGTCCGAGGAGGATCAAGGCGACGAAGCGCCGATGCCGGACGGCAAGCCGAGTTTCTCCACCAAATTCTTCGAGAGCCTGTCGAACGTGAAGGGTTTTTACGGGCGGCCGGTGGAGGTCGAGCCTGTTGAAGTGGAGTTGGAGCTTCCGACCCTCCCGATCGTGGAGCAGGAGCCGCCGGAGGCAATCGATGGCCAAGAACATGAACCCGCAGAATTCACGGCGACCGAAGGATCTGCCGAGCCAATGACGGCCGAAGCGGCAGACGAGTCCATCGCCGCCGAGGACGCGGCGCCAGGGGCCGACCAGCCGACTGAACCCACATCAACGCTGGAGGGGACGTTGCACAGCAAACTGACCGAAGTCCGCGCCAAGGCGGACGAGGCGCGCCAGGCCAAGCTACGCGCCAATACGGCGCTCTACGAAGGCTTGGGCGCGGCCTATGATTTCGCGCTCGACGCCGAGGAGGCGCCCGAGGAATATCTGCGGCTGGTCGAGGCCCAAGGCCTGAAAATTCAGCTGCGTTCGCCGATGAAGCCAGTGGTCAAGCTCGCGTTCGACGGCATGTGCGACGACTCGACGATCAAGCAGCTGGAAGCGATCCTCGCCTGGGCATTCGACCAGGAGCTGCCCCGCGGCACGCTCGCCGAGCGGATCGAGGAAGCCGGCGGAATCGGCCCAATCCTCAGCGGAGAAGCGAAGGCCGCCTAAACGCGGCGATCAGCGCTTGGCCTGCTTGGTCTCGCCGAGCCGCAGCCCCTCGACCACGGCATCAACCGCGCATTTGCGCGACAGCTCGGTCAAGGTCGCGCGCTCGGTCGTATCCTGAGTGGAGAGGCGATGCGCGCGGCTGGCGATCGAGCGCAGCTCCCCGATCGCGGTTTCCGACAGCTGATTGTCCTGCAGCAGCCGGTCGAGGACGGCCTCGGCAAGCGGCGTCGCGAATTCCACGCCCGCGAATTCGTGGCAGCTCCACACGACGCGGCAATATTGAGTCTCGAGCCCGGCGATGCTGAGCAGGATCCAGCTGTCCACCGACGCCCCGTTGGTCGCTTCGATCCGGCAGCCATGAGTCGAAATGTCGATCACCTTGGCGCCCGTCCGGCTGCGTCCGGGCTCGCGGATCGACGCATTGAGGCGAAGCGCAGCACGCGGCGCGCGGCGACGCTCCGTCTGCCCTTCGCTCCTGTCGACAGAATCACTCATGCGAGCGTGCTCCCCCACGCTTGATGCGCTTCGATGGTGAACAAATGGTTCCCGGTGCGGCGGGGTGACGACGAAGCGCGTTGCCGCTAACGCGCCGGCCATGACCAAGCGCAAGGGCGCCCGGACTGGCGGACGAATCCTCGTCGATCAGCTCGTCATCCAGGGCTGCGATCGCATATTCACCGTCCCCGGCGAGAGCTTCCTCGCGGTGCTCGACGCGCTCCACGACACGCCGGAGATCGACACGATCGTGTGCCGTCAGGAGGGCGGGGTCGCCTACATGGCCGACGCCGACGGCAAAATGACAGGGCGCCCCGGAGTCGCGTTCGTCACTCGTGGGCCCGGCGCGACCAACGCGAGCGGCGGGGTCCATGTCGCATTCCAGGATTCGACGCCGATGATCCTGTTCATCGGCGACGTCGCGCGCGGCGACCGCGACCGCGAGGGCTTCCAGGAGATCGATTTTCCCGCTTTCTTCGGCCCCACCGCCAAATGGGCGGCGCGGATCGAGGATGCTCGGCGCATCCCCGAATATGTCGCGCGGGCTTACCGCGTCGCCACCGCCGGGCGCCCCGGCCCGGTGGTTCTCGCGCTTCCCGAGGACATGCTGCGCGATGAGGTAGACGTGCCCGACCGCCCGCCCGTCCCGCCCCTCGCCGAGGAGCCCGACCCCGGCGCCATCCAGGCGATGTTTGAGCTGTTGAAGGACGCGACGAATCCCGTGGCGATCGTCGGCGGAGCCGACTGGAGCCCGCGCGCGGGACACCACTTCGCCAATTTCGCCTTCCGTTACGGCATTCCCGTCGCGGCCGCCTTTCGACGTCAAGACGCCATTGGTAACAGCTGCGGGGTTTACGCTGGCCAGCTTGGCTATGGTCCCAACCCGAAGCTCCAGCAGCGCATCCGCAACGCCGACCTGATTCTCGCCGTCGGCCCCAGGCTTGGCGAGGCGACGACCGACGGCTACACGCTCATCACGCCCGACCATCCCGGCCAGACCCTGGTCCACGTCCACCCTGACCCGAACGAGCTCGGCCGGGTCTATCACGCCGACCTGCCCATCTGCGCCGACATGGGCGAGTTTGCGGAGATGGTCGACGAGTGGATCGACGCGGACCTCGTTCGCTTCTCGGCCGGCGAGGAGGCGCACAAGGAGTGGCTCAACTGGTCCGACCCGCAGCCCCGCAAAGGCGTAAAGTTGGACTTGGGCCCGTGCGTCGCGGCAATGCGGGAACGGCTTCCCGAGACCGCCATCGTGTGCAACGGCGCCGGCAATTTTTCCGGCTGGTGGCACCGCTACTGGCGCTACGGTCCGATGCCGACGCAGCTCGCGCCGACCTCCGGGACGATGGGCTACGGCTTGCCGGCAGCGGTCGCCGCAGCGCTGCGCTTCAAAGATCGCCCGGTGATCTGCGTCGCCGGCGACGGCGACTTCCTTATGAATGGACAGGAGCTGGCGACCGCGGCGCAATATGGCAACGACCTTCTTGTCATCCTCGTCGACAATGGCTCCTACGGCACGATCCGGATGCACCAGGAAAAGGAATATCCAACGCGGATCAGCGCCACCGAATTGCGGAACCCGGATTTCGCCGCCCTCGCGCGCGCCTATGGCGGCTGGGCGACAACGGTGGAGGCCCCTGACGCCTTCGTTGCGGCGCTGGACGAAGCGCTGTCGCGCGGCGGCATCCGCCTGATTCACTGCAAGACCGACGTCGAGCAAATTACCAATGCGACGACGATCGGAGCGCTCCGAGCAAGAACCAAGGTCAAGTAAGAGTTCGCTTCATTCGCTTCCCATGAGCGAAATAAGCGAGCAATAACTTCGACTTATACTGCTATCGTAACGGCGGACCGTGGCTGCGGAGCGGTCAGCTCTCCAACCAAGTCTGAGGCCATCCGTTTAGGCAACTCACGGGGTCGATCCGATGCGTAGCGGTCGGTTCCACCCGTGATTTGGAAGGAGCGTAAGATGCCGAACAAAGGACGTGGATTCGCCGGAATGAGCGACCGCAAACAGCGTCAGATCGCAAGCAAGGGCGGATCGGCCAGCGGCGGCAATTTCAAGAACGACCCGCAACGCGCGTCGGAGGCCGGCCGCAAGGGTGGTCGAAACTAGCCTCGAACCGTCGAAATTTTGAACCGGGCCGGGTCGGCGCAAGCTCACCCGGCCCATTTCACTTGGGCGACAGATTACGCATCCCAGCCGTCTTCGCCGATCAGCGGAACGAAGCGCACCGCGCCCAGATTCTCGCGTTTGAGGACGCCATTGTCCTGCTTGGTGACCTTGATCAGCTCCTGCACCCAACCCGGATCGCCGATCGGCATGACGATGCGTCCTGCCGGACGCAGCTGGGCAATGAAAGCCTCGGGCACGTGGCTGCCGCTCGCGGCCGCAACGATCGCATCGAACGGCGCGTGGCGGAGACAGCCTTTGCTTCCATCCCCTTCGACAATCTCGACATTTTCGTAGCCAAGGCGCTCAAGCCGGGCGCGGGCGACATCGACCAGATCCGGCTGACGCTCGATGGCGATGACCCGCCGCGCAATCCGGCTGATGACGGCCGCCGCGTAGCCGGAGCCGGCGCCCACTTCGAGTACCGTGTCCCCTGCCCCGATCTCGGCCGCCTGGATGGTCAACGCGACGATGTAGGGTTGGGAAATCGTCTGTCCCGCTTCGATCGGCAACGGATGATCGCCGTAGGCGAGTGGAGCCTGGTCCGGCGCGACGAACGCCTCGCGCGGAACTGCAAGGAAGGCGTCGAGGATATGCCTCTCCGTGATCCCGCGCCGCTTGAGATGCCGCTCGACCATCGCCTCGCGCGCGGCGGCATAGTCGGTCATGGTCGCGACCATGGTCCACCTCCCGGACCCGACCGAAAACCCACGAACGGAACTCGGCGTTCCGAATAATAGCTGCAACCGTGACTAGATCAGGCCCGCAAGCGGGCTCGACGGGTCGGCGTAGCGCCGCTTTTGCATCCGGCCGGCGAGGTAGGCCAGGCGTCCGGCCTCGACCGCGGCCTTCATGGCTCGCGCCATCAGCACCGGATCCTTGGACTCGGCGATGGCGGTGTTCATCAGCACCCCGTCGCAGCCGAGCTCCATCGCTTCGGCGGCGTCGCTGGCGGTCCCGACTCCGGCGTCGACCAGCACCGGCACGCCTGCGCCCTCGACGATCAGGCGGATGGTCACGCGGTTCTGGATCCCGAGCCCGGATCCGATCGGAGCGCCGAGGGGCATGATGGCAACCGCGCCCGCTTCCTCGATCTGCTTCGCGGCGATCGGGTCGTCGACACAATAGACCATCGGCTCGAAGCCCTCCCGAACGAGCTCTTCAGTGGCCCGAAGCGTCTCGCGCATGTCGGGGTAAAGCGTCTTGGCTTCCCCCAGCACCTCGAGCTTGACGAGGTTCCAGCCGCCCGCTTCGCGCGCCAGCCGGAGAGTCCGGATCGCGTCCTCCGCGGTGAAGCAGCCGGCGGTATTGGGCAGGTAAGTCACCTCCTTCGGGTCGATGAAGTCGGTCAGCATCGGCTGCTTAGGGTCTGAGATGTTCACGCGGCGGACCGCGACCGTGACGATTTCGGCTCCCGACGCCTCGACCGCCGCCGCATTCTCCTCGAGGCTCTTGTACTTGCCGGTGCCGACGATCAGCCGCGAGCTGAACGTCCGCCCGGCGACCGTCCAAGTATCCGACCCGACGGATTGGGGCGCATTCACTCAACCGCCCCCGACGAAGTGGACGATCTCGAACGCATCGCCGTCAGCGACCGCAACCTCGTCCAGGCTCGCCCGCGGCACGATCTCGCGATTGCGCTCCACGGCGACCTTGCGCGGGTCGAGGCCGAGCTCGCCAAGCATTTGGGCGATGGTCACGCCGGGGGGCACGCGCCGCGGCTCGCCGTTCACCCTAATTCCCATGCTCGTCTCGACGGTTGCCATGGTTCCGAGATAGGAGCGCGGCGCACCAAGGGCAAACCCGGCAATGGCTGTTCAGGGTGGACGCGGGCGCGCTCGTCTGACAGATGCCGCCCGAAAGTTCACGGGAACCGATTCATGGCAGACAAGAAGAATGCGACCGGCTCGCCGGAAGACAGCGCAATGCGCGTCGACGCGGCGCTGGTCCAGGAGCTTGCCGAGCTGCTCACCGCCAATGCCCTGACCGAAATCGAGGTCGAAGACGGGGATCGGAAGATCCGCGTCGCGCGCCATGCCGCGCCGGTAGCGATTCCAACGGCCGCTGCGCCGGCGCCAGTTCCGGCGGCGGCGAGCCCGTCGGGCGGCGCTGCTGCCGCTCTTGCCGAGGATGTTTCCGGCGAGACGGTCAAGTCGCCGATGGTCGGGACTGCCTATCTCGCCGCCGAGCCCGGCGCGAAGCCATTCATTTCGGTCGGCGACCCGGTCAAGGCCGGCGACACCCTGCTGATCGTCGAGGCGATGAAGGTGATGAACCCGATCACCGCGCCGAACGGCGGAACGGTGAAGCGCATCTTCATCGCCGACGGCCAGCCGGTGGAGTTCGATCAGCCGCTCGTGATCATCGGCTAGCGAGCCGCCGAGGATGAGCATCAACAAGCTGCTGATCGCCAACCGCGGCGAGATCGCGCTTCGAATCCACCGCGCGTGCCACGAAATGGGCATCAAGACGGTCGCGGTTCATTCGACCGCCGACGCCGACGCTATGCATGTGCGGCTCGCCGACGAGACCGTGTGCATCGGCCCGCCGCCTGCGTCCGAATCGTACCTCAACGTCCCGAACATCATCTCGGCGGCCGAGGTCGTGCACGCCGACGCGATCCACCCCGGCTACGGCTTTCTTTCGGAAAATGCGCAGTTCGCGGAGATCGTCGAGCTTCACAATATCATCTGGGTCGGTCCCAAGCCCGAGCATATCCGGACGATGGGCGACAAGATCGAGGCCAAGCGCACGGCGGCGAAGCTCGGGCTGCCGCTGGTCCCCGGCTCGGACGGCCCGCTGACCAACGTCAAGCAGGCGCAGGAATTGGCCAGGGAGATCGGCTACCCGGTGCTGATCAAGGCCGCGTCCGGCGGCGGCGGTCGCGGCATGAAGGTCGTCCCGTCGGAAGAGCAGCTGGAAAGCCTGATGAGCCAGGCGGCCGCGGAGGCCCGCTCGGCCTTCGGCGACGACACTGTCTACATGGAGAAGTATCTCGCCGACCCGCGCCACATCGAGTTTCAGGTGTTCGGCGACGGCAAGGGCACTGCGATCCACCTCGGCGAGCGCGACTGTTCGCTGCAGCGCCGTCACCAGAAGGTCCTCGAGGAGGCCCCCTCCCCGGTGATTACGGCCGAGGAACGCGCCCGTATGGGCGATGTCGTGCGCAAGGCGATGGCCGAGATGGGCTATCGCGGCGCCGGTACGATTGAGTTCCTCTACGAAGGCGGCGAATTTTACTTCATCGAAATGAACACTCGGCTGCAGGTCGAACATCCGGTGACCGAGATGATCAGCGGAATCGACCTGGTTCGCGAGCAGATCCGCGTCGCCTCGGGCGAAGGACTGTCGTGCACCCAGGAGCAGGTGCACCTTCACGGGCACGCGATCGAGTGCCGCATCAACGCCGAGGATCCCGAAACCTTCGCGCCTTCGCCGGGCACGGTGAAGAATTATGTCGCACCGGGCGGGATGCACGTCCGCGTCGATAGCGGCCTTTACACGGGCTACAGGGTGCCGCCTTATTACGACAGCATGATCGCCAAGCTTATCGTCTACGGTTCCAATCGCGACAGTTGCATCCGGCGGCTAAGGCGGGCGCTCGAGGAATATGTCATCGACGGAATGAAGACGACGATCCCGCTCCATCAGAAGCTGGTGCGCGACCCCGAATTCCTTGCCGGAAACTATACGATCAAGTGGCTCGAACAGTGGCTCGAAACGGGTCAGGCCGCGGACGAGCCCGCCTGAACGTTCAACCTGATTGCGCGTTTCGAACGGCGAGGACGCGCTGATGTCCAGCTATATCGGAACCGCTGACCGTCCCGATCGCGCGAAGGCGATCGCTGCGGTCATCCTGGTCCATGCCGCGCTGGCGGCCGCGATCCTCTCCGGGCTCAACGTTCGCATCGCCTCGGAGGCAGTGGAGCGGATGACCACGATCGATGTCCGCGAGCCGCCTCCGCCGCCGATCGAACCGCCGCCGCGTCCATCGCCGCAACCCCAGAAGGCAAAGCTTGAGGAAGGCGCGGCGGGCAGGAAGGCAGAACCGTCGCCCATCGTCGCGCCCCAGCCGCAAATCCCGCTCCGTTCTCCGCTCCCTGCGGCGCCGATCGCGGGCCGCGCCAGCGCAACCACGGCAGGAGCGGCGAATTACGGGACAGGGACCGGCGCGGGCGGCTCCGGCGTCGGCCGCGGGGGCGGGGGAACGGGGGACTTCTCGGGGTACACGCCTGCCCGACAGCTAACACGCATCCCGGACCGCGAATATCGCCGCATCGCGGCCGAAAGCGGGATTCCGGCGGGCCGCGCGTCACTCGTGTTCCAGGTTGGCCCAAACGGCCGCGTCTATAATTGTCGCGTGACGCGCTCGAGCGGGAACGCGGCCGCCGATGTCCTGCTGTGCCAGCTGACAACCCAATATGTTCGCTTCAGCCCGGCGCGCGATCCGAGCGGCAAGCCCGTCTGGCAGGACAAGTCCTACTCGCCCGGCTGGCATCCCAATCGCTGGTAGGCGCGGCCCCTAGCGGCTAGCGGCGGCCACATGGCCCGGGCCTTCGCGCAGCGTCGCGAGCCGCGCCTTGTCCCGCCCGTAAACGTCATCGAAGAAGGCGATTGACGATCCATTGGGCATGGCCGTCAGGTAGGTAATATAGACCGGGACCGGAGGGCCGAGCGGGACGGGCTGCTCGGTCGTCGCCCCTTCCCATTCGAGGTCGCGCCCGAACAGCCAGCGGCCGAGCCTCGGGGCGTCCTCCAGCCGGACGCAACCGCCGCTGTAGAGCCGCGACGCTTCCTGGAACAGCGAGCGGTCGGGGTTGTCGTGGAGATAGATTCCCTCGGCGTTGGGGAACATGAACTTCATCCGCCCCATGGCATTGTGCGGCCCGGGCAATTGCCGGATCAGCACCTCGACCTTGCCGTCGGCGACCGCCTTCCAGTCGATCGTCGCCGGGTCGATGATCGCGGCATCCGGCGTCCAATCGGTCAGGATTTGGTAGCCGAGCTGGTCGAGATATTTGAGGCCCTGCTTCAGGACATTGGGCGCGATCCGCTCGGCGGCGAGGTCGGGCGGCACGTACCAATAGGGGTTGAGCGCCGCGAAACGGATGTAGGCGGCCATGAGCGGCGTCGGGTTTTTCGGCTTGCCAACGACGACGACCATCGAGTCGACCGGCCGACCGTTTTCCCACATGTAGAGCCGCTGCTCCGCCGCATTGACCATGACGAAGCGGCCTTTGCCCACCGGAAGCGCGCGGGCGCGTTCGAGGTTGAGCTCGAGCCGTTCGCGCTCGTCATCGTTGGCGTAGCGGCGGTCCGTGAGGGCGGCGCGCAACTGACCGTACAGCGGGTTCATCCAGCCGAACGTCCTGACGTAATTCTCCAACGACGGCGCGGCGGCGGCTTGCTCGAGGATTTGCCGCGGCCGCGGAATGGCCGGCCGCAATTGCGGGTCGACGTAGATGATTCCGAGATCCGGCTGCTGCCGGAGGTCCGCGACATAAGCGGCAAAGGCCTGGCTCAGCATGGCTTCGGCGCGCTGGACGGTCTTGCGTTTCCCCGTCGCCGCTTCGGCCATCGCGGATTCGAGTGCGCCGACGCCGTACCGGTTGGGGTCGAGCCCGTCGATCCGTGCGCTTTTCAACAGGTCGAGCAAGGCTTCGCGCGCATCGCTGCTGGCAGGCGAGAACCACAAAGGCGCGCCGTTTCGCGCGCTGTAGAAATCCGCGACGCCCATGCCGCTCGCAACCGTCGGCGCGGAGGGCGCAGCGGCAAATGCCGGAGCCGCCGACAAAGACGCGACGGCGAGCGTAACTGCCAGTGCGGCGCGGGTCGCACCGTTAAAAAAGTGCGCCGGCCGGAGGCCGGCGCACCAAATACGCAAACTGATCACGCTATCTCCGATAGGATTAGCCGCGCTCGCCGCTGCGCATCGGCGGCGGGGGAGCCATCGGCGGCGGAGCAGAACCGGCTGGCGCACCCTGATAATATTGGCCGTTGTAGACATAGCCGTCCACCCGCCCGTCATTGTCACGGTCGGCCCAGATCGCGCCGGCGAGCCCGCCGACGGCCGCGCCGATCACCGCGCCTTCAAGCGTGCTGACGCCCGGGATCACCGCCCCGGCGACCGCGCCGAGAGCCGCGCCGCCCAGCGCACCAGTCGCGACGCGGCGAAGCGTCGGATCGTAGCCTGAGGGCGTGCCAGGATAATATTGGCCGTTGGCGACATAACCGTCGACATAGCCGTCATTGTTGTTGTCGGCCCACACGGCGCCGGCGAGACCGCCGATCGCAGCGCCGACCGCGGCGCCTTCGATCACGTTCACGCCCGGAACCACGGCGCCGAGTGCCGCGCCGCCGGCCGCGCCGATCGCCGCGCCCTGGGCGATATCGCCCGACGCACGATCTTGCGCGCAGGCGCCCAGCGCCACCGTGCTTGCCAGCGCTGCGGCTAGGAAGGATTTACGCATCGTCTTTCTCCCGTTCTATTGAGCTTGCCGAACATGCTCCCGGGATCGAACGCCCCCATATGACAGAGCATGCCACGCACGCAGGAACGACGATCTGGCCTCATCGTTCCGCAGGCGCGACAATGCTTTGCCGCGAATGTCGCCACTGTTGATTAAACGTTGATTTAACTCGCTGATTTCAAGCCGGGAATTGCACCACGATGAAAGCAACAATTTATCACAATCCAATGTGCGGGACGTCCCGCAAGACGCTCGACATCCTGCGCGATTCCGGCGCTGACGTGCGGGTCCGCGAATATCTCAAGGAGCCGCCGACGCGCGCCGATCTGGAGCGGCTCTATCAGCGCGCCGGGATCTCGCCTCGCGACGGACTTCGCGGCAAGGAACCTTTGGCCCAGGAACTCGGCCTTACCGCGGCCGACGTCACCGATGACCAGATTCTCGACGCAATGATCGAGCATCCGATCCTGATCGAACGCCCGATCGTCGAGACCGACAAGGGCGTGCGCCTGTGCCGTCCGCAGGATGTAGTCCGGGAAATTCTTTGAACTAATCTTCCCGCAGCTCGCCAGGGGAGGATAGGTTAACCCCATGAGTCGCCTCAATCCGCGCCTCTTGCTCCAGGGCTATGCAAGCGGAATCTTCCCGATGGCGGACAGCCGCGACGCGACTGAGCTGTTCTGGGTCGAGCCGCGCACCCGGGCGATCATTCCGCTCGACGGCCTCCACGTCTCGCGCTCGCTGCGGCGGACCCTGCGCTCGGGCAAGTTTTCGGTGACGCTCGATCGCGACTTCGCCGGCGTCATCGCCGGCTGCGCCGATCGCGAGGAAACGTGGATCAACGCCGAGCTCGAGCATGCCATGCGGGCTCTTCACGGGTCGGGCCACGCCCATTCGATCGAGGTGTGGAGCGGGAGCGCGCTCGTCGGCGGGCTTTATGGCGTCAAGCTCGGCCGCGCCTTCTTCGGGGAGAGCATGTTCAGTCGTGCAACGGATGCCTCCAAGGTCGCGCTTTCCTGGCTCGTGGCCCGTCTGAGGGTCGGAAATTACATGCTGCTCGATTGCCAGTTCATGACCGAACATCTGGCTTCGCTCGGAGCGGTGGCGGTGCCGCGCGAAACCTACGCGGCGTTATTGGCCGTGGCGCTTGGCGGTGGCGGCGGCGCGCGGGCGGGCTCGGCCGAATCGGCATTGTCGGTAGACGTGCCGGACGCCCCGCCCGATTTCGTCGCGCTCGACCGGTTGCTCGAAGTTACCGGTGCGGCAGGCGCGGCAGGTCCCGACGGGTACGTCATCTCGCAGCTCTTGGGGGCGATGTCGTAAACGGCGTGCTCGACGACGTTTAGCGACGGCGACTCCTTGTAAAGCCAGCCGGAGAAAACCCGCTGCCAACTGTTGTTCGGCTGCCGCACGTCGACCTGGACGAATGCGCCGGTAAGCTTCTCCTCTTCCCACGGCGCCGTCGTCTCGCACGCTCGGAGCCGGACGATCACGTCCTTCCAGCGAACCGATTGACCGGGATGAAGAGCGACGTTCTGCACGATGCCGTTGCGCTTGTTGAGGATGCCGAGCACGGCAACCCGCTGCGCCATCGGCGTGACCCCCGGCTGATTTGGGCTCGGCGGAACCGCGGCGTTGCTGATGATCGGCTGCGAGTCATTCTGATCTGCGCCCCGGTCGCATGCGCCGATGGCAAGGGACAGCAGGGCGGCCGCTGCGGCTGAAATGCGCACGCTACTCGGGGATCCAGGGCTCATAATCGCCCGTCGAGGCAGGCCGGACCTTGCCGCTGCCGAGCGCCCCATCGGGACGGAATGCGGCCATCGTGCCGGTCAGATTGGGCGTCGGCTTGGTCTGGAATTTGCGGACCGGCGGAAGCGCCTTTTCCGGCAGCTCGTCGATCGTTCCCCGCAGCCACAGCTGCCAGTCGGGCGGAACCCGGCTGCCGTCATTGTCCGCCGAATAGATTACCCAGCGGCGGTCGGGACGCTTCTTGTCGCGGTAATAGATGTTGCCAGCCTCGTCGCGGCCGACTTCCTCGCCGAAGCGCCGGGTCCACAGCGACGTTCCCCAAGTCGCTCCGTTCCACCAGGTGAAGGTCTTGGACCAGAAACCCATGGGCGCCGCCTCTGCCCCGTCCGGCCCGGCTGCGCAAGCCGTTGCTAGCGAGTCCACTCGACGCGATCGCCCTCTCCGATGCCGAGCTCCGCGGCGCGCCCGCCGCGGATCTCGAGCACGGCGCTGACGGGCTCGCCCGATGGCACCGGCGTTTCGTCCAGCGGCCGGGCCGTCGCAATGCGCACGATCGTTCCGTCGCTTCGAATGAAGATGATGTCGAGCGGGACGAGCGTGTTCCGCATCCAGAAAGCGACATTCTGCGATTGGCCGTACGGAAAAATCATGCCGCGGTCGACGGGGACCGAGCGGCGGAACATCATGCCGGTCGCCTGCTGCTCCGGCGTTGCTGCCACTTCGACCGTGAATCGGTGCGCACCCGTGGCCGAATGAATGGTGAGCGGGACCTGCTCCAAGCCGGATTGCGCGCCGGCGCGAATCTCCGCTTGGGTCGGAGATTGCGGGCTGCACGCAGCGAGCGCGGCGGCCAAGGCGAAAATCATCCCTCCGGAGCGCGAAGCTCGGTGGCCGTCAGACCCTTCCCGCTGGACGCGATTCGTGCCTCCAGCTTCTGCCCCGGCTGGAGGTCGCCGAGATGCGATTGCCGGACCGTCTCCATGTGCACGAAAACGTCTTCGCCCGCCCCCCCGGTACGATTGACGAATCCGTAACCGCGAACGCGATTGAACCATTTGACCTCCACCGGCTCGAACTCGCCGGCCGCCTCGGCCAGGGCCCTGCGATCGGCGCGTTCGGCCGCGGGGATGGACGAGCGAGGCTGCTGGGGCAAGGCCGACGTGAGGTCGATCGACAGCACCTTCTTGGCCTGCAGGCCGCGTTCCAGTCGAACGGGGACGCATTCGATCAGCGCGCCCTCCGGCACACTCCTGCGACCATGTTCGCGAAGCACGCTGAAATGGAGGAGGACGTCGCCCTCGATCTCCTCGCTGACGATGAAGCCGAACCCGCGTGTGGCGTCAAACCATTTTACCCGCCCGGAAATGACGGGCAGCTCGAGGTCGCCGACCTCGGTCGCAACGACGGGCTCGGCCGCAAGCATTTCCGGCTGCGGCCCGGAATCAGCACTCTTCGAACTCACGCGTGGCACGGGGCAAACCTTTAACATGACCACCAATGTCGGCAAACCGACTTTAGTTAAGGGTTGATTGTTATCACGCGCTAAATTCGTTCAGGTCGAACGGCTCGCCGGGAGGGAGCGACAGAATCGTCAGCGCGAGGTCGAACGGATGACCGGCGCGCACCATCGCCGCCAGCGCTTTGTCATGCTGCCGAGGATCGCGGCTGCCCGGTTCCGCGAAGGGGCCGATCCGGCGCTTTTCGGCGAAGCGCAGCGCCGCGGCGACGCGCTTGGACTCGGCGTGCGCCTGGGCCGCCGCGCCATCCTCGTCGGCGATGCCGGCGACGCGAAGCGCTTCGGTGACGCGGCGCTTGCCGTACCCGCGCCCGCTCAGCGCCCGGGACTTGGCGAGCGCATATCCGGCATCATCGACATAGCCGAGTTCAGCGAAGCGATCGGCGATCGCGCCGACGTCCGGCGGGCGGGGTCCATCCCAGCCGCGCTCGCGGATCTTGCGTTCGAGATAGGCGCGCAACCGGGCGCGGGTCGTGGCGAAGCGCCCGACATAGCGCAGCGCGAGCTCGCTCAGTCTCTGTTGATCGAGCGGCGGACGTGCCCTGCGGGAAGCCATCACGCCATGTTTGTGCCATACTCACCCATCATCAGGAAGCGGGCCGCAGCTTCGGTCCCCACCGTGCGCACAATCATGAAAGGGAAAGCGTGCTCGATCGCAACGCCAGTGCCGAGACCGACCTGGCCCCGCCCGGCGCTACACCCACCCTTGACCGGCTGCCGCGGCGGCTCGCCGATTTCGCCACTCTCGGCGAGGCGCTCGATTATGCGGCGACGGGCCGGCGCGGGCTCAACTTCCACGACGCCCGCGGTGCGCTGACCCAAGCCTATCCTTATTGCGAGCTGCGCGACCAGGCGCTCGCCCATGCCCGCCGGTTTCTTGGACTCGGCATCTCGGCCGGCGACCGCATCGCCCTGATCGCCGAGACCGGACCCGAATTCGCCGCCTGCTTCTTCGGCGCGGTCTATGCCGGCGCGTGGCCGGTACCGCTGCCGCTTCCGACCAGTTTCGGCGGCCGCGACGCTTATGTCGACCAGCTGTCAGTCCAACTCGACAGCTGCGACCCCAAGTTGTTCCTGTTCCCGCCGGAACTCACCGACTTCTGCCTGAACGCAGCGGCTTCGCGCGGGATCGACGCGCGCGACTGGGACAGCCTCGCCGGACTCGACCAGTCCGCCGCCGAGCTCGCGGCGCCGGAGCCAGACGACATCGCCTACCTCCAATATTCGAGCGGCTCGACCCGTTTCCCGCACGGTGTCGCCGTCACGCACCGCGCACTGCTCGACAATCTCCGCGCGCACGGCATCGGCCTTGAGGTCGAGGATCGCGACCGGTGCATCTCATGGCTGCCGTGGTATCACGACATGGGCCTCGTCGGCTGTTTCCTATCGCCGATGTCGATCCAGATGTCGGTCGATTATTTGAAGACCGAGGATTTTGCCCGTCGTCCGCTCGCCTGGCTCGACATGATCACCCGCAATCCCGGGAACAGCGTCAGCTATTCGCCAACTTTCGGATACGATATCTGCGCCCGGCGGATAAGCTCGCAGACCCGGGCCGAGGACCGCTTCGACCTGTCGCGCTGGCGCGTCGCCGGCAACGGCGCGGACATGATCCGGCCCGACGTCATGCAGGCCTTCGTCGACAGCTTCGCCGAGGCCGGTTTCCAGGCGTCGGCCTTCTGTCCCAGCTACGGCCTTGCCGAGGCGACGCTTGCCGTGTCGCTCATGCCACCCGGCGAAGGCATCCGGCTGGAGCTGGTCGAGGAGAACGAGCTCTCCGGCGGGAACGGCGCGGACGCGGACCGCCCGCGGCGCTATCGCGCCGTGGTCAATTGCGGAAAGCCGGTGACCGGAATGGAGGTCGAGATCCGGGGCGAGGACGGCGCGTCGCTGCCCGACCGCGGGATCGGCCGGGTCTACGTCCGCGGAACCAGCGTGATGCACAGCTATTTTCGCGACGAGGAAGCGACCCGCGCCTGCCTGTCTCCCGACGGTTGGCTGGACACCGGCGACATGGGCTATATGTCGAAGGGCTACATCTTCATCGTCGGCCGCGCCAAGGACATGATCATTATTAACGGCCGCAATCACTGGCCGCAGGACATCGAGTGGGCGGTCGAGCAGCTACCGGGCTTCAAGTCGGGCGACATTGCGGCCTTCGCCATCACCGGCACGTCTGGCGAAGAGACGCCGGCAGTGCTGGTCCATTGCCGCGTCTCCGATCCTCACGAGCGCGGACGCCTGCGCGACGACATCCGCGAGCGCGTCCGGGCGATCACCGGCATCACACCGGTGGTCGAGCTGGTTCCGCCGCGCACGCTGCCCCGCACCAGCTCGGGCAAGCTGTCGCGGACAAAGGCCCGCTCGCTGTACCTTTCCGGGGAGATCCAGCCTTACGACATTGCCGCCTGAGCCGCGACCAGAGTTCCTCCGCCGACCGCCGAAGGACCCGCGCCGGCGCGCGTGAGCAAGGAATGGGCGCAACGCTCGGTTGTGCTTTGGTTCGAGAAGCTTAAACGGGCTGCGTGGTTGCCGTGACAACGGATTGTTACGCAATTCTCGGCGTCGCCCCGACGGCCGAAGACGTCGTCATCCGCGCCGCCTACCGCGCGCTCATGCGGCACTACCATCCGGATTCGAACCGCGACCCAGAAGCGCAGGCCCGGGCGCAGGCCATTACTGCTGCTTATGCCGTCCTTCGCGACCCGGCGAAGCGCGCCGAATATGACGCCTGGCGCAAAGGCGGCGGCGAAGGCGCGTGGCTGGCTGAAGATTTGCCGCCTCCCCCGGCCGAGCCTCCGGCCATGCGCGCCGCGGGAATCGGCGCGGCTGTGCTCGCCGTGGCAATGGTCGGCGTGGTCTGGGCCTGGCCCCGCGAGGAGCTGCCCAGAAATGCCGCGCCGCAGCCGCGGACAAGCCAGGAAGCAATTTCCGACATTGCCGTCGACCATCCCACGCCGATCGCCGAGCTGGAGCCGGAAAGCGAGCGCCTGGCCGACCTTCATCGGGAGCTCCAGCCCGACATCGCCCCCGTCCCAATCGATCTTCAAGATGTGCCGGCGGAAATCGTGCCGGAGCGACCGGCGAGCGCGCCGCAGCCCGCCCGTGTCCGCGCCGTAACCGCGCGGCGCACGCCCGCGCCCGCGACAAGCGCGCCCCAGAGGTCGACGCGATCCGCGCCGGCGAGCAACGACAAGCTCGCGACACTCGAGCGGATGTCCGACGGTTTCTTCAACCAGTCGATGAACCATGCCGATGCGGAGCAAAAGAAATTGCTCGTGGCGGCCCGCGATCGTTTTGCCGCCAAACGCAAGGCATGTCGGTCGCAGTCCTGCGTCGCCGACGGCTACGTCCGCCAAATCCGCGAAACCGGACTGATCATGGAAAGCCGCGCCCAGCCCGGGAAGTGACGGCGACGGCTGATTTCGCCCTCCACCAATGCTAAGGGGCCGCCGGCAATGGGCGCATTCGGCAATGTCCTCGAGCTGATCGGCAACACGCCGTTGGTGCGCCTGCGCCGCGCGTCCGAAGAAACCGGCTGCGAGATTCTCGGCAAGTGCGAGTTCCTGAACCCCGGCCAGTCGGTGAAGGACCGAGCAGCGCTCTTCATCATCCAGGATGCGATGCGGCGCGGCGACCTCCGGCGAGGTGGCGTGGTGGTCGAGGGGACCGCCGGCAATACCGGCATCGGCCTGGCGATGGTCGGCAATGCGCTCGGGATGCGCACGGTGATCGTCATCCCGGAAACCCAGACCAGGGAAAAGAAGGACACGCTTCGCTCGCTTGGCGCCGATTTGGTCGAGGTCCCGGCAGTGCCGTACCGCAACCCGAACAATTACGTGAAGGTCTCGGGCCGGATGGCGGAACGGCTGGCCCGGGAGGAGCCGAACGGGGCCATCTGGGCCAACCAGTTCGACAATGTCGCCAACCGCCAGGCACATGTCGAGACCACCGGTCCCGAGATCTGGGAGCAGACCGGAGGCAAGATCGACGGCTTCGTCTGCGCGGTGGGTACCGGCGGTACACTGGCCGGGGTCGCCGCGGCCTTGCGCGAGCGCAAGCCGGACGTCGCGATCGGCCTCGCCGATCCGCCGGGCGCCGCGCTCTACAGATACTACACGACCGGCGAGCTCAAGGCCGAAGGCAGCTCGATCACCGAAGGCATCGGCCAGGGTCGAATCACCGCCAACCTCGAGGGCCTCGCGGTCGACCACGCCTTCCGGATCCCCGACGAGGAATCCGTCCCCGTCTGCTTCGACCTGCTCGAGCACGAAGGTCTGAGCCTCGGCCCTTCCTCGGGCGTTAATGTCGCGGGGGCGATCCGCCTCGCCCGCGAGCTCGGACCGGGCAAGACCATCGTCACCATCCTCGCCGACTATGGCAACCGCTACCAGTCCAAGCTGTTCAACGCGGAGTTCCTGCGCTCCAAGAGCCTTCCTGTGCCGCCGTGGCTCGACCGCCACGCTCACGCCGAGCCGGACTTTGTGAATGTCGAGGCGGTCTAGCGATATCGACTCACTGCCGTTTCTGATATGCCGCCGGCGCTCAATCGACTCGCATACTCACTCGCATCCTAAGGGAGGCATGACATGACGCTACGCATTGGCTCGCAGGCTCCGGATTTCGAGGCCGAGACCACCCAAGGCCGGATTCGCTTCCATGAATGGCTCGGCGACAGCTGGGGCATTCTGTTCTCGCATCCCAAGGACTTCACGCCCGTCTGCACGACCGAGCTCGGCTATCTCGCCAAGCTCCAGCCCGAGTTCGACAAGCGCAACACCAAGATCATCGGCCTGTCGGTCGATCCGGTCGACGACCATGGTCGCTGGCTGAAGGACGTCGAAAGCCACGGCGGAGCGAAGGTCAATTATCCGATCATCGCCGACCACGACCTCAATATCTCGAAGCTCTACAACATGCTTCCCGAAGAAGAGGCGGGCACGTCCGAAGGCCGCACCGCGGCGACCAACGCCACCGTGCGCACTGTCTACATGATCGGGCCCGACAAGCTCATTAAGGCGATGCTCATTTATCCGATGTCGAGCGGGCGCAATTTCGACGAGGTGCTGCGACTCCTGGATTCGATCCAGCTGACCGCCCGGCACAAGGTTGCGACCCCCGTGAACTGGAAGCAGGGCGAGGACTGCATCATCGTGCCGTCCGTCTCCGACGAGGAAGCGCGCAGCCAGTTCCCAGGCGGCTGGACGAGCGACCTGCCTTATCTTCGCCGCGTGCCTCAGCCGGGCCGCGAGCCTGAGCCGGCTGCGACCCAGACGGCCGAGTCTGAAACCGCCTGAACGCAGGGATGAGCTGAGCGAAAGCGGCGGCGCCTCGACAGCGCCGCCGTTCTCTTATCGGGCAGCCGCCGCTGGTGGGTTGGGATCGACCGTCGTGATGTCCTCGGTCACCTTCCAGCTCCCGTCGTCCTGCCGCTTGTAGACGGTCAGGTAAGTCCCGCCGGCGCTTGACGCCTGGTTGGTTCTCGGATCCGTCATCTTCGCACTGTACCGCCCGCGCGAATAGGCGAGATCGCCGGATACATCGATCTTATCGCTGGTAAAACTCACGTCGAAATTGGGATCCTTGACCGCATTGGCGATCGTTTTGCGGGCGTTTTCCATTCCGGACTGGGCAGCTTCACCCGGGAAGACAATCGTCACATCATCCGAGTAGTGCGCGAGCAGCGCCTCGGCATCCTTTGCGTGGAAGTCCTGGTTCCACTTCGCTTCGTCCGCCTTGATCGCCTGTTCGGCGGCAGCTCTGTCGCCCTGCTGCCGATCAGGCGCCCCCTTATCCTCGTATTTCTGGCAGGCGGCGAGCGCCAGCACGGCCGCGCCGATGAGCGCGATCGATAGGGATTTGCGCATGAGTTTGGTCCTCCCCCTTTGAGAGGACCGACAGCAGACCACCAATGGCCGAGTCGCGCAACAGTCGTTACGCGATATCGCCTCGCGGCCGACCCTTCCCCATGACATTGTCGAGCGCCCAGGCACCGGGTCCGGCGAAGACCAGATAAAGGAAGACGAAGCAGAACAGGATCGCGGCGTCGCCCTGATTGTTCACCGGAAAGAAGTTCTGCGGTGCGTGGCTCATGAAATAGGCGACCGCCATGGTGCCGGACGCAAGGAAAGCGGCGGGTCGGGTGAACAGGCCGATCGCGACGAGCGAGCCGCACAGCAGCTCGATGATGCCGGCATACGCCGCGGGATGGGCGAAGGTCCAGCCGAAGGCGGCCATCTCACCCGGCGGGAAGGACAGGAACTTCTGGGTTCCGTGCTCCAGGAACAGCAGCGCCGTCATAATCCTGAGGACCGCACGCGCCTGAGGCGTGTAGGCAGAAAGGTTGGGCATTCTCGTCCTCCTCCTGTGGCATGCGCTTTACGGCAGGTTCGGCCAAAGCGGTAGCCGCTTCGGCGCTGCCCGCCTTGCCCGTATCAGGGAGGCGTGCCATCTGCCCCCGCCCGGGAAGGAATTGCATGCGCCTGAACAAGTTCGCGTTCTTCGCCGCGCTGTTCCTCGCGGCCCCGCTGACGGCGGCCGCGGAACTCCAGCCCGCGGTTCAGCCGGGCGGCGACATCCCGCAGAAGTTTCGCCCGACCGTCCCGCCAATGCCCAAGGGCGGCGACATTCCCACGCGCTTCGACCCGCCGCGCGGGGAATTCCAATATTACCGCCGCGAAGCGATGGTCCCGATGCGCGACGGCGCGAAGCTTCATACCGTGCTGATCATCCCGCGCGGACCGCTCGCTCCGGCCGAAAAGTTCCCGATTGTGCTCGACCGGACGCCTTATTCCGCGGACAAGGCTACCAGTCGCGGCGGCCAGTTCGGGCCGTGGCCCGAGAACATCCTCTCCGTGCTCAACGCGGAGTTGGTCCGCGCCGGCTATATCGTCGCCATCCAGGACGTCCGCGGCAAGTATAAGTCCGAAGGCGATTATGTGATGAACCGGCCCCTTCGCGGGCCCTTGAATCCCACCGCGGTCGACCATTCGACAGATGCGTGGGACACCATCGACTGGCTGGTCCGCAACGTGCCTGAGGCGAACGGCCGCGTCGCGACCATCGGCACCAGCTACAACGGCTTTACGGCGCTGATGAGCCTGGTGAACCCGCATCCCGCACTGAAAGCCAGCGTGCCGATCAATCCCATGGTCGACGTGTGGAAGGGCGACGACTGGTTCCACAACGGCGCCTTCCGGCAGGAGATGCTGAGCTACGTCTATTCCCAGACGGCGTCGAAAAAGTCCGAAGAGCCTTGGTTCACGGGGGCTCACGACAACTACAACAATTTTCTGAGATTTGGCTCGGCCGGCACCTACGCCCGCGCGATGGGGATGGAGCAACTGCCGTTCTGGCGGCGCCTGACTCAACATCCCGCCTACGACGAATTTTGGCAGCACCAGGCGGTCGACCGGATCCTCGCGCGGCAGCCGCTGGCCGTCCCAACACTCATCGTCGGCAGCCTGTGGGACCAGGAGGACATTTACGGCGCGCCCGCAGTGTTCAGCGCAGTCAAGGCAAGCCCCAATGTGCATCTCGTGCTCGGACCCTGGCACCATGGCCAGGCGAACGGCGCGGCGGCCTCACTCGGCCCGCTCGATTTCGGCGGGGACAGCGGCAAGTGGTTCCGCGCCAGCCTGATGATCCCCTTCCTCGACCAACATCTCAAGGACGGCGCGCCCGCGAACCTGGCCAAGGCCACGGCGTTCGAGACCGGCACCAACCAGTGGCGCCGGCTCGACGATTGGCCCCAGGCCTGCATGAGTGGTTGTCCGGCGAACCTGAGCCCGATCTACCCCAGGGCGGGGGAGCGGCTGTCGTTCGAGGCGCCTGCAGTGAGGGCCTCCGATTCCTACTTTTCGGACCCGGCGAAGCCGGTGACTTATCGCGCCCGGCCCAACCTCTCTCCCTGGGCGCAGGGGTCGACCTGGCGCTTCTGGCTGGTCGACGACCAGCGCTTCGCCGACGGCCGCCCGGATGTGCTGGTGTACGCGTCCGAACCGCTCACCCGGCCGCTCCGGCTCGCCGGGACGCCGCTCGTCCATCTCGTCGCAGCGACCAGCGGGACGGATAGCGACTGGGTGGTGAAGCTGATCGACGTCTATCCCGACCAGGTTCCGGATAGGCCAGCGCTCGGCGGCTACCAGTTCCCGATTGCGATGGACGTGATCCGCGGCCGCTACCGCAGCGATCCGGCGCGCCCGCAACCGCTCGCTCCGAATGTCCCACTGACCTACGAATTCTCCCTGCCGTCCGTGAATTACGTAGTGCAGCCCGGCCACCGGCTGATGATCCACATCCAGTCGAGCTGGTTCCCGCTGTACGACCGCAACCCGCAGACCTTCGTTCCGAACATCTTCTTCGCGCAGCCGTCCGACTATCGCGCCGCGACGCAGACGGTGTTCACCGGCCCGGGCGGGACGTGGATCGGGCTTCCGGTCGTCAACTGACCTTGCGCGCCCGGAGCGCCGTCGCTACCTCGCGCCCGGCTCTAGGAGTGTAGCTCAGTTGGTAGAGCATCGGTCTCCAAAACCGAGGGCCGGGGGTTCGAGTCCCTCCACTCCTGCCAGCTACGGCGCTTGAAGACTCGGCCGCGCGCCGCTAAGTGAGCGCCAGCCCCGCCGGCCCGAGAGGTCCGCGGGGCGCTTTTCTATCCGCAACCGCAAGAGAGCAGACGACAGTGGCCAAAGTCTCCCCCGGCGAATTCGTGCGTCAGGTCCGCAGCGAAGCCATCGCCAAGGTCCACTGGCCGACCCGCAAGGAGACCGTCGCGACCGCGATCATGGTGATCATCATGACCATGATGCTCGCTTTCTTCTTCTTCGGCGTCGACGCCTTCTTCGCGACCCTGGTCAAATGGCTGGTCGGCCTGCTCGCCGGCTAGAAGGCTGCGCTCGGATCGGCCACGGTTCGGACGGCCCGCGCAATTGAGCTGACAAAGGTAATTCCATGTCCCGCTGGTACATCATCCACGCTTATTCCGGCTTCGAGAACAAGGTCCGCGATTCGATCATGTCCGAAGCGACCCGCATGGGCCTCGAGCGCTTCGTCGAGCAGATCGAGGTGCCGACCGAGACCGTGACGGAGATCAAGCGCGGCAAGCGCGTCGAGACCGAGCGCAAGTTCATGCCCGGCTACGTGCTGGCCAAGCTCGAGCTCAACGACCAGGTCTATCACCTGGTCAAGAACACGCCGAAGGTGACCGGCTTCCTCGGCCCCAACGGCAAGCCCCAGCCGATCCCGGACGCCCAGGCGGCGCGCATGCTCTCGACCAAGGAGGAGCAGGCGGCGATGGCGCCCAAGGCCAAGATCCACGTCGATTACGAGATCGGCGACGCGGTCAAGGTGCTCGACGGCCCCTTCGCCAGCTTCAACGGCGTGGTCGAGGAACTCGATTTCGACCGCGGCCGGGTCAAGGTCAGCGTCTCCATCTTCGGCCGCGCCACCCCGGTGGAGCTGGAGTTCGAGCAGGTCGAACGGGTCAAGTGACTGTTTGTGCCCCTCGCGCGCACCCGCGCGCTGAGGGCACAAGTTTCACAATTTCCGGCTCCTAATTCTTGCGCGGGTCGTCCGCCGGATTGGCGTAGGTGATCCCGAACGGCCCCTTGCCATCGACCTGGACCACGGTTGCGACTGGTACGTGCGCCCAGTGGTTCATTCCGGCGCCGAGCGTGACGTGCCAGCCCTTTTCGAGCGTGCCGGCGGTGCCCATGTCGACCTTGTCGCCCATGCCGTAGTGCAACGGGCCGCCGGTCACGACCCGAACCACCTCGTCGCCGGGATGGCTGTGCGGCGGAACGGTGAAATCGGCCGGGAATTTGAGGTGGACGGTGAAGTCGCCGGCCTTGGCCGGATCGCCCTTGACCACAGCGACCTGCGAGCCCTTCGGAAGGCCGACGGCCGTGCCGTCCATCCACTTGAGCGCCCGCGACTTGGCCTGAATGCCGGATGTCGAGGCGGCGAACATGGTGATCGCGGCGGTTAGGAGAAGAAGCTTTTTCATCGGCGGCTCCCTGTTGCCTTAGCCCCCCGGAACGAGCGTAGCACAGAGTTGCGGGCTTGGGACACTTCGTGTAGGGGCGCCGCCTTCCAGCACATGTTGGAAAACAGCCGTGGGAGGCGCGCCTGACCGCTCGCCGCTTGCACCACTAAGCTTCAACCCGGCGCAAGGTCTCGCCTTGCTCCGAAATTCGAGAGTGACATGGCAAAGAAAATCACCGGCTATATCAAGCTGCAGGTGCCTGCGGGCATCGCCAACCCGGCGCCGCCGATCGGCCCGGCGCTCGGCCAGCGCGGCGTCAACATCATGGAATTCTGCAAGGCGTTCAACGCGGCCACGCAGGAGCTCGAGAAGGGCGCGCCGATCCCGACGGTCATCACCGTCTATGCGGACCGCTCGTTCAGCTTCACCACCAAGACCCCGCCCGCGACCTTCCTGCTGAAGAAGGCGGCGCGGATCCAGAAGGGGAGCCAGGAGCCCGGCAAGGCAAGCTCGGGGACGATCCGCCGCTCGCAGCTGCGCGAGATCGCGGAAGTGAAGATGAAGGACCTCAACGCCAACGACATCGAAGCCGCGGCGAAGATCATCGAAGGCAGCGCCCGCGCGATGGGCCTCGACGTGGTGGAGGGCTAAGCGATGACGAAGCAGAGCAAGCGGCAGAAGGCGCTCCAGCCGGTCGACCGCGAGAAGTTCTACGGCGTCGACGAGGCGATCTCGCTGGTCAAATCCAACGCCACCGCCAAGTTCGACGAGACGGTCGAGGTCGCGCTGAACCTGGGCGTCGACCCGCGCCACGCCGACCAGATGGTGCGCGGCGTGGTCAACCTCCCCAAGGGCACCGGCAAGTCGGTGCGCGTCGCGGTTTTCGCCAAGGGCGCCAAGGCCGACGAGGCCAAGGCGGCGGGCGCGGACCTGGTCGGCGCCGAGGACCTGATGGAGACCGTCCAGGGCGGGCAGATCGACTTCGACCGAGTGATCGCGACGCCGGACATGATGGGCGTCGTCGGACGTCTCGGCAAGGTGCTCGGCCCCAAGGGGCTGATGCCCAACCCGAAGCTCGGCACGGTGACGATGGACGTCGCCAAGGCAGTCGCCGACGCCAAGGGCGGCCAGGTCGAGTACCGCGTCGAGAAGGCTGGGATCGTCCACGCCGGGATCGGCAAGGCGTCGTTCTCCGAAGCCGACCTCGCGGAAAATTTCCGTGCGTTCATGGACGCGATCGTGAAGGGCAAGCCGTCGGGCGCGAAGGGCAAGTTCGTGAAGAAGGTGTCGGTCAGCTCGACCATGGGCCCCGGGGTCAAGGTCGCGCTCGAGGAGATCGCGGGGGCCTGACATCCTCGCGGCATTGCTGGGGAAATCGGGAAGCCGGGGCGGAAGCTCCGGCTTTCCTCCGTTTCGGATTGTCGCGCCCCGCCCACGGCCCGTCTGTGACCCCGATGCAACAGTTTTGCGTGGATTTGGGCCGGCCGTTGCCGCTGTGAAACCAACCCCTTTCCTGGAGGTTTCGCCCGAGACCAACCAGCAAAGGGGTTACGTAAATGCGCAAATATCTCCTCGCCGCCGTTGCCGCGGCGGTGGTCGCCACTCCGGCGCTCGCCCGTGACAACAGCGGTTATGTCGGAGTCGAAGGCGGCATCCTGTTCCCGCGGAACCAGGACGTCTTCGGGTCCGTCGACTTCACCGCTCCGCCCACCGGGACCGCCGACATCGCCGAGGACGACATCGGCCGGGTCCGCTGGAAGAACGGCTACGATATCGACCTCATCGGCGGCTACGACTTCGGCATGTTCCGGATCGAGGGCGAGCTCGGCTACAAGCGCGCCAAGGCCAAGGACGTGCGGCTCGACGACGATTTCGTCACCGCCTTCAACGCCGGTGCGGGCACGGTGTTCGTCGACGACGATTTCGATCTCGGCGGCCATGTCAGCGTGCTGTCCGGAATGATCAACGGACTTATCGATTTCGGCGGCAACGGCGGCGTCGGCGGCTATGCCGGCGTCGGCGGCGGCTACGCCCGGGTCAAGGAGTTCGGCGAGAGCGACAGCGGCTTTGCCTGGCAGATCCTCGCCGGCGTCTATGCTCCGGTCAGTGACAATATCGATGTCGGCCTGAAGTACCGTTACTTCCGCAGCAGCAAGCTCGACATCGCCGAAGCTGCGGCATTCACTGCCGGCGCCGGCCCATGCGGCCCGGTCGCAGCGCCGTCGCCGTGCAGCGGCGGCACTGCGGTCTTCGGGATCGACGACCGCTTCACGTCGCACAGTCTGCTCGCGAGCCTGATCTTCAACTTCGGCGGCGTTGCCGAAGCGCCGCCTCCGCCGCCGCCTCCGCCGCCCCCGCCGCCTCCGGCTGCGCCGGCGACGCAGACCTGCCCGGACGGTTCGGTGATCCTGGCGACGAGCACTTGCCCGGTTCCGCCGCCACCGCCGCCTCCGCCGCCGGTCGAGCGCGGCGAACGCGGCAAGTAGGTCGCGTTCGAGCTTTCCTTCAAAGGGGAGCGAAAGGTCCCGGGCGAGGCGCCAGTCTCGCCCGGGATTTCTTATGGGCGACGACTTGATCAATCAGGGGAATTCGCTATAGGCGCCGCTCCGCAGCGGGCTTCGGCCCGAGGCACCGTCCGAGACAGTTGCTGCCCCTCTTGGGGCTTAATTTGCAACCTAGACGGGGACAGGAATCATTCGGGGCAGTTCGCCGCTCCGTCGTGCGTTGCGCTGCAGCGTCATCGATCCCAACCCCACGGACACGAGTGCCCGAGGTCTGCCTCGGGCTTTTGTTGAAGCTCGATTCGGGGCCTGCCCCGGTCGAAACTTGGAGTTGGCATGGATCGTTCGCAAAAAGCCGATCTGGTGGCAGAGCTGAAGCAAGTCTTCACCGAGACGAGCGTGGTCGTGATCACTCGCAACCACGGTTTGTCGGTGGCGCAGTCCACGGACCTGCGCATCAAGATGCGCGACGCCGGAGCCCAGTATAAAGTTGCGAAGAACCGTCTTGCCCTGATTGCGCTCGAGGACACGCGCTACAAGCCGATCGGCGACCTGCTCAAGGGCCCGACCGCGCTTGCGACCTCGAGCGATCCCGTCGCGGCCGCCAAGGTCGCGGTGGACTTCGCCAAGTCGAACGACAAGTTCGAGATCGTGGGCGGAGCAATGGGCGACACCTTGCTCGACGTGAACGGGATCAAGGCGCTCGCCGCGCTCCCGTCGCTGGAAGATCTGCGCGCCAAGATCGTGGGCCTGATCCAGGCGCCTGCGACCAAGATCGCGCGGACCGTCAGCGAACCGGGTGCCCAGCTGGCACGAGTCTTCGGGGCTTACGGGGCGCAGGCCGCTTAAGCCGGCACAACATTCATCACGCACGACAACATTGGGGCGGATGCCCCGCAAAGGAGTATCGAAATGGCTGACATTACTAAGCTGGTCGACCAGCTGTCCGAACTGACCGTTCTCGAGGCCGCGGATCTCGCCAAGGCGCTCGAGGAGAAGTGGGGCGTTTCGGCCGCGGCTGCGGTCGCGGTCGCCGGCCCGGCTGCCGCCGGCGGCGGCGCCGCCGCTCCGGCCGCCGAGGAGAAGACCGAATTCGACGTCATTCTCACCGGCGACGGCGGCAAGAAGATCAACGTGATCAAGGAAGTCCGCGCGATCACCGGCCTTGGCCTCGGCGAGGCGAAGGCGCTCGTCGAGGGCGCTCCGAAGGCCGTCAAGGAGGGCGTCTCCAAGGACGAGGCCGAGAAGATCAAAAAGCAGATCGAGGAAGCCGGCGGCACCGTCGAGCTTAAGTGACCTCGCGAGTTGAGGTCATCCTGACGAAGGTCAGGATTCCACCCCATCCAGAGGGCGGCTCTTCGGAGCCGCCCTTTTTGCATTCGCTATGAGCACGCCGGCTGGCTCGCCAAACGCCGACGGAAGGTTTCGGGAAGAAACAAGGTCCCGCCGATCAGGGTCATCACCGCAACGACGATCGGGTACCAAAGCCCGTAGTAGATGTCGCCCGTCGCCGCGACCATGGCGAAGGCGACGGTCGGCAGGAAGCCGCCAAACCAGCCGTTGCCGATGTGATAGGGCAAGGACATCGACGTGTAGCGGATGCGTGTCGGAAACAGCTCGACCAGCAGCGCCGCAATCGGCCCGTAGACCATCGTCACATAGAGAGCGAGGATGAACAGGATCGCGACGACGAGGGGCTTGTTGATTGCCGCGGGATCGGCCTTTGTGGGATAGCCTGCCTCAGCCAACGCGCG
This sequence comes from Sphingomicrobium sp., assembly GCA_035281125.1. Lineage (GTDB taxonomy): Bacteria > Pseudomonadota > Alphaproteobacteria > Sphingomonadales > Sphingomonadaceae > Sphingomicrobium. Next base: position 38,445 of record DATEEM010000012.1, on the reverse strand, counting down.
TTTGATCTCCCCTGCGACGTCCTTGTCGGCTGCGACGTGGATCGTGCGGTCGCCGACGCGGACTATCGCCGTCGGCTCGTAAACCCCATCCTCATTGGCGTATGGAATTCCGGCCTTGGCCAGTGCCGACTTGGCAATGTCACAGCCCGATTGATCGAACTTGGCCTTCCCGATCGGGTCGAATTGGAAAGAGCAAGTCTCCTGCCAGGCAAATACAACGACAGGAGAATTCGCCTGCGCTGTTGCCAATGCGGGATTGGCTGCCTGCGTAAGCGCTCCGAACAGCGGGAAATAGGTCAGCGCGGCGAGCGCGCAGCCCGCCATGATGATCCTCTTGCGGCCGAGCTTGTCAGACAGCCAGCCGAAGACAATGAAAAAGGGCGTGGCCAGTGCCAGCGCAATGGCGATTAGGATATTTGCGGTCGCGCCGTCGACTTTCAGCGTCTTCTCGAGGAAGAACAGCGCGTAGAACTGCCCAGCGTACCAGATGACCGCCTGCCCCGCGACCGCGCCGATTAGGGCAATCAAGACCAGCCTGAGGTTCGACCATCGTCCGAATGCCTCGGTCAGCGGCGCCTTCGATCCCTCCCCCGTTTCCTTCATCTCGCGGAATATCGGGCTCTCCTCAAGCTGCAGGCGGATCCACAGCGAGAGCGCCAGCAACAGGATCGAGATCAGGAAGGGAATGCGCCAACCCCAGTCGGCGAACGCTGCCTCCCCCACGGCGGTGCGAATTCCGATGACCACCAGCAGCGCCGCAAAAAGCCCCAGCGTCGCGGTCGTCTGGATGAAACTGGTATAGAGGCCGCGTCGTCCGTCCGGCGCGTGCTCGGCGACGTAAGTCGCAGCGCCGCCATATTCCCCGCCGAGCGCAAGTCCCTGGAGCAGGCGCAGCAAAACGAGCAGGATCGGGGCCGCAATGCCGATCGACGCATAGCTCGGCAACAGCCCGACGAGGAAGGTCGCCAGGCCCATGATTCCCATGGTGACCAGGAAGGTGTTCTTGCGTCCCACAAGATCGCCGATCCGGCCGAACAACAGAGCCCCGAATGGGCGGACCGCGAACCCCGCCGCGAAGGCGGCTAGCGCGAGGATGAACGCGGTGGTGTCATTGACCCCCGAGAAGAATTGCGCGGAGATGATTGTTGCGAGCAGCCCGTAAAGATAGAAATCATACCATTCGAAGATGGTCCCCAGCGACGACGCGCCGATCACGAAGGCTGCGGACTGGCCGGAACGCGGTTCGGTTGCTCTTGCCGTCATATCGCGCCCCCTGCTGTACCAGGGGTGCCCGGACTGCCCGGCAAGCGCAAGCGCGACGGGTCTTCTTGGCTAGGCCAGAGAAATTCGCCACAATGGCAAGACGATGCGTTTCAAACAGCCGTTCATCAAGCTTCCCATCCGCTTCGACGCGGAGGCCCTCGAGCGCGAGGTCCGCGCGCTTCCGGATTCATCCTGGGTCCCACACCCCACCGGCTTCGTCGGCAACGAGGCCGTGCGGCTGGTGACCGTCGGCGGAAGGCCGACCGACGATTTCGACGGCCCAATGCGCCCGACTTCCGACCTCGCCCGCTGCGCCTACGTCCAGCAGATCATGGCCGAACTCGACGGCGTCTGGACCCGCAGCCGGTTCATGGGCCTCGGCGCGGGCGCGGAGGTGCCGCTGCACGTCGACTCCCACTATCATTGGCGCACCCACATTCGAATCCACATCCCGGTGATCACCAACCCCAAGGTGCTTTTCACCTGCGGTGACGAGACGATCCATATGGCCGCGGGCGAATGCTGGATCTTCGACAGCTTCCGCTTTCACCGCGTGGAAAACAACTGGAACGAACGGCGAATTCATTTGGTGCTCGACACGGTGATGACGCGCTCGCTGCGCGCGCTGATCGACGCGGGCCTCGGCGACCCCACGGCAGAGCCAAGGTTCGTGGCGCCCGGAAGCGCCCCCAGACGGCAATTGAAGTTCGAGCAGTTCAACGCCCCGATCATCATGTCGCCATGGGAGATCCGGTGCCACGCCGCCTTCATCTTCGACCAGGCCGCGGGCCATCCGCAAGTGCCCGCGCTGCGCGATCGGATCAATCGATTCGCCGACGACTGGGGTGCCGTGTGGGCCCAGTTCGGACCGACTGCCAATGGCATTCCAGCCTACCAGCAACTGCTCGCCGAGTGCCGCGCCGAGATGATGCAGCCCGACAACGCGAGCGTGATGCTGACCAACGAAGCGCTACTCGCGAATGTTCTCGACTCATTGATCTTCGGACCGGCTTTGACCCCCGTGCCGGCGAGCGGGAACATCGTCGCCTCGGTCCCACGTCAGCGCCTCGCCTCGTGAACGGCGAAACCGTCTCGGCAAGCGAACCGACCACTGACAGTCGCTTCGACCGCCCGATCCTTATCGTCAGCCCGCCGCGTTCCGGCTCGACCCTGCTGTTCGAGACGATGGAGCAGGCGCCGGGACTCTACAGCATCGGCACGGAAAGCCACGTCGCGATCGAGCGCATTCCGGAGTTCCACCCGGCAACCCGCGACTGGCACTCGAACCGGCTGACGGCCGAAGATGCGGCCGGCCCCGCGGCGGCGGCGCTGCAGGACGGCTTCTATGGCGAGCTGCGCGATCGAGACGGCAACCGGCCCCGCGGATCGGTCCGCATGCTCGAGAAGACGCCCAAGAACTCGCTGCGAATCCCCTTTTTCGCGGCCCTCTGGCCGGACTCGCTGTTCGTCTACCTCTACCGGGACGTGCGCCAGACGCTCGCGAGCATGATGGAAGCCTGGGTCTCGGGTCGCTTCATCACCTATCCGCAATTGCCCGGCTGGAGCGGCTACCGCTGGTCGTTGCTGCTCGTTCCCGGGTGGCGGCAGCTGGGCGGACGGTCGCTCCCGGAGGTGGTTGCGCACCAATGGGCCATCACGACCAACATCATGATCGACGACTTGCGTGCGCTCGCCCGGGATCGCGTGCGCGCGCTCGACCATGGCGATTTCCTCGCGCAACCCGATGCGCGGATCGCGGCGCTGACGCACTCGCTTGGCCTTGACTGGGATCGGCCGGTCGGAGGCAGCCTACCCTTGTCCAAATATACGGTGTCGCGGCCCGACCCCGATAAATGGCGCCGGCTCGAGCATTTGATTACCCCGGTCCTGCCGATCGTCGCTGAGGCGGACGATCGCGCCCGGGCCTTCGTCGCCGAATTCAACGGCTGAATTCAGGGCACTGGCCCTCTTGCGCATCGCGCGCAAATGGCTATATCGGCGCAATCCAACAAATAAACGGCTCTGGCCGCACGGTTTAGTGCGCCCAGGGCTTTTCCCGTCCTCTCCGGGACAGGGTCCGACCGGCGCACGGACCGAACGCATTGGAGAGGGTCGCGGGACGAGCGCTCCAAACAAGGCTCCTGCCCAGTGCGGGAGCGGGAACCGGCGGAGCGCTCGACGACGTGCGTTCCGCGACAGCGCAGGGAAGCACATGGCCACCAAAGCGATCGACGCACCCCGCAAGACCAATGCGGGCACGAAGACCAAGCAGCGGCGTATCCGCAAGATTTTCGGCAACATCCACGAAATTAGCGAAATGCCGAACCTCATCGAGGTTCAGCGCGAGAGCTATGAGCAATTCCTCCGCTCGGATCCGGCGACAGGATATGTTTCAGGCCTCGAAAAGACGCTTCGCTCGGTCTTCCCGATCGTCGATTTCGCCGGCACGGCCCATCTCGACTTCGACCGTTACGAGCTCGAGGATCCCAAGTACGACACCGACGAGTGCCGGCAGCGCGGTCTCACCTATGCCGCGCCGATGCGCGTCACCTTGCGCCTAACCACCTTCGAGATCGATCCCGAGACCGAGGCCAAGTCGGTGATCGATATCAAGGAGCAGGACGTCTACATGGGCGACATGCCGCTCATGACCATGAACGGCACCTTCATCATCAACGGCACCGAGCGGGTGATCGTCAGCCAGATGCACCGCTCGCCGGGCGTCCTGTTCGATCACGACCGCGGCAAGACCCACGCCAGCGGCAAGTATCTCTTCGCCGCGCGCGTCATTCCCTATCGCGGCAGCTGGCTCGACTTCGAGTTCGACGCGAAGGACATCGTCAACGTCCGCATTGACCGCAAGCGCAAGTTGCCAGTCACGGCGCTGCTTCATGCGCTCGGGATGACCAGCGAGGAAATCCTCAACACCTTCTACAACCGCGTGACCTATGTCCGCGGCAAGAACGGCTGGCAGATCCCGTACAACGCCGAGGCGTGGCGCGGGCAGAAGCCGAACCACGACGTCGCCGACGCCGACAGCGGCGAAGTGATCTTCAAGGCCAACGAGAAGATCACGCCGCGCCGCGCCAACCAGGTGGCGAAGGACGGCCTCAAGAACGTCATCATCCCGACCGAGGAAATCTACGGCCGCTACTCGGCGTACGACCTCATCAACGAAAAGACCGGCGAGATCTACATCGAGGCCGGAGACGAGGTCAGCGAGGAGAATCTCGCCAAGCTCGACGAGGCGGGCGTCAACACGCTCGAGCTCCTCGACATCGATTACGTCAACACCGGCCCGTGGATCCGCAACACGCTCAAGGCCGACAAGTCCGAGGACCAGGATTCTGCGCTGTCCGACATCTACCGCGTCATGCGCCCCGGCGAGCCGCCGACCCGCGAAACTGCTGACGCGCTGTTCTACGGCCTGTTCTTCGACCCCGAGCGCTACGATCTGTCCGCGGTAGGCCGGGTCAAGCTCAACATGCGCCTAGGCCTCGACGCCGAGGACACGGTGACGACCCTGCGCAAGGAGGACATCGTCGCGGTCGTCCAGGAGCTCGTGAACCTCAAGGACGGCAAGGGCGAGATCGACGACATCGACAATCTCGCCAACCGCCGGGTCCGCTCGGTCGGCGAGCTGCTCGAGAATCAGTATCGCATCGGACTGCTGCGCATGGAGCGCGCGGTGAAGGAGCGGATGTCGAGCGTCGACGTGTCTACCGTCATGCCCAACGACCTGATCAACGCCAAGCCCGCGGTCGCCGCGGTGCGCGAGTTTTTCGGTTCGTCGCAGCTGTCGCAGTTCATGGACCAGACCAACCCGCTTAGCGAGGTCACCCACAAGCGCCGCGTCTCGGCGCTCGGACCGGGCGGCCTGACGCGCGAGCGAGCGGGCTTCGAGGTGCGCGACGTGCACCCGACTCATTATGGCCGGATCTGCCCGATCGAGACTCCCGAAGGCCCGAACATCGGCCTCATCAACAGCCTCGCCAGCTTCAGCCGCGTCAACAAGTACGGCTTCATCGAAACGCCGTACCGCAAGGTAGTCGACGGGAAGGTGACCAACGAGGTCGTCTATCTGTCGGCGATGGAAGAGGCGAAGCACACCATCGCGCAGGCCAACGCCGAGCTCGACGCCAAGGGCGGCTTTGCCGAAGACATCATTTCCGCCCGCCGCAACGGCGAGTTCCTGATGGCACCGCGCGACCAGATCACGCTGATGGACGTCAGTCCCAAGCAGCTCGTCTCGGTCGCCGCGTCGCTCATCCCGTTCCTCGAGAACGACGACGCCAACCGCGCGCTCATGGGATCGAACATGCAGCGCCAGGCCGTTCCGCTGATCCAGGCCGAAGCGCCGCTCGTCGGCACCGGCATGGAGGAAACGGTCGCGCGCGATTCCGGCGCGGCGATCGCCGCCCGCCGTTCGGGCATCGTCGACCAGGTCGACGCCGCGCGCATCGTCGTTCGGGCGACCGGCGAACTCAAGCCGGGTGAGTCGGGCGTCGACATCTATACGCTGATGAAATTCCAGCGCTCGAACCAGAACACCTGCATCAACCAGCGCCCGCTGGTGAAGGTCGGCGACTCGGTCGAGGCGGGCGAGATCATCGCTGACGGCCCGTCGACCGAGTACGGCGAGCTCGCGCTCGGCCGCAACGTGCTCGTCGCGTTCATGCCGTGGAACGGCTACAACTACGAGGACTCGATCCTGATCTCCGAGCGGATCGTGAAGGACGACGTCTTCACCTCGATCCACATCGAGGAGTTCGAGGTGATGGCCCGCGACACCAAGCTCGGGCCGGAAGACATCACCCGCGACATACCGAACGTCGGTGAGGAAGCGCTGCGCAACCTCGACGAGGCGGGCATCGTCTACATCGGCGCCGAGGTCGAGCCGGGCGACATCCTGGTCGGCAAGATCACGCCCAAGGGCGAGAGCCCGATGACGCCGGAAGAGAAGCTGCTCCGCGCAATCTTCGGCGAGAAGGCGTCGGACGTCCGCGACACCTCGTTGCGGCTTCCCCCGGGCGTTTCCGGCACGGTGGTCGAGGTGCGCGTGTTCAACCGCCACGGCATCGACATCGACGACCGTACCCGCGCCATCCAGACCGAGGAAAAGGAGCGGCTCAAGAAGGACGCTGACGACGAGCGCGCGATTCTCAACCGCGCGACCTTCTCGCGGCTCAAGGAAATGCTCCTGAAGCAGACCGCGACCGCAGCTCCAAAGGGCATCAAGAAGGGCGCGACGCTCGACGATCCGACGCTGGAAGGCGTTGACCGCCACGAGTGGTGGAAGATCGCCGTCAAGGATGACAAGCGCCAGTCGAATATCGAGGCGCTCAAGGCGCAGTATGACGAGGCGATCAACGCCATCAACCGGCGCTTCGAGGATCGGGTCGAGAAGCTCGAGCGGGGCGATGAGCTGCCGCCAGGCGTGCTCAAGATGGTCAAGGTTTTCGTCGCGGTGAAGCGCAAGCTCCAGCCCGGTGACAAGATGGCCGGCCGTCACGGCAACAAGGGCGTCATCAGCCGCATCCTGCCGCAGGAGGACATGCCCTTCCTCGAGGACGGCACCCCGGTCGACATCGTGCTCAATCCGCTCGGCGTGCCGAGCCGGATGAACGTCGGCCAGATTTTCGAGACACACCTGGGCTGGGCCGCGCGCGGCCTCGGCCAGCAGATCCAGGAAATGCTGGACGGCATCCACGAGCGCGGCAAGGAGCTCACCGGCAAGGATGCGAAGACGCTCCGCGCGAAGCTCAAAGACATTTACGGCGCTGGCTATGCGAAGGAAATCGACGCGCGCCAGGACGAGGAGATCATCGAACTCGCGTCGAACCTCACCGCCGGAATCCCGATGGGCACGCCGGTGTTCGACGGCGCCCGCGAGCCGGACGTCACCGACATGCTGGAAAAGGCGGGTCTCGATTCGTCCGGCCAGGTGACGCTCTTCGACGGCCGCACCGGCGATCCGTTCGATCGCCGAGTGACCGTGGGCTACATTTACATGCTGAAGCTTCATCACCTGGTGGATGACAAGATCCACGCCCGCTCGATCGGCCCATACAGCCTCGTCACCCAGCAGCCGCTGGGCGGAAAGGCGCAGTTCGGCGGACAGCGCTTCGGCGAGATGGAGGTGTGGGCGCTCCAGGCTTACGGCGCCGCCTACACGCTGCAGGAAATGCTGACGGTCAAGTCGGACGACGTGATCGGCCGGACCAAGGTATACGAGGCGATCGTCAAGGGCGACGATACGTTCGAGGCGGGAATTCCCGAAAGCTTCAACGTGCTCGTCAAGGAGATGCGCTCGCTCGGCCTCAGCGTCGAGTTGGACAGCATCGAGGAAGAGGACGAGGCCCCGACCGCTCTCGCCGCCGAATAATCGAACTCTATACCAACCCCTCCCGCGGCGCGGGAGGGGTCAGGAGCCTGAAGAATGAACGAACTGACCCCCTTCGCCAATCCGATCGCCAAGCCGGAGACCTTCGACGAGATTCGCATCGGCATCGCTTCGCCTGACAAGATCCGCAGCTGGTCGTTCGGCGAGATCAAGAAGCCGGAGACGATCAACTACCGCACGTTCAAGCCCGAGCGTGACGGCCTGTTCTGTGCGCGCATCTTCGGCCCGATCAAGGATTACGAATGCCTGTGCGGCAAGTACAAGCGCATGAAATACAAGGGAATCGTCTGCGAAAAGTGCGGCGTAGAAGTCACCGTATCGAAGGTCCGGCGCGAGCGCATGGGCCATATCGAGCTCGCCGCCCCGGTCGCGCACATCTGGTTCCTGAAGAGCTTGCCGAGCCGGATCGGCCTGCTGCTCGACATGCAGCTGAAGCAGCTCGAGCGGATTCTCTATTTCGAGAGCTACGTGGTTATCGAGCCGGGCCTGACGGCGCTCGAGAAGTATCAGCTCCTGACCGAGGACGAGCTGCTCGCCGCGCAGGACGAATATGGCGAGGACGCCTTCTCCGCCGGCATTGGCGCCGAGGCGGTCAAGACGATGCTCATGGACCTCGACCTCGCCGGCGAGAAGGAGCAGCTGCTAAAGGAGTTGGCCGAGACCAAGTCCGAGCTCAAGCCGAAGAAGATCATCAAGCGGCTGAAGGTCGTCGAGAGCTTCCTCGAATCCGGCAACCGTCCCGAATGGATGATCATGGAAGTGATCCCGGTCATTCCGCCTGAGCTCCGCCCGCTCGTCCCGCTGGACGGCGGCCGCTTCGCGACGTCCGACCTCAACGACCTCTACCGGCGCGTCATCAACCGCAATAACCGCTTGAAGCGGCTGATGGAGCTGCGCGCCCCGGACATCATCGTCCGCAACGAGAAGCGCATGCTCCAGGAGGCCGTCGACGCTCTGTTCGACAACGGCCGGCGGGGCCGGACCATCACCGGCGCCAACAAGCGTCCGCTGAAGTCGCTGTCCGACATGCTCAAGGGCAAGCAGGGCCGTTTCCGCCAGAACCTGCTCGGCAAGCGCGTCGACTATTCGGGCCGCTCGGTCATCGTCACCGGTCCGGAGCTGAAGCTCCACCAGTGCGGCTTGCCGAAGAAGATGGCCTTGGAGCTTTTCAAGCCGTTCATCTACTCGCGCCTCGACGCCAAGGGCCTCTCGATGACCCTCAAGCAGGCGAAGAAGTGGGTTGAGAAGGAGCGGAAGGAAGTCTGGGACATCCTCGACGAGGTGATCCGCGAGCATCCTGTGCTCCTGAACCGCGCCCCGACGCTCCACCGCCTCGGCATCCAGGCGTTCGAGCCGGTGTTGATCGAGGGCAAGGCGATCCAGCTTCACCCGCTGGTGTGCGCCGCGTTCAACGCCGACTTCGACGGGGACCAGATGGCCGTGCACGTCCCACTGAGCCTCGAGGCCCAGCTGGAAGCGCGCGTCCTCATGATGAGCACCAACAACATCCTGTCGCCCGCCAACGGCAAGCCGATCATCGTGCCCTCGCAGGACATGGTGCTCGGCCTCTACTACCTCAGCCTCGAAAAGGAGGGTGAGCCGGGCGAAGGCATGATGCTTTCGGACATGGCCGAAGTCCACCAGGCCCTCGCGGCAGGCGCGGTCACCCTTCACTCGAAGATCGTCAGCCGGGTCCCGCAGACCGACGAGGACGGCAACACCTACATGAAGCGGTTCGAGACCACCCCTGGCCGCATGCTTCTCGGCGAGACTCTGCCGAAGAGCCACAAGGTGCCGTTCGAAACCATCAACCGCGTCCTGACCAAGAAGGAGATCGGCGACGTCATCGACATCGTCTATCGCCACACCGGCCAGAAGGAGACGGTCCTGTTCGCCGACGCGATCATGCAGCTCGGCTTCCGCCACGCGTTCACCGCGGGCATTTCGTTCGGCAAGGATGACATGGTCATCCCCGAGGCGAAGGAGAAGCTGGTCGAAGAGACACGAGCGCTCGTGAAGGACTATGAGCAGCAATATCAGGACGGCCTGATCACCCAGCAGGAAAAGTACAACAAGGTGATCGATGCCTGGTCCCGCTGCGGCGACCAGGTCGCTAGCGCGATGATGAAGGAGATTTCTTCGACACCAAAGCAGGCCGACGGCCGCCAGGCGCCGCTGAACTCGATCTACATGATGGCCCACTCCGGCGCGCGCGGTTCGCAGGCCCAGATCAAGCAGCTGGCCGGCATGCGTGGGCTGATGGCCAAGCCGTCGGGCGAGATCATCGAAACGCCGATCATCTCGAACTTCAAGGAAGGCCTGACCGTCCTCGAATATTTCAACTCGACCCACGGCGCGCGCAAGGGTCTCGCGGACACCGCATTGAAGACGGCGAACTCGGGTTATTTGACCCGGCGACTCGTTGACGTGTCGCAGGACGCGGTGATCATCGAGGAGGATTGCGGCACCGACCGCGCGCTCGAGATGCGCGCGATCGTCCAGGGCGGCGCGGTCATCGCATCGCTCGCGGATCGCGTGCTAGGCCGCACGACCGCCGAGGACATCGTCGACCCCAAAACCGACGAAGTCGTCATCGCCGAGGGCAGCCTGCTCGATGAGCCCATGGTCGCACGGATCGAGGAGATCGGCATCCAGGGCGTGAAGATCCGCTCGCCGCTGATCTGCGCATCGAAGCAGGGCGTCTGTGCGAAGTGCTACGGCCGCGACCTCGCCCGGGGAACGCCGGTCAACATCGGCGAGGCGGTCGGCGTCATCGCCGCCCAGTCGATCGGGGAGCCGGGCACGCAGCTGACGATGCGGACCTTCCACATCGGCGGCGCGGCGCAGCTTAACGAGCAATCGAACCTCGAGGCGCCAGTCGACGGCACCATCGAGCTTCGCGACATGCCGACGATCATCGACCCGCGCGGCCGCCACCTGTCGCTGTCGCGCTCGGGCGAGATCGCGATCCTCGACATGGACGGTCGCGAGCTGTCGACCCACCGTGTGCCCTATGGCGCGCACCTGTTGTGCGAGAGCGGCCATATCGTCAGCCGCGGCGACCGCGTCGCCGAATGGGATCCGTCGTTCAGCCCGGTGATCACCGAAAAGGCCGGTACGGTGAAGTACCAGGACCTGATCGAGAACCGGACGATGACCGAGCAGGTCGACGAATCGACCGGCATCACCCAGCGCGTCGTCATCGACGATACGTCAAAGTCGAAGAAGGACACGCTGCATCCGCGGCTGACCCTGACCGGGGCCAAGGCGAAAGAGGCGGGCGTCTACCGGCTCGCATCGGGCGCAATCATCGCGGTCGAGGACGGCCAGCAGGTGGAAGCCGGCGAGGTGCTGGCGCGCATGCCGCGCGAGGCCGCCCGGACGCGCGACATCACCGGCGGCCTGCCTCGCGTTGCCGAGCTGTTCGAGGCCCGCAAGCCGAAGGAGAATGCGATCATCGCCAAGGTCTCCGGCAAGGTCACCTTCATGCGCGACTACAAGGCCAAGCGGAAGATCGCGATCGTCCCCGAGGATGGCTCCGAGCCGGTCGAGTATCTCGTGCCGAAGTCGAAGATGATCGAGGTCCAGGAAGGCGACTTCGTCAAGCGCGGCGACAATCTCGTCGGCGGCTCGCCCGATCCGCACGACATCCTCGAGGTGCTCGGGGTCGAGGCGCTCGCCGAATATCTCGTGAGCGAGATTCAGGAGGTCTACCGACTGCAGGGCGTGAAGATCAACGACAAGCACATCGAGGTGATCGTTCGCCAGATGCTGCAGAAGGTCGAGATCACCGAGGGCGGCGACACCACTCTCCTCCCCGGCGAGCAGGTCGACCGCGAGGAAATGGACGAGATCAACGCCCGGCTCGAGAAGAAGCAGAAGAAAGCGGAAGGCAAGCCGGTGCTGCTCGGCATCACCAAGGCCAGCCTGCAGACCCGCAGTTTCATCTCTGCCGCCTCGTTCCAGGAAACGACGCGCGTGCTGACCGAGGCTGCCGTGCAAGGCAAGACCGACACGTTGATGGGCCTCAAGGAGAACGTCATTGTCGGTCGCCTGATTCCGGCCGGAACGGGCGCCGGAATGAACCGCCTGCGCGTCGCGGCATCAGCCCGCGACACGGCGCTGCGCGCGGCGCACCGCAAGCTCGAGGAATCGCTGATTCTTCCGAACAGCGCCGCCGAGGAGCATGCGGCGGAGCTGGCGCAGGGGCCGGAAGCGGCGTTCAACGCCGATCCGCTCGCCGAGGTCGCCCCTTCGGGCACCGGCATGGACGCCGACGCCGGGGATTATCTCAAGGAATAGCCAAACGCGGCAGCTGAACGAAAAAGCCCCGCCGGAGCGATCCGGCGGGGCAATTCTTTGGCGTCGACCGCGGCTGCTAAATCAGCAGCGGCCGCCGTGAATGGCATTTTCGGTGCAATTGGCTGCCGAATTCACGTCCGCGGCGGCTCCGCGCACCGTGTTGCAGGCCGCAATCATCATGCTCGACCCCACCAGAAGGACGACCGCGAGCTTCTGAACCATGACCGCTCCCTTTTGTTTGACCCGTGGAACGACCATGACCCTATGAACGGCTGATTGTCCATAGGCTGAACAACCTTAGCACTGACCCCCGTTGATAGCGTTTTCGGTGCAGTTGGCGACCGAATTGACGTCGCGGGCGGCACCGCGAACGGTGTTGCAGGCTGCCGTGGCGAGCGCCGCGCCCACCAACATTGCCGTAAGAGCCTTGTGGAACATGATTGTTCTCCTGTTCTAAACGCCCCCACCAACGCCGAGCCGGCGGAACGGCTCCATTGCGCGCCCGCAATCGTCTTCGCAATTATCGCCGAAGTGCGGTCATACCGCGACCGGCGCCGCGATGTGCGGATGCGGGTCGTAGCTTTCGAACAGGAAGTCCTCTGGCTCGTAATCGAACAGCCCCTGCCCGCGGTCCTTGATTACCAACCGGGGAAGAACCCGCGGTTCGCGCGTCAGCTGCAGGCGCGCCTGGTCGAGATGGTTCGAATAGAGGTGACAGTCACCACCGGTCCACACGAAGACGCCCGGCTCAAGGCCGCACTCGCGCGCCAGCATGTGGGTGAGAAGCGCGTAGCTCGCGATGTTGAACGGCACGCCGAGGAATATGTCGGCGCTGCGCTGGTAGAGCTGGAGGTTGAGCCGCCCGGCCGCGACCTGGGTCTGGAACAGGCAATGGCACGGGGCGAGCGCCATGCGCCCGATTTCGCCCGGGTTCCAGGCGGTCACGATTTGCCGCCGCGAAAAAGGATCGTTCCGGATCAGCTCGACCAGCTTGGCGATCTGGTCGATGTGGCGACCGTCGGCCGCTTCCCAATCCCGCCACTGCTTGCCGTAGACCGGTCCGAGGTCGCCGTCCTCGTCGGCCCACTCGTCCCAGATTCGGACGTTGCGTTCCTTCAGCCAGGCGATGTTGGTATCGCCGCGAAGGAACCACAGCAGCTCGACGATGATCGAGCGCAAATGCAACTTCTTGGTCGTGAGAAGCGGAAAGCCGTCGGCGAGGTCGAACCGCATCTGCGCGCCGAACCACGACCGGGTCCCGGTCCCGGTGCGATCCTGCTGCTCGACCCCCTGGTCGAGAATGCGCTGCATGAGGTCGAGATACTGGCGCATGTCCGATTCACCCTAGTCGGCGCGGTTCGGCAGTCAAACGGTCGATGACGGTCCGTTTCGGCGCAATTCCGGTCCGCCGCCGATTCGGTTCGAGTAGGCGACACTGCCGCGCTCGCGTACCTCGATGGGGATGCGGTATCAGCGTGCCGAACTTCCGCTGAAACTGGGCGGCCTCGCCGCGGCCAGGTCGTTCTTCGCCGGCTGCCTCGCCGAGTCCGATCCGAGCCGGGAGACTCTCTGGGTCGCCCATCTCGACGACACGGCGCATTGCCTTCACCTCACCCGCCACGACGGCGATGAAACCAGCGCGTCCTTCCCGCTGAGGACGATCATCGCCGATGCGGCGAAGCATGGCAGCGCCGGGATCGTGCTCGCCCATAATCATCCCAGCGGCGATTCCCGTCCCAGCGCATCCGACCTGCGGACGACGCGGCGCCTCGCGCTCGCGGCCGAAGCGCTCGACTGCATGGTCGTCGATCACCTGGTATTTGCCGGCGAGGAATGCACCAGCCTTCGGCGGATGGGGCTGCTCTAGCCTTTGCAGGGCCGGATCTCTTGCGGCGCGGGGCGCGGTCGTGCGGCGCGGAACGCCATGAAGTAGGTCTCGCCGCCGGTCAGCAGCTGCGCCTTGGTGGCCTGGAGCCCGACAGCCGCGAATTCGCATTTCAACTGGGCCGGTCGAATGCCGTGGCGCTGGACTGGGCGATTGGAGTCGACCACGATGACCAATCCGTCCGGCTTGATCCCCTCGCGCAGGTGCCAAAGGAAGGCATATGGCGACTCCACCTCGTGGTACATGTGAACCAGGAACACCCGGTCGAACGAGGCGCGCGGCAGCATTGGATTGTCCGGAGCGCCGAGCTTGACGGCCACATTGTCGAGATTTTCCCGCTGAACCCGGTCGCTCAGCCGGTCGCGCGTGTCGGGCACGATATCCTCGGCCAGGACGCGCCCCTTGGGACCGACGATGCGGGCGAGCCGAACCGTGTAATAACCTTCCCCGGCGCCGACGTCCGCGACGAACATGCCGGGCTTCACTCCGGCCAGCTCCATGACCTGCTCGGCCTCGCCCAGCCGGTCGCGCGCATCCTCGGTCGAAAAGGCATCGTTGACGATCGGCGCAACGTCGCGGTCCGCCTTGGGAAAGCGAGGCTCGCTTGGCGTCGCGCGACAAGCCGCGAGAACGAGCAGGACAACGAAAGATCCTGTCCTACTCCACATCCTCGACCTCGATCTTCTCTCCGGTGACGCGCTGCGACAAAGCGGCAGCCATAAACCGGTCCAGGTCGCCGTCGAGGACATCGCCTGGCGATGTCGAGGTCACCCCCGTCCGCAGGTCCTTGACGAGCTGATAAGGCTGCAAGACGTACGAGCGGATCTGATGGCCCCAGCCGATGTCGGTCTTGGCCGCATTGGCCGCGCTCGCCTCGGCCTCGCGCCGTTGCAGCTCAGCCTCGTATAGCCGAGCCTTCAGCTGCTTCATGGCCTGAGCGCGATTCTTGTGCTGCGAGCGGTCGTTCTGCGAAGCGACCACGATGCCCGTCGGCAAATGGGTGATCCGGACCGCGCTGTCGGTCGTGTTCACGTGTTGTCCGCCGGCGCCGGATGACCGGTACGTATCAATGCGCAGGTCGGCCTCGTTGATCTGGACGTCGATATCCTCGTCGACCTCGGGATAGACCCACACGCTTGAAAAGCTGGTGTGGCGGCGCGCGTTGGAATCGTAGGGGCTGATGCGGACAAGCCGGTGAACGCCGCTCTCGGTCTTCAGATTGCCATATGCGTTCTCACCCTTGACCAGGATGGTCGCGGACTTGATCCCCGCCTGTTCCCCCGCATGGTGGTCGATCAATTCGACCTTGAAGCCGCGGCGCTCAGCCCAGCGGGTATACATGCGCTGGAGCATCTCCGCCCAATCCTGGCTCTCCGTGCCGCCAGCGCCGGCGTTGATCTCGACATAGGCACTGTTCGCGTCCGCCTCCCCGGCGAGCAGCGCCGCGACCTTGTCGCGCTCGGCGCGCTCGGCGAGCTCGGCGAGGCTGCGCACACCATCGTCGACCAGCGCCTCATCGCCCTCGCTCTCCGCGAGTTCGATGAGCTCCGCTGTGTCGGCCAGCTCCCGCTCGATCGCGCGCGTCGCGTTGATCGCCTCGTCCAGACGGCGCCGCTCCCGCATCACCTCCTGCGCGGCCTTGGGGTCATCCCACAAGGTCGGATCTTCGACCCTGGCGTTGAGCTCCTCGAGCCGCCGGGTTGCGCGGTCCCAGTCGAGGAACCGGCGCAGAAGAGCGGTCGCGGCGTGAATTTGGTCGATATGAGCCTGCGCTTCGGCGCGCATTTCACGAACTCCATCCAGTCGTCATTCCCGCGCCAGCGGGAATCCCGCGTCCTTGTCATTCGCGGCAGGTAGAATAGCTGGACCCGCGTTGCCGCGGGGGTGACGAGCGCCACCTACTAGAGCGAGTTCTGCGTTTGCAAGCCATTCCCGGCCGGCTGCGGCGGAGCCGGCGATGGGTTCGATGGCGTCCGGCCGCGAACCACGGTCGGCGTGCCCGCTGCCGAGGTCGACTGAGCGGCGGCGCGGGCCTCACGCTGCTGGCGCTGCTGCTCGGCATTCTGTTCGCCGTAGGGGTCGCCCTGAACGCCCCGATAGGAGCGGCGCGGCTCGGTCTGCGGCTGGAACGCCTCCCAGATGACCGGAGACTTCGGGTCCTCCTGAACCGGGAAGGTCCCGTAGACGCGCTTGCCCGTGGCACGGTCGATCCGCACCCAGCGGATTCCGGCCGGCGCTACGAACGGCACCTTCGGCTGATCGGCGAGGGCGACCTGCGCCCACTGCTTGAAGATCGGGGCGGAAATGCGACCGCCCTGCGCGTAGCCGCCGAGGCTCCGCGGCTGGTCGTAGCCAAGGTACACCCCGGCAACGATGTCGGGCGTTCCGCCGACGAACCACACATTGGTCGGGCCGGAGGTCGTGCCGGTCTTGCCGAACAAGGGCCGGTCCAGGTCCCGCAGCACCGTCGCGGTGCCGCGTTCCACCACGCCCTCCATGATGTGCACCATCTGGAACGCGGCCATCGGCTCGATCAGCTGGCGCGTCCGGCTCGGCGGGCGCGGCATCGCCTTTCCGTCCCAATCGGGCGCGTTGCAATTGTCCATCAGCTGGCAGCGGTTGTCCGACCGGTAGATGACCTTGCCGTGGCGGTCCTGGACGAAGTCGATCAGGGTCGGCTTCACGCTCCGGCCCTGGTTCGCCAAGATCGCGTAGGCATTGACCAGCCGCAATACGGTGGTGTCGCCCGCGCCGAGCGCGATCGACAGATAGTTGGGATATTCGCCGACTCCCAGCCGCTTGGCCATGTCGATGATCTTCGGCATCCCGGTTTGCGAGGCGGCGCGGACGGTCATGAGGTTGCGCGACTGTTCGACGCCCCAGCGCATCGTCTTGGGCCCGGAATAGCGCCGGTCGAAATTGACGAAGCATTTGTTGCCCAGCCCCGCGCCCTGCCAGACGCAAAACGGCCCGTCGACGATGATCGACGCCGGGGTCATGCCATTCTCGAGCGCGGTGACGTAGACGATCGGCTTGAACGCCGAGCCGGGCTGGCGCAGCGCCTGCGTCGCTCGGTTGTAGCTCGAACCGACGACGTCGAAGCCGCCCTGCATGGCGAGAACCCGCCCGGTGTGAACTTCTTCCGCGACCATTCCCCCGGATACCTCGGGAACGGAGCGCAGCGCCCAGCTCCCCGGCGCCGTCTCCTTGACGATGATAACCATTCCCGGCGTCAAGTAGCTGAACGCCGCTCCCCCGACGCCGCGCTTGGGCATCGCCGCCGCGGATGCCGGAAGTCGTCCGATCGATCCGTTGGCGAAGCCGATGTTGGCCACGCCGTCGCCCTTCGACAACACCACGGCCTTCTTCCAATCCGGATAGCCCGTGCCGACCGGGGCCCGGTCGAGCTGACCCGCCCAGTCCCCCTTGGCGAGGTCAATGCTCATTCCGAGGTCGCGCCAGCCGCGGCCGCCGTCGAACCGCGCGAGGCCGTCGCGGAGGGCCTGTGCGGCGGCGTCCTGCATCTTCGGGACCATCGACGTGCGGACCCACAATCCCCCGGCGTAGACGCTGTTCGGACCCTTGTCGGCGGTTTCGCCGAATAGCTTGATCAGCTCGCGGCGGACTTCCTCCATGAAATAGCCGCCCTGCTGACGGAACTTCTCGTTGCTTCCGTAGCGGATCGTGCCGAGCGACGTCGCCGCGGCCGCGGCGCGCTGCTCCTCGGTGATGTAGCCATTGTCGCGCATCTCCCGCAGCACGTAATTTCGGCGGTCGAGCGCGCGCTGGGTCGCTCGCTCCGGGTCATAATTGGCCGGCGCCTTGGGCAGGACGGCAAGATACGCTGCCTCTGGCAAAGTCAGCTCGCTGACGTCTTTGTCGAAATAGGCCCGCGACGCCGCCTGCACGCCGTACGCGTTGCGACCGAGGAAAATCGAATTGAGATAGAGCTCGAGGATCTGCTCCTTGCTCAAGGTGGATTCGAGGCGGAACGCGAGGATTGCTTCGCGGATCTTCCGGCCGACATTGTAGCTCGAATCCTTGAGAAGATATTTGGCGACCTGCTGGGTAATGGTCGATCCGCCGCGCGCCCGGCCTCCGCCGGTGACGGTCTTCACGGTATAGTCGCCAACCGCCCCGATCAGGCCGGTGTAATCGATCCCGCCATGGCGGAAGAAGGTCTTGTCCTCCGCCGAAATGAACGCCTCCCGGACGAGCGGCGGAAACTCGTCGTAGGACAGCTCGACGCGCCGCTCGCGGGCGAAGGTCTGCACCGGGTCGCCTTCGTAGCCGCGGACGTTGGTCGGCAGCGGCGGCTCATAGGCCAGGAGCTTTTCGGACGATGGAAGGCCGGTCGCGAAATACAGCCAGACGCCGGCGAACAGTCCGAACAGCCCCAGCGCCGCCCAGGTCACCCGACGAACCCACCGGCGATCCCACCACGGGTCGACGCGCTCGTGGACGCGCCCGTTGAAAGCGACAAGATCGGGCAGCTTCCAAGAAGGTGCGGTCAGACGCTCGAACTTCATTCGCCGGGTGTCTAGCGGTTTCGGCGCGGGTCTGGAAGTTACGTTTGCCCGTCCGATCGCATTGCGACGTCCGCTTCGATAGCCTGGGCGAGAGCGAGGGCGATGGTCCGGCGATGGTCCGGATTACGCAACAGCAACTCGTCGTCGGCATTGCTGATATAGCCCGCTTCGAACAGCACGGCGGCGGTCCCCACGCGGCGCAGGACGTGAAACGCCGCAAAGCGATGCGGCTCGGGGCGCAAGCCGAACCGACCGGTCGACTTGCCGACCACCCTGGTCGCCAGGGCAGCGGAGGCATTCATCTGGTCGCGCACGGCGAGATCGGCGAGCATGGCACGGATTGTCGTTGCGGCGCTGTCCTCGGCGATCGCGCCGCGATTCTCCTTGGCCGCGAAACGCGCGGTCGCCTCGTCGGATGCGACGTCGGATAGCGAGTAGATGGTCGCTCCGCGGGCCAGCGGATTGGGCGCGCTGTCCATGTGCAACGACACGAACAGGCCGGCGGAAAGCCGGCGCGCGACGGCAGCGCGGTCGTCGAGCGTAAGATAGCGATCGTCATCGCGCGTCATGGCGACGCGCACGCGGCCCCGCTCGACGAGCACGTCGCGCAGCTCCTGAGCCAGCGCGAGCGTCAACTGCTTTTCCGAGACCTGGCCCGAGACGCTGACGGCGCCGGGGTCGGTTCCGCCGTGACCTGCGTCGAGGACCACGAGGGGACGATGCTCGGAACCGGGGGCCGCCCAGACGCGGTCGGGCGCGGGCCGGGGAAGCGCGATGCTGAGCGACGCGGCCCGGCCTTCGGCCTCGGCCGCTCCGCCGCGGGCAACCCCCGCGACGAGCAGGAAGCCTGCGGCACCGGCCAGGACGGCCATACCCGCGATCGCCTGCCCTTTTGTCCATTCCAGCGTCGCCAAATCCGCCAACCCCTTGAGCGAACGGCGCAACTTATCACGCCGATATGGTTAATGGGAACTTTATCCATAGAATTGTGCGAAGCATGGCGGCGCGGCAGTTGCGACCCCCAAGCCGTGATGCTAACCGCAATTGCATCGTCGGCGCCGCCGGCGAGTTCGCGCCGCGCCACAAGGTGGCCGCGGTCCACGAGGTTGAAGCTCGCATGAAGCTATCGAACGCCCCCGCAGCGCACTCGACCGAGGCGCCGGGCCTATTCGCCGCGCCAGGACGCGGGATGGCTTCTGCAGCAGAGGCACTTTCCAGCAATCCCGCCAACCGCCGCTTCGTCGCGGCAGGCCTGGCCCCAGTTACGGCGCGCCGCCGACCCATGTCGGACCTGCGCGCCCGGAGAATTTTCAATGTCCATGCGCATGCTGATCGACGCGCGCCACCCGGAGGAGACCCGGGTCGCGGTAGTCAAAGGAAACCGGATCGAAGAATTTGATTTCGAATCCGCCGAGCACAAGCAGCTCAAAGGCAATATCTATCTCGCCAAGGTTACTCGCGTAGAGCCGTCGCTCCAGGCGGCGTTCATCGACTATGGCGGAAACCGCCACGGCTTCCTCGCCTTCAGCGAAATCCACCCCGATTATTACCAGATACCCAAGGCCGACCGCGAAGCGCTGCTCCGCGAGGAAGCCGAGCATGCCGCGGAGGAAGAGCGACTGCGGGAGGCCGAGGCGAATTCCGATGACGCCAACGACGAGGCCGAGGCGGAGGAGTTGTCGGCGGAAGACAATGGCACGCCCGACGAGGCGGCCGAGGTCGGGACCGAAGCGAACCGCTCGCCGGTCGATGAATCCGCCGCTGACGAGCTCAGGAAGAAGCGCCAGGCGCTGCGACGCCGCTACAAGATCCAGGACGTGATTCAGCGGCGTCAGGTGCTGCTGGTCCAGGTCGTCAAGGAGGAGCGCGGCAATAAAGGCGCGGCGCTGACCACCTATCTCAGCCTCGCCGGCCGCTATTGCGTGCTGATGCCCAATACCAGCCATGGAGGCGGCATTTCGCGCAAAATTTCGAACGGCGCCGACCGCAAGCGACTGAAGTCGATAATGTCCGACCTCAAGCTTCCCTCGACCATGGGTCTGATCGTGCGGACGGCGGGCCTGTCGCGGACGAAGACCGAAATCAAGCGCGACTTCGACTATCTCGCGCGGCTGTGGGACGAAATCCGCGAGCGGACGCTGAGCAGCACCGCGCCGGCGCTGATCTATCGCGACAGCGACCTCATCAAGCGCGCGATCCGTGATCTCTATCACCGCGACATCGACGAGGTGATTGTCGAAGGCGACGAGGGCTACAAGGCCGCCCGCGGCTTCATGAAGCTGTTGATGCCGAGCCACGTCCGGCGCGTGAAGCAGCATGTCGAAACGACGCCGCTGTTCCAGCGCCACGGGGCCGAGGATCAGCTGTCCGCCATGTACCAGCCGATGGTCCAGCTGAAGTCCGGTGGCTACTTGGTGATCAACCCGACCGAAGCGCTGGTTTCGATCGACATCAACTCCGGCCGCTCGACCCGCGAGCATAATATCGAGCAGACGGCGTTCACGACGAACCTCGAGGCCGCTTCGGAAATCGCCCGCCAGCTCCGCCTGCGCGACATGGCGGGGCTGATCGTCATCGACTTCATCGACATGGAGCAGTCGAGCCATGTCCGCAAAGTCGAGAAGGCGATGAAGGAAGCGCTCAAGAACGACCGGGCGCGGATTCAGGTGGGCCGCATTTCGAGCTTCGGGCTGATGGAAATGAGCCGACAGCGGCTCCGCACCGGCGTGCTCGAGGCGTCGACCAAGCCCTGCCCGCATTGCGAGGGGACCGGCCTGATGCGCACCGCCGCGTCGGCCGGCCTTTCCGCGCTGCGGATCATCGAGGACGAGGCGACCCGCGGGTGCGGCGACAAGATCCTGCTTCGCGCCGGACGCGATGCCGCGGTCTACGTGCTCAACAAGAAGCGCGCGGAGCTTGCCGATATCGAGCAGCGCTACGGCGTGTCGATCGAAGTGGCGATCGACGAGAGCTTCGAAGGCGCGCGGATGATGGTCGAGAGCTCCGGCCCGCGGCCGGTCGCCGGCGAGCGGCCGGTCCCCGTCGCCGTGGTCGACGACGACGAGGAGGAGATGGAGGCTGCGCTGGTCGGCGCGGAGGATGTCGAGGATGAAGGCGACGATGCCGAGGCGCACGGCGGCGAGCCCGGAGAGCGCTCCGGTCGCAAGCGCCGCCGGCGGCGGCGAGGCGGCCGCGGACGCGGCCGCCGTGAAGAAGGCGTCCAACCGACCGCCGAGGCGGCGGCCGAGGCGGTGACCGAGACGGCGCCCGTCCCTTCGGAGCAAGCGGACGAGACATCGGCCGAACCGGCCAAGCGGCGCCGCCATCGTCGCGGGCGCAAGGTCGACGATGCCGGCGCCGACGAGCCGACGGTCGAGCCGGATAGCTCCCCGATGGTCGAGCAGCCGGTCGCCGAAGAGCCGCCCATTGCGGAAATTGCTCCGGCCAAAGAACCGAAGCCCAGGACGCGTAGCCGCAAGAGGAAGGCGGCCGCAGAAACGGCCCCGCCCGACGCGCCGCCCGCCGACACGGAGGGCAAGGCGGTCGAACCCGCGAAGCCGGCCCGCAGGCGGAAGACCAAGAAGGCGACCGAGCATGCTGAAACGGCGCCAGACGCGGAGCCCGTGCCCGTCCCGGCCGCAAACAATGACACGGCAGCCTCCGAGGAGTCGGGAGAAGCGCGGCGCGGCTGGTGGCAGAAGACCTTCGGCTAACGTCCCGAAGCGCGGAATTTCATGCGCGGTTCAGGCCCGGAAATGCTAAGCGACGCCGGATGTCCCTGCCGTCCCGCCTGATGCGGCTGATGATGGCCGCGCTGATGCTGCTCACCGCGGCATGGCAGCCGGCCGTCGCCCAGCAGGAGCAGTCCGGCCCCTCCGTCCTCCGCGACACGGAGGCGGAGTTCCTGTTCCGCGACATGTCGCGTCCCCTGATCCTCGCCGCGGGGCTTGATCCGAACAGCACCAAGGTCGTCCTGCTCAACGACCCGGAGATCAACGCCTTCGTCGCGACCGGCCAGACCGTCTACATCCAGTCCGGGCTGTTCATCGCCGCCGACAACGTCGGCCAGGTCCAGGGCGTCATCGCTCACGAGCTTGGCCACGTCACCGGCGGCCATTCGATCCGGCTGGAGCAGGGTTACGGCAAGGCGGGCGCGATCTCCATCGCGACAATGGTGCTCGGCGCGCTGGCGATTGCCGCCGGGGCGGGCGGCGATGCGGGAATGGGCATCATGGCGGCCGGGCAGCAGGCCGCCCTGGCCAAGTTCCTGTCCTTCACCCGAACCCAGGAAGCGTCCGCCGACCAGGCGGGTGCGAAATATCTGTCCGCAGCCGGCCTTAGCGGAAAGGGCCTCCTCGAGTTCTTCGGGAAGATTCAGAACCAGGAATATCGCCTCGCCATCTATGACACCGATAGCTACGCGCGCACCCACCCGCTGTCGTCCGAGCGGGTCCAGGCGCTCGAGCAGAATTTCCGCAAGGACGCCGCCTGGAGCAAGCCGCCCGATCCCGCGCTCGAAGCGCGCTTCCAACGGGTCAAGGCGAAGCTGATCGGTTTCGTCGATCCCAAGCGCGCAGTCGTGAAATATCCCGAGAGCGACCAGAGCGTCCCCGCGCATTATGCGCGGGCCTACGCCTATCACGTCGGCGGCTACCCCGACAAAGCGCTGGCCGAGGCCGATGCGCTGCTGAAAACGGATGCGCACGACCCCTTTTTCCTCGAGCTCAAGGGTCAGATTCTCCTCGAAGGCGGCAAGCCGGTCGAGGCGCTCGCGCCGCTTCGGGAAGCGGCCCAGCTGTCGAACAACGCGCCGCTGATCGCCGCGATGCTGGGGCACGCGCTCGTCGCGACCGACAATCCGAAGAACTTCGCCGAGGCGAAGCAGGTGCTGAAGACCGCGGTCAACCGCGACAACGAAAACCCGTTCGCCTGGTATCAGCTCGGAATCATCTACGACCGCGAAGGCGACCAGTCGCGCGCCGCGCTGGCGAGCGCCGAGCGATTCAGCCTCGAGGGCAACCCCAAGCTCGCCATCGTCAGCGCGCGGGCGGCCATGGCCGGAATTCGTCCGGGAACGCCTGATTGCCTCCGCGCGCAGGACATCGTTATGGCTTCCCAGGCGATCATGGAAAATCAGAACAAGCGAAAGAACAGCGAAGAGCAGATGCTGATGGGAACGGGCAAACGCGGCGATCGATATGCGCCGTCGGGGCTCGTGTGTCGCGGCGTTTGACCGCGGCTTCGAGATCAGGGCTGTTCGCGGCGGCAATCGCGGGGGGCGTGATCGGCTCCGCGCTCACGGTCGCGCTCGTGGCCTTTGCACCGCCCGGGCTGTTCGCCGAGCGGATTGTCCGCAATGGCATGCTGTCCGATCCGCAGATCCTGCCGGACACGGCAGACGCGCTCCGCGATGCGCAGTACGCCCCGGTGCTGGAAGCCAATCGCGCGGCGATCGAAACGCCATTTGCGAGCAGCTGGAAAGGCTCCGCGAAACCCGACGTCACGCTTGTCGAGTTCTTCGATTATGCCTGCCCCTATTGCAAGTCGAGCAACCCCGTCCTCGATCGCCTGATCCAGGAGGACAAGGGCCTGCGCGTGGTCTACCGCGAGTTGCCGATCCTCGGCCCGGAAAGCGTGGTGGCTGCGAGGCTTTCCCTGCAGGCATCCAAGCTCGGTCGCTTCAATCAGTTCCACGACACCTTGTGGGCGGCGGGGCGTCCGTCGGAGGACACGATCGCCAAGGCGGCGCAGGCGGCGGCGATCCCGCCCGAGCCCAGCCAGGATCCCGCGATCGAAGCCGAACTTAGACGCAATATGCAGCTCGCCGGCCAGCTCGGCGCGACCGGGACACCGTTATTCGTGGTCGGCAACCGGGTGATGAATAGCGCGGTCCCCTATGAAGTGCTGAAGAAGGCGATCGCCGACGCGCGCGCCGGAAAGTGAACGTCAGGCGCCCTTGAAGCCCTGGGCCACCACGTACCATTCGCTCGAGTCCTTGCGGCTGGCCGGCGGCTTGGCGTGCTTCACGCTGGCGAAATGCCGCTTCATCTCCGCGACCAGGCTGGAATCCGCACCGCCAGCAAGCACTTTGGCGACATAAACGCCGCCCGGCCGAAGCACTTCCCTTGCGAACGCGAGCCCGGCCTCGACCAGCGCCATCGTCCGCAGGTGGTCGGTCTGCTGATGACCGACGGTGTTCGCCGCCATGTCCGACAGCACGAGATCGGCCGGCCCGTCGAGTGCTTCCTTGAGCCGTTTAGGAGCGGATTCATCCATGAAATCCGTCTGCAGGATCGTGACGCCCTCGATCGGATCGGTCGGGAGGAGGTCAACGCCGACGACGCGCGCCTTCGGCGCCCGGCGCCGCACCACCTGGCTCCAACCTCCGGGCGCGATACCGAGGTCGACGACGGCTTTCACGTTCCTGAGCAGGCCGAACCGCTCGTCGAGCTCGAGCAACTTATAGGCGGCGCGGCTGCGGTAATTTTCGGCGCGGGCGCGAGCAACGTATGGATCGTTCAATTGGCGTTCGAGCCAGCGAGTCGAGGAGACTTTGCGGCCCTTGGCGGTGCGCAGCCGCTTCACAATATGTGGCCGTCGCGGGCCATCAGCGAACGCAGGATGCCCTCGCGGATGCCGCGGTCGGCAACGCCGAGGTTCTTTGCCGGCCAAATCTCGATGATCGCCTCGAGGATTGCACAGCCGGCGACGACCAGGTCGGCGCGCTCGTTGCCGATGCAGGGCAGGCTCGAGCGGCCGGAGTAATCCATGCCGGCGATCATGCCGCTGATTTTCTGCATCGCTTCAATCGGAACATGGAGCCCGTCGACGGCCCGGCGATCGTAAGCCGGAAGCGCGAGATGGACGCTGGCCAGCGTCGTCACGGTGCCACTCGTGCCGAGCAGTCGGATCCCGTCGCGGCCTTCGGGCAACATCGTCGCGAAATTGGCGAAGGCGCGCCGCGCCCGTTCTCGCATCCTTTTGTACGCCTTCAGCCGGTCGGGTCCCTCCAGCGCCTCCTTGCCTTCGCTTTCGGTCAGCGAAACCACGCCCCAGGGAGCGCTCCACCAGCTGTGGATGCGGGGGACGCCGTCAACCTGGTCGACCACGACCAGCTCGGTCGATCCGCCGCCGATGTCGAAAATGAGCGCCGGCCCGTCGCCAGGCTCGAGCAGCTTGTGGCAGCCAAGGACCGCCAGCCGCGCCTCTTCCTGCGGTTCGATGATGTCGAGCGCAATCCCGGTTTCGCTGCGAACCCGCTCGGCAAACTCGGGGCCGTTGGCAGCGCGACGGCAAGCCTCTGTCGCAACCGAACGTGACAGCGAGACATTGCGGCGGCGCAGCTTGTCTGCGCAAACCGCGAGCGCGCTCACCGCCCGATCCATCGCCGCCTGCGAAAGGCGACCGGTCTGGGACAGTCCCTCGCCGAGGCGGACGATGCGCGAGAAGGCGTCGATGACGGTGAAACCGCCATCGGTTGGGCGAGCGATCAACAAGCGGCAATTGTTGGTGCCGAGATCGATTGCGCCGTAGGTATGGCGGTGATGGTCCCGCTTCCACGCGGGTCTTGGTTCCGAAGGCCTGCCCGAGCCGCCATGCAGCAGGGCCGGCGCACTGGCGACTCCCTGCGCCATGGTTACGCCCGTTCTATCTTCACCACGCGATGGGCGCGGCTGACTTGACCGGGGTTAAACCACAAATCAGGGGCATAGGGCAAGTTCGAGGAGGGACGGCGTTGACAGTTTCGGGCGCGATTTCTATCTCGCGCGCTCCTCTCTGCCCCGTCGTCTAATGGTAAGACTACGGACTCTGACTCCGTCAATCGTGGTTCGAATCCACGCGGGGCATCCAGCTCACCCTCAAGCAGCAGCTTGCCAAACTCGGATGCGCCAGTGACTATGCCGGAAGGCCTCGGCTTTACCGTGAATGCCTCCCAGGCCGGCGACGGCTTCCACATCGATGTCAGCGCGGCCGGGCAATCGCGCAGCTACATCATCCCCACCGCGACGCAGCAGGATTTCAACCTCTTCTACCGCGAGATCGCCGGGGACTTCGGCACGCGCGTTCCGCATGCGTTCACGCGCGCCGCGGCTCATGCCGAAGCGACCGTGCGCTGGCGCCCTCTTCTGACCGAAAACGTCCACCCGCAAATCCTGTGCGGCTATGGCGATCCCGCGGTCCTGAAGACCGACGAGGGCTATTTTCTGATCGCCACGTCGAACGACGCCCCGGACGCATTCCCGATCCTGCATTCCGAAGACCTGGAGCATTGGGAGCCCAGGGGATTCATCTTCCCGCGCGGCTCGGAGCCGGGCTGGGCGGCCAAGGGTCCGAACATCGCCGATTTCTGGGCACCGGAGATGGTCAAGGCGGGCGACGAATATTGGGCGGTGTTCACGGCGCGCCAAAAGTCCAATGCGCTGGCGATTGGCCTCGCCCGCGCGCCCTCTCCGCTCGGTCCCTGGGTCGACAACGGGGAGCCGCTGATCGTCGGCCAGCCGGTGGACACGACCGGCCTCGGATACGATGCGACCCAGCCGCAGATGAGCGGCGGAGTCATCGATTCCCATCTGTTTCGCACGCCGACAGGTGATCGCTACCTGTTCTGGAAAGACGATACCAACAGCGTGTGGCCGCGACCCCTCGCGATGCTGCTGAGCCGTCATCCGGAGCTCATCACCGCCCTGTTCGCCGACGAAACCGACCAACGAACGGCGGCCTTCGCTGCGGCGATCGTCCGCTGGGCGAACATGCAGCGGCCGATGACCCGCTTCTTCACCATGCAACCGCTGATCGAGACGGCGCTTCACAACTGGCAGCAGGTTCGCAGCGTCCTCGCCGACTTCGGGCTCGCCGCGACCACCATCGTCCAGGCGATGACGACCCCGATCCACGGCCAATTGATCGCCGGGGACGGCCGGTCGCTCGAAGGCGAGGACGTGGTCGTGCTTTCGAACGACCAGGATTGGGAAGGCCATTTGATCGAAGGACCGTTCGTTACCTACCAAAATGGCCGCTACTGGATGTTTTACGCAGGCAATGATTTCTCGACCCCGGCGTACGGGATTGGCGTGGCCGTCGCCGACCATCCGCTCGGACCCTATACAAAGCAGCCCGAGCCCCTGCTGAAGTCTACCCGCGAGTGGACCGCTCCCGGGCATGCCTCGGTCGCGCCGGGGCTCGACGGCTCGCCGCAGCTGTTCTTCCACGCCTTCCATCCCGGGACGGGCGGCTACAATGCCTTTCGCGCGCTGCTGTCGGTCGGGCTCAAGTTCGGCCGCGACCGTGTCGAGGTGGTCGAACTCCCCTAATCGGCCTAAAGCCGGGCGATGATCCGCATCATCGGCAGCTACGTCAGCCCTTATGTCCGCAAGGTGCTGGCGTGCCTCAACCTCAAGGGCCTCGGCTACGAAATCGACCCAATCACGCCATTCTTCGGCAACGACCAATATGAGCGGCTGAGCCCGCTGCGGCGCATCCCGGTGCTGGTCGACGGCGATTTCTCGATCTGCGATTCCTCCGTGATCTGCGCCTATCTCGACGAAGCCTACCCGGCCCGGCCGCTGCTTCCGGTCGATCCCAGGGACCGGGCACGGGCCCGCTGGCTAGAGGAATATGCCGACACCCGGCTCGGCGACGTGTTCATCTGGGGGTTGTTCTATCAGAAGGTCGTCCGCCCGGCGGTGTGGGGCGAGCCGGGCGACGCCGAGCGCGTCGCAAAGACGCTGGCCGAGGACGTGCCGCACACGCTCGACTATCTGGAGCGCGAGCTTCCGGAGCGAGGCTTCCTGTTCGGCGACATCGGGCTGGCCGACATTGCCATCGCGAGCTTCTTCCGCAACGCCGCCTATGCTGGGTTTGAGCCCGATCCGGCGCGCTGGCCGCGGACGGCCGCGTTCGTCGTGCGCACCTTGGCGGACAGCTGCCTCGCTGCGCTGCTTCCGTTCGAGGAGGTCCAGCGCAGCGCGGAGATCAAGCGCCGTCGCCAGGCGCTGCTCGATGCCGGCGCGCCGCTGACCGAGGATACGCTGGGCCTGCGCGAACCGCGGCGGGGAATGATGCGGCTTTAGCCGGCAAGCCGCGGATGGCCCGAGAGCCAATGCTCGAGCCGGGTCCGCAGCGACGGCCTCGACGGAATGAACCCGGGTTCGGGAATGACCGGCTCGTCGCGCGCTTCGTAGAGCATCAGATTTTGCGGCAGCTTCGGCCGCAGCGTCTCCCGCCCGCGGAGCAGATCCTCGGCCATCCCAAGCGAGCGGTGGACCTCTTCGGCGGTGAAGGGCTTCATCAGGCAGCCGATGGCGAGGTCGGGCATGGCGAAGCGCGGCGCCTTGCCGCTGACGAACAGGCAAGCAACGCCGAGGTGGTTAAGCCGGACCGCGACCGGGAAGCCGGTCGACCCGTGCGCCAGGTGGAGGTCGAGAAGGACGAGGTCGGGATCATGCGCCTCGGCCGCGGCAATGGCGCTGTCGGCATCGTCAGCGGTGGCGACGACGCGATAGCGCGGGTTGTCCTCGACCAGATATTTGAGCGTCGCAGCGAGCTGGAAATCATCCTCGACGATCAGGATCCTGAGCACCCCCGAACCTCCTACCGGCAGATATCCCCGCGAAATCCGCACTTGATGCTCGCCCGGAACGACACCGCTGCGAATCCCCCGTGAACGAGGTTAACGGCGAGCCGAGTCGCGGCCGCGCCGAAGCGAAGGGGCAGACGAAAAAAGGGCGCCCCGACCTGGCCGCGGAGCGCCCTCCTCTCCCCCAACGAACTCGGTGGATCAGCGGTAAAAGATGTGCGCGCCGATCTTCTGCGCCATGCTGAGACGACGGCCCCACGACGGCGAGACGTAATTGGCATGGTACCAGAGCACGTCGCTGGTCAGGCTCGGTACGGCATTGGCCATGGCGAGACGGGTGATGCCCTGGGCCCGGGCCCAAGCTGCCGAGGCGGTATCGACCGCCGGGAACTGCCCGGAGCGCGGGTTGACGAACGAGAATTGCCACGGCTGCTTGACCACCCCGCACCAGCTCGGCGGATATTTGCCGGACGCGGCGCGGTTCATGATCACGCGGGCGACGGCGAGCTGGCCTTCGAGCGATTCCCCCCGCGCCTCGTGATAAACCGCGACCGCGATGCAATTAGCCTGCTCGCCGAGCGGCGCCCCAAAACTGTAGCGGTCGACCAGCGCGTAGAGCGGCCAACCGGCCTTGTAGAGCCAAGAGGCCTCGCGCTGCACCGAATTGATCAGGCTGGCGCTCAGCGCCTGTGCGGGAAGGGTCGCGGCGACCGACTGGGTCGCGATGGCGGTGGAGGCCGGACTTGGCGGAAGCGGAACCGCAACCGTGCGGGCCGCGGCGGTGGTGACGACGCCCAGCGGCCGCGCGGCCGAATCCACGTCAAGGGACTGGACCGCGGCGCGGACGTTGAGATTAATCGGCGCATTTTGCGCATTCGCCTCGGCCGAGCCGAGCGCAAGCGTCAGTGCGCCAATGACCGCGGACGCAACGCGGCCCCCGAAAACTCCAACCAATTTCTATATCCTCTTGCAGTGGCGGACGGCTCTTCCGAAGCGGTGCGAAGTGCGCATCGAAGTTCGGAAGGGCCGTCCGTCTTGCCCTGGAGCCCGGCCTCAAAGGGCGCTCGGGCTCGCTCGCTCTCAATCGCTGCAGCCAGATATGTTAAGCGTTAACCGCGGCCAACCCTCCTGGCGGTGAACCGTTGGAGTCCTGGGATGGAATCCGGAACTCTTTCATTTTGTTCAGTTTTCTGCGCTTTCCGGCTCGTTTCAACGGCACTTTCGGGCGGCTCGTCGAGCGGGTAACGAGTTTTTCCGCAGGAGGTGTACCGTAATGGCGCATTGGCTGATGAAATCGGAGCCCGGAGTCTATGGCTGGGACGATTTGGTGCGCGATCGCCGCACTGAGTGGGACGGCGTGCGCAACCCAACGGCGCGGATCCACCTCCGGGCTATGAAGCCGGGCGACGAGGCCTTCTTCTACCATAGCGGCGACGAACGGCAGGTGGTGGGGATCATGCGCGTCACCCGCGCGAGCCAGCCCGACCCCAAGGATGCCAACTGGGTGTCGGTCGAGGTCGAGCCGGTGCGGCCGCTAGGCCCGGTGACCCTAAAGGCGATCAAAGCCGAGCCGGGTCTGGCGAAGATGGAGCTGGTGCGCCTGTCGCGGCTGTCGGTTTCGCCCGTGCGCGACCGGGAATGGGAAAAAGTGCTGGAGATGGCGAAGCCGTGAGGTCCCGGTCCGCACTGCTCGCAGCGATGCTGCTGTTGGCCGCGGCGTCGCCCGGCGCGCTACCGCCACTCACGGTCGACGGCTGGGGCAAGATTCGGATCGGCATGACCGAGCCCGAGGTCGACGCGGCGCTCGGCGCCAAGCTGTCGGGCGAACCGGTCGAGCCGGACATTGCGTGCGTCGAGAAGGGCACCGAGACGCTGCCCGGCTTCACCTTCATGTTCGAGGAAGGTCGACTGACTCGGATTTCGCTCGATTCCGACAGCAAGGTTGCGACGCCGCGCGGCATCGCGGCCGGCGCGACCGAGGAGGCGGTGCGCAAGGCCTATGCCAGGGGACTCACGTCGGAGCCGCATACCTACGCGGACCCGCCGGCCGAATATCTCACTTACTGGACCGTCTCGGGCAGGAAGGGCGTACGGTTCGAGACCGACGAGCAGCGCATCGTGCGCACGATCCACGCCGGCGGCGCGAGCATCGAATATGTCGAAGGATGCCTGTGAGCTGAGCGAACCGGCCGGCCCGGGAATCACTCGCGCAGCTTGTTCATCGGCAGCGAAAGTTCCAGCAGGAGGCCCTCAGGCCGCCACTGCCGAATCATTTCGCCGTCGAGCTGACCCGAGATGGTCATGTGGGAAAGCGCCGTGCCAAAGCCTTCCACCGCTGGTGCGTCGTCGATGCGGGGGCCGCCTTGCTCGCTCCACCGCAGCAGCAGCCTATCGTCCTTTGCCGACCAGCTGATCTCGACGGTTCCACGATCCGTGGAAAGAGGCCCATATTTCGCCGCATTCGTGGCCAGCTCGTGAAATACCAGCGCAAGTCCTGTCGCTGCGTTGCCGCCGAGGACCACGTCCGGACCCGCGATCACGACCCGCCGTACATCCGACTCGATGCTCTCATCAATATATGGAGCAAAGATGGTGCTCGTCAGGGCGTGCAATGTCGTCGTCGGCCGATCAGACCCAGCGAGCTCGACAATGGCAGGGCGGACGAGTTCATGGGCGCGCAAGAGCGCATCCAGCCGGTCGCGTACCGTCCGGACGAGATCCTCCTTCGTCACGGCATGCTTGGCGCTCAAGGTTACCAAGCTGCTTGCGACTGCGATGAAGTTCTTTGCCCGATGGTTCATCTCCCGCAGCAAGAGCTTTCGCTGCTCCTCGGCCCGTTTGCGATCGGTGATGTCGACGAGCATATTGATCGCGCCGATAATCTTGCCCGTCTCGTCGCGAATGGGGGTCGGATAGGGCGCGAAGTGGATCCGGGTTCCGTCGGGCCGTTCCGCGATCGCCTCCTCACCGCGAACCGCCCGGCCCTCCTTGAGGGCGACGGCCATCGGGCATTGATCGTGTGGCAAGGGCGTTCCGTCGGGCCGATACAGCTTCCAGGAAACGCACCAGGCGTCGGCGCCAAGTTCTGGAACGCGACCCGAGAATTCGATGGCCGCCTGGTTGAACATGGTGATGCGACCTTCGGCGTCCGTAACATAGACGGCCGCCGGAAGCGCATCGATCAACTCACGGACCTGGCGCTCGCTGTCGCGCAGCCCGTCTTCGCCCTGCTTGCGGCTGGTGATGTCCTGGAAGCAGTTGATCGCGCCGTTGATCTCGCCGTCGGCGTCACGAAGCGGGGCGATGTTGACAAGCACGGTCAGCCGCTCGCCATCGGGCCGCTCCACGATGACTTCCTGGCCGCGGAAGGATTCGCCGGTCTCGAGCGCCGTGGCCATTGGGCATTCGTCGTGTGGCAGGAAGGTGCCGTCGGTGCGGTACAGGCGGAAACTGCCGCAGAAGCGCTCCGTGGGATCGCCAGAATGCGGGGCGCGGCCCCAAAGTTCGGCCGCCTTCTCGTTGAAACGGACCACCCTGCCGTCGCCGGCGCAAAGATAGACGGCCTGCGGAAAAGCATCGAGCGCCGCCTGGTCAAGGCTCGCCAGCGCAATGAAGCTGCTGGGCGCGGAGCGCGATTTGCTCCCCTGCGCGTGGGAGATGTCGGCAATGGTCATCGGAGAATATCCTTGGTGCTCGTGACGAGGACGCAGGTGCAACCGGTCTCGCTCCACACGAGATCGTCGCCGGCGCCGGGCGCGCCGTAATTGTAGTCGCCCGGGAAAAGCTTGCGCTCGTCGATCCACAGCTCGCCGTCGAGCAGGTGAAGTTCCTCGACCCCCGCATGTGTGTGCGGCGGGTAGCTGGCGCCCGGCTCGAGACGGACGAGCATGCTGACCCGGTGTCGATTTTCGTCCGTCGCGAGGAGCTTGCACTCGATGCCGGGCGCAACCTTCTCCCACGCCGGCTCGGACCATTCGGACAACGGGGGAAGCACCCGCTCACCGCCGGTTTCCGGGGCGATGCGCTCGGCGAGGCGCGCGCGCAGCGAATGAGAAGGACGAAGAACGTCGGTGGGCCACGCAGCGAACCGGCCGGAAACTGCCTGGAAGCCTTCGAACTCTCCCTGGCAATCGGGGCATTCCGCGACGTGCGCCTCGGCGGCCGCGGAATCCTCCGCCGGCAAAGCGTGTAGCGCCAAGACGCTCGTCGCCTCAGCCCGTTCGCAACGGTTTTTTCCCCCGTCCATACTTTCAATACGACAAGGGGTGGGTTTTGGATTGGCGGCAACGCAAAAAAGCGAAAGTGCCTAGCGCAGGATGTCGCGCGTGCTGGTGACGAGGACGCAAGTGCAGCCGGTCTCGCTCCACACGAGATCGTCGCCGGCGCCGGGGGCGCCGTAATTATAGTCGCCGGGGACGAGCTTGCGCTCGTCGATCCACAGCTCGCCATCGAGCAGGTGCAATTCCTCCACCCCGGCATGGGTATGGGGCGGATAGCTGGCGCCCGGCTCCAGACGGACGAGCATGCTCACCCGGTGACGCTGCTCGTCGGTCGCGAGCAGCTTGCATTCGATCCCCGGCGCGACCTTTTCCCATGCCGGCTCCGACCATTCGGGCGCGGTGGATACCACTGGCTCGGCGCCGGTTTCGGCGGCAATGCGGTCCGCGAGGCGCCGGTGGAGCGACGTCGGCGGCGCCGCGACGTCGGTCGGCCAGGCTCCGAACCGGAGGGTGACCGCGCGCAGTTCGTCGAGCTCGCGCCGGCACGTGAAGCACGATGCGATGTGGGCTTCCGCCTCCACGGCTTCGGCACGGGGAAGCGCCCGCAGCGCATAGGCGCTCGTCGTCTCGCTCTGGCTGCAGCGATTTCGCTCGGTCATGATCCGTCCACCGGCGCTGAGAGCGATTCCCGCAGCTTGTGCAGGCCTGACCGGATGCGCGTCTTGACGGTACCGAGCGGTTGGTGGAGCCGTCGAGCCGCTTCGACGTGGGTCAATCCCCCGAAGAAGGTCGTTTCGATGGCCTCCCGTTCGTCCGCGCTCAAGGTCGCGAGAGCGGTTCGGAGCTGCTCGCCCTGCTGGCGGAGCTCGAGCACGTCGCGCGGGTCCGGCTGAGGGTCCGACTCCACACCGGGGACGTCGTCGCCGAGCGGGGTCCGCTTCTGCCGGCCATCGAACCGGAGCCGGTCGATAGACCGCGAACGGGCCTGATTCATGATCCAGGCAATCACCGTCCCGCTCTCGGGGTCGTAACTCGCCGCGCGCCGCCACACGTCATGGAACACGTCGAGGGTCAGCTCCTCGGCCGTTTCCGGATTGTGGGTCAGGCGCAGCGCGAGCGTGAAGACGATGCGGTTGGCGCGGTCATAAAGTGCATGCAGGGCGACCTGGTCACCGCCGGCAATCGACTCGACGAGTTGCGCCCACTCTTGCTCGGCGACCGGCGCCTTCGCGCCGGCGTAAAGTACGTCCCCAAGGGTCCCGGGCGCTGATTGTGCTTCTGGTCCGGCCATACGCGATTACAGATGTTCCCCGAGCCTCATTCTGCAGAATGTACCGGCTTCGAATCAAGATCGAAGCGAATATCTCGTCCGGCAGAGGATAGGATCGAACGATTCGCGCGGAAAGCTCAGGCGGCCTCCAATTTGCGCGCCTGCCGCTTGCGCTCGTGCGGGTCGAGGAAGCGCTTGCGGATGCGGACGTGGCGGGGGGTCACCTCGACCAGCTCATCGTCCTGGATGTAGGCGATCGCCTGCTCCAGGCTCATCCGGCGCGGCGGGGTGAGGCGGATGCCCTCGTCCTTGCCGCTGGCGCGGAAGTTGGTCAGCTGCTTCGACTTCAACGGATTGACCTCGAGGTCCTGGGGCTTGGCGTTCTCGCCGATCACCATCCCTTCGTAGAGGTCGTCGCCGGGCGAGACGAACAGGGCGCCGCGCTCCTCCAGCGCGTTCAGCGCATAAGCGACTGCCTTGCCCTGCTCCATCGAGATGAGGACGCCATTCTGGCGACCGCTAATCGGGCCCTTGTAGGGGCCGTAGCGCTCGAACAGCCGGTTCATGATGCCGGTGCCGCGGGTGTCGGACAGGAACTCGCCGTGATAACCGATGAGGCCGCGGCTGGGCGCGGAGAAGGTCAGGCGCGTCTTGCCACCGCCCGAGGGACGCATGTCGGTCATTTCCGCCTTGCGCAGCGCGAGCTTGTCGATGACCGTCCCCGAATATTCGTCGTCGACGTCGACCACGACCGTCTCATAGGGCTCTTCGCGGCCCGCGGGGCCGTCGCGGAACAGGACTCGGGGGCGGCTGATCGACAGCTCGAAGCCCTCGCGGCGCATGGTCTCGATGAGGACGCCGAGCTGGAGTTCGCCGCGGCCGGCGACCTCGA
Organism: Sphingomicrobium sp.; assembly: GCA_035281125.1. Lineage (GTDB taxonomy): Bacteria > Pseudomonadota > Alphaproteobacteria > Sphingomonadales > Sphingomonadaceae > Sphingomicrobium. The sequence goes on along the minus strand of DATEEM010000012.1, from coordinate 3,105 downwards.
AGCTGTCGTTATCGGCCGCCGCGGTGACGCGGATCGCAACATTGCCCTCGGCCTCGCGCTCGAGCCGGTCACGGATGACGCGGCTCTGGACCTTGTCGCCATCGCGCCCGGCGTAGGGGCTGTCGTTGACGCTGAAGGACATGGCGAGCGTCGGCGGGTCGATCTCGCGCGCGGCGAGCGGCGCCGAAACGGACGGGTCGGCGATCGTGTTGGAGACGGTCGCCTCGACCAGGCCGGCGATGGCGACGATGTCGCCCGCCTCGGCGCTGTCGACCGGAACGCGATCGAGGCCGCGGAACGCGAAGATCTTGGTTGCGCGGCCCTCCTCGACCACGGCGCCGCCGACGTCGAGCGCCTTGATCGGCATGTTGACCTCGAGCCGACCGCTTTCGATCCGCCCGGTCAGGATCCGGCCAAGGAACGGGTCGCGGTCGAGCAGGGTAGCGAGCATGCGGAACGGGCCGGCGTCGACCCGCGGCGCGGGGACGTGGCTGACGATTGTCTCGAACAAGGGCGTGAGGTCGCCCGAGCGCACGGCGTCGGTGAGCCCGGCGTAGCCGGCGCGGCCACTGGCGTAGAGCGTCGGGAAGTCGAGCTGCTCGTCATTCGCCTCGAGGTTGAGGAACAGCTCGAACACTTCGTCGAGCACTTCGGCCGGGCGCGCATCGGGACGGTCGATCTTATTGACGACGACAATCGGGCGAAGGCCGAGCGCGAGGGCTTTGCCGGTGACAAACTTGGTTTGCGGCATCGGGCCTTCGGCCGCGTCGACGAGCAGGATCACGCCGTCGACCATCGACAGGATACGCTCGACCTCGGCGCCGAAATCGGCGTGGCCGGGCGTGTCGACGATGTTGATCCGCGTCGTCGGCTTGTCCTTGGGCCACTCGACCGATGTGCACTTGGCAAGGATGGTGATCCCCCGCTCCTTTTCGAGGTCGTTGGAATCCATCGCCCGCTCCTCGACGCGCTGGTTGTCGCGGAACGTGCCCGACTGGCGGAACAGCTGGTCGACAAGAGTCGTCTTGCCGTGGTCGACGTGGGCGATGATCGCCACGTTGCGCAGGTTCATTGATCGATTTTCCCGGAAAAAATTCGAGCGGTCCCATAAGGCTTTACGGCTGATGTTGCAATGCAGCATCGCAACGCGGCCGCGTCCCGAACGTTGAGGCCAGCGGATCCAACCGAGGAGACGAGTGATGCCGAAAGGCGCGTACACAGCGAAGCAGGAGCGCAAGGCGGACCATATCGCCGAGAGCTACGAGGAACGCGGGGTTTCGAAGAAAGAGGCGGAAGAGCGCGCCTGGCGCACGGTCAACAAACAAGACAAGGGCGGCAAGAACGACGGCTCGGGCCGCTCGCGCAGCCGCAGTGCCGCGGCCAAGAAGGGTTGGGAGACGCGCCGCCGCGGTAACGGCTGAGCTTCTAGCGCGGCAGGCGCTCGAGGATCTCGAGCCCGCGCTCGAGCGCGCGCAGCTCGCTGTGCGCAAGCTTGCCGATCCGCCCCTCGAGCGAGGAATCGGCGGCGGGCGGCTTGGCGAGCCGCTCGCGCCCGGCCTCGGTGAGCCGCAGCGCGAGGCGCCGCCGGTTGTCGGGATCGGGCTGGCGATCGACCATCCCGGCGCGCACCAGCGAATCGATCGCGCGGCTGACCGCGGGCGCGCCGCGCCGGACCTTGGCCGCAACCTGGTTGAGGGTCGCCGGCTCGGCCTGCCCGACGGCGACGAGCAGGTCGCGCTGCTGGCCGATCGCCTTGGCCGCGGCGGCGTCGCCGCCGAGTTGCTCGACGAGCCGCGCGAATCGCGCCGCGAGCGCCCCAGGCGATGAACTCCCCCACGTCGAAGCCATGATTGCACGCTAGCAAAGATTTGAATCGTGGCAAGGTTGCTCATCCGAAACGAGCAACGGCTTGCCTCCCGCCCGCATCGCGCCGAAGAGCCGCGCCGATGAACCGCGCGCCGCGAAGCCGATCCAAGCTCCCCCGCAACGTCTGGGTGCTCGGCTTCGTCAGCTTGCTGATGGACCTGTCGAGCGAGATCTATCACTCGCTGCTGCCGGCGTTCCTGACCATTGTCCTCGGCCTTCCGGCGACGGCGCTCGGGGCGATCGATGGCGTCGCCGAAGCGACGGCGAACTTCGCCAAGCTCGCCTCGGGGCGGCTGTCCGACCGGAGCCTGAAGCGTAAGCCCTGGGTGGTGGGCGGATACGGCCTGGCGGCGGTGTCCAAGCCCCTGTTCGCGCTCGCCGCCAATGCCCCGACGGTCATGGCGGCGCGCTTCGCCGACCGGGTCGGCAAGGGCGTCCGCGGCGCTCCGCGCGACGCGATGATCGCCGACGAGACTCCACCCGCCGTCCGCGGCCGCGCCTTCGGTTTGAGGCAGACGCTGGACACGGCGGGAGCCTTGCTCGCGCCGCTCGCCGCGATCGGGCTGATGGCCGCCTTCGCCAGCGACATCCGGATGGTGTTCTGGATAGCGGTCGTCCCGGCCGCGGCATCGTTCCTGCTCGCCTGGCTGGCGCTGCGCGAACCCGAGCAGCTGCTCGCTCCCTTAACCAGGTCGCCGCTTTTCGCCGGCTTCCGCCATCTCGGCAAGGACACGAGACGGCTGCTCGCGGTCGGTTTCCTGTTCACCCTCGCCCGCTTTTCGGAAGGCTTCCTGATCCTCAAGGGGATCGAGATCGGGCTCAGCGAGGCGATGTCGCCGCTCACGCTCGCAATGTTCAATCTCGCTTTTGTGGCGCTCGCCTATCCCGCGGGCGCGCTCAGCGACCGGGCCAGGCCGAAAATCCTGCTGATCGCGGGCATGGGCATGTTGATCGCCGGCAACCTCATCCTGGCGAAGACCGAGAGCTTTTCCGGGCTGGTCGCCGGCGTGGCGCTATGGGGCGCGCACATGGCCTTCACGCAAGGCATCTTCGCGCGGATGATCGCGGACAGCGCGCCCGACGATTTGCGAGCGACCGGCTTCGGCGCCTTCTGGTTCGTCAGCGGCCTCGGCGGGCTGGCCGCGAGCCTCGCCGCGGGACTGCTGTGGGACCGCGAGGGAAGCGCGGCAACGTTCCTGACCAGCGCGCTGGTCGCGGGTGCCGCGGTAGCGATGCTCA
>DATEEM010000011.1:0-77645 GCA_035281125.1 Sphingomicrobium sp. | reverse complement strand
ACAGCGGAATATTATCATGCTTCTTCCACGGGTTCTCGAGTTGCTTATTCCTCAGTTTCCGTAACCCCATCGCCACGCGCCGCCGGGTCGAGTGGGGCATGATCACCTCGTCGATGAAGCCCTTGCTGGCGGCCACGAACGGGTTGGCGAAGCGCTCCTCATATTCGCGGGTGCGCTCGGCGATCTCCTCCGCGGTCTTGCCGCGGAAGATGATCTCGACCGCGCCCTTGGCGCCCATCACGGCGATTTCGGCGGTCGGCCAGGCATAGTTCAAGTCGCCGCGCAAATGCTTGGACGCCATGACGTCATAGGCGCCGCCATAGGCCTTGCGCGTGATGACCGTGATCTTGGGCACCGTCGCCTCGGCGTAGGCGAAGAGCAGTTTCGCGCCGTTCTTGATGATGCCGTTATGCTCCTGCGCGACTCCGGGGAGGAAGCCGGGCACGTCGACGAAGGTCAGGATCGGGATGTCGAACGCGTCGCAGAAGCGGACGAAGCGCGCGCCTTTCTTCGAGCTCGCGATGTCGAGCACGCCCGCGAGCACCATCGGCTGGTTGGCGACGACCCCCACGGTGCGGCCCTCGATGCGGATGAACCCGGTGATGATGTTGGCCGCATGCGCCGGCTGGAGCTCGAAGAAGTCGCCCTCGTCGGCGACCTTCCGGATCAGCTCGTGCATGTCGTAGGGCTGGTTGGCCGACGGCGGGATCAAGGTGTCGAGGCTGTCCTCGGCGCGGTCGACCGGATCCTCGCACGGCCGCGCGGGGAGGTCATGGCGGTTGCTGAGCGGCAGGAAGTCGAAGAACTCGCGCGTCGCGAGCAAAGCGTCGATGTCATTCTCGAACGCGACGTCGGCGACGCCCGATTTCGTGGTGTGCGTGACCGCGCCGCCCAGCTCCTCCTGCGTGACGACCTCGTTGGTCACGGTCTTCACCACGTCGGGACCGGTAACGAACATGTACGATGAGTCCTTCACCATGAAGATGAAGTCGGTCATCGCCGGCGAATAAACCGCGCCGCCCGCGCACGGCCCCATGATCAGGCTGATCTGCGGGACGACTCCCGAAGCGAGCACGTTGCGCTGGAACACCTCGGCATAGCCGGCGAGGCTCGCGACGCCTTCCTGGATTCGCGCGCCGCCCGAATCGTTGAGGCCGATCACCGGCGCCCCGACCTTCATCGCCATGTCCATGATCTTGCAGATCTTCTGCGCGTGGCGCTCGGAGAGCGATCCGCCGAACACGGTGAAGTCCTGCGCGAAGACATAGACCAGCCGGCCGTTGATCGTGCCCGAGCCGGTGACGACGCCGTCGCCGGGGATCTTCTGCTCTGCCATGCCGAAGTCGGTCGCATTGTGCTCGACGAACATGTCATATTCTTCGAACGAGCCCGGATCGAGCAGCACGGAGAGGCGCTCGCGCGCGGTCAGCCGGCCCTTGGCATGCTGCGCCGCGATGCGCTTTTCACCGCCGCCGAGGCGCGCCCGCTCGCGCCGTTTTTCGAGTTCCTCGATCGTCGTCTGCAAGCCTGGCCTCCCTTCGGCTTTCGTCCTTCCACGGGCCATTCGTCCGGTCAATCGGGCCGACTGGCGAATGTTGCACTGCAACAGCGGCGGATTCTCTTTAACTTTAATCAATCTGCAGGAACCGCAGGGCCGCTCGACCCGTTCATTCAGGAGCAAGCCACAACACGGAGGAAAAAAGGAAAATGCTCGACCGCGTCGGAGTGCCCGTTGAGTTCGAAGCCGAGCACTCGGCGCCGAATCCGGATAACCCAACTCTCGTCTGCTTTTCGCACCTGCGGTGGAATTTCGTGTTCCAGCGCCCACAGCAGTTGATGAGCCGCTGCGCGCGCGACATGCGCGTCATCTTCTGGGAGGAGCCGGTCGAGATCGGGCGCCGGGAAACGGCCTATCTCAGGGTCCGGGAAGCGGACGGTTTCCCCAACGTCCGGCTGGCCGTCCCGCACGTTCCGGAGGGCATGCCCGAGGAAGCGCGCGAGGCGGCGCTGAAGCGCCTGCTCGACGCCCATCTGTCCTACGTCACCGGCCCGCTGGTGGCCTGGTATTACACGCCGATGATGCTGCCCTTCTCGCGGCATCTCGAGACGGCCGTCACGGTTTACGACGCGATGGACGAGCTGTCGAAGTTCCGCTTCGCGCCCGCCAATCTCCTCGACCTCGAGCGCGAACTGATGGAGCGGGCGGACGTGGTCTTCACCGGCGGATCGAGCCTCTACGAAGCCAAGAAGGATCGCCACGCCAGCGTCCATTGCTTCCCCTCGTCGGTCGACCGCGTCCACTTCGCCAAGGCGCGCGCCAAGCTGTTCGACCCGGCCGACCAGGAGGATTTGCCGAAGCCCCGGCTCGGCTTCTACGGCGTGATCGACGAGCGGTTCGACACCGAGCTGCTCGACCAAGCCGCGAAGATGCGGCCGGACTGGACGTTCGTCATGGTCGGCCCGGTGGTCAAGATTTCCGAGGACGAGCTGCCGAAGCGGCCGAACATCTGTTATCTCGGATCCAAGAAATACGAGCAGCTGCCGGCCTATCTCGCGGGTTGGAACGTGGCGCTGATGCCGTTCGCGATGAACGATTCGACCCAGTTCATCTCGCCGACCAAGACGCCCGAATATCTCGCTGGCGGCAAGCCGGTCGTCTCGACGCCCGTGCGCGATGTCGTGCGCCATTATGGCCATCTCGAAGGCGTCAAGATCGCCGCGACCGCGGACGAGTTCGTGCACGCCTGCGAGGCGGCGCTCGAGCTGTCGCGCAACCCGGAAAGCGGCTGGCTGGCCGAGGCCGACCTGATGCTGTCGGCGACGAGCTGGGACACGACCCAAGCGCGCATGTGGGGGCTTATCGCCGAGCGTCTCGGGACTCGCGACACGAGCGCCGCTTCGGCGCTGCTCGTGGCGGCCGAATGAGCGGCGAGTCGCGCGGCGCCCCCCGCTACGACTATCTGATCGTCGGGGCCGGCTTCGCCGGGTCGGTCCTCGCCGAACGGCTGGCGAGTCAGACGGGAGCGCGGGTGCTGCTCATCGATCGGCGGGGCCACATTGGCGGAAACGCCTATGACGAGCGCAACGACGCCGGGATCCTGTATCACAAGTACGGGCCGCACATCTTCCATACGAACAGCGAGCAGGTCGTCGACTACCTCTCGCAGTTCACGGAGTGGCGGCCGTACGAGCACCGGGTCCTCGCGCGGGTGCGCGACCAGCTGGTGCCGATCCCGATCAACCGCACGACGCTCAACCTTCTGTTCGGGCTTCGGCTGGAAACGGATGAGCAGGCGGCGGAATATCTGGCTTCGCGCGCCGAGCCGGTCGATGACATCCGCACGTCCGAGGACGTGGTGGTCAACGCCGTCGGGCGCGAGCTCTACGAGCTGTTCTTCCAGGGCTATACCCGCAAGCAGTGGGGGCTCGACCCAAGCGAGCTCGACAAGTCGGTGACGGCGCGAATCCCGACGCGGACCAACACCGACGACCGCTATTTCACCGACGCCTTCCAGGCGATGCCGAAGGACGGGTACACTGCGATGTTCGAGCGGATGCTCGATCATCCGCTGATCGAGGTTCGGACCGGTGTGGATTTTCGCGATGTTGGGGATGATGTGGATGTTGGGCACATCATCTACACCGGCCCGATCGACGAATATTTCAACTTCCGGTTCGGCAAATTGCCCTACCGCAGCCTAAAGTTCGATCACCGGACGCTCGAACAGGAGCGCTACCAGCCGGTCGGGACAGTCAATTACCCCTCCCCCGACGTGCCCTACACACGCATCAGCGAGTATAAGCACCTTACCGGACAAGAGGCGCCGGTAACGACCATCACCTACGAATATCCGTCGGCCGAGGGTGACCCTTATTATCCGATCCCGCGCGACGAGAATCAGGCGCTGTTCAAACGCTACGAGGCACTTGCGGACGCAACCGCGGGCGTGACCTTCGTTGGGCGGCTCGCGACCTACCGCTACTACAACATGGACCAGATTGTCGGCCAGGCGCTGGCGACCTTCCGGAGGATCGCGCGCAAGCATGACCGAGGACAGCAGCAGAGGCCGACTGCGCTGGCAGCGGAATGACAACCGCCGCTCCACCGCTCGAACTGTGGGGCGGCGTCGAATGCACCGTCGTGCGCATCGGCGACGAGTTCCGCGACCAGGTAGTCGATACCGGCCACGCGCGCCGGATCGGCGATATCGACGCCATGGCCGAGCTTGGCGTGAAGGCCGTGCGCTACCCGATCCTGTGGGAAACGGTGGCTCCGGAAGTTCCGACGGAGCTTGATTTCTCATGGCACGATAGGCGGCTGGCGCGGCTGCGGGAGCTCGGTATCAGGGTCGTGGCAGGGCTCGTCCATCACGGATCCGGGCCGCGCTACACCAACCTGCTCGACCCGAAATTTCCCGACCTGCTCGCCGATTATGCGTTGCGGGTCGCCCGGCGTTACCCGTGGATCGCGGCGTGGAACCCGGTCAACGAGCCGCTCACCACGGCACGCCTGTCCTTCCTCTACGGCGCCTGGTACCCGCACCTGCACGATATCGACGCGACGTTCCGCGCCACGGTCAATCAATGCCTTGCGATCAGCCGAGCGATGCGCGCGATCCGCACCGTCAACCCGGCCGCGAAGCTGATCGTCACCGAGGACGTCGGCCGAACCTTCGCCACGCCCGAGCTGCAATATCAGGCCGACCATGAGAACGAGCGGCGCTGGCTGACCTACGATCTCCTCGCCGGCCGCGTCGTCCCGGGCCATCCATTCTATCGCTGGCTAAGGAACAAGGCGGCGACCGAAGAGCAACTCGCCGAGCTTGCAAGCGGCGCGGCGACGCCCGACATGCTCGGGTTCGACCATTATCTCACCAGCGAACGCTACCTCGATCACCGCGTCGCGCGTTATCCGGGCTTCGAACCCGGCTCGAACGGACGCCATCGCTACGTCGACGTCGAGGCCGTGCGCATCGCGAAGCTGCGGCCTTTGCTCGGGCCCGGACCGAGGCTGCGCGAAACGTGGGAACGCTACCAAATCCCCCTCGCGATCACCGAAGTCCATCACGGCTGCACGCGCGACGAGCAGGTGCGGTGGCTGAACGAGGTATGGCACGCTGCCGAGCGCGAGCGCGCCCGCGGGGCGGACATTCGCGCGGTCACCTTGTGGGCGTTGTTCGGAACGATGGACTGGCGTTCTTTGCTGACCCGCCGCGAAGGGTCCTATGACACCGGCGCGTTCGACACGCGGTCCGACAAGCCCCGGCCGACATTGCTCGCCAAAGCCGCGCAGACGCTCGGTCGCGGCGAACGGTTCAACCATCCCGTCCTCGACGTGCCCGGATGGTGGAAACGCCCCGGCCGCACGCTGGCGCGACCGCGCTACGATATGCTCCCACGGGGTTTGAGCAGCGCACGGCCGATCCTCGTCACCGGAGCGACCGGCACGCTTGGCCAGGCCTTTTCGCGCATTTGCGCGCATCGCGGCCTGGCCCACGTCCTGACCAGCCGCGCCGAGCTCGACATCACCGACGAATCGTCGATCGCCGCGGCGCTCGACCTCTACAAGCCCTGGGCAATGATCAATACCGCCGGCTTCGTCCGCACTTGGGAAGCCGAGCAACAAGCGGACGAATGTTTCCGTGCAAACGTCACCGGGCCGGAGCTTCTGGCCAGGGCCTGCAAGCCTCGCGGCATACCGCTCGTCACTTTCTCGTCTGACCTGGTGTTCGACGGAAAGCTCGGCCGGTCCTACGTCGAACCGGACAAACCCGCGCCGGCTTGCGAATACGGAAGGTCGAAGGCCGAGGCCGAGCAGCGCCTGATGGCGATCGGCGCGGACGCCCTCATCGTCCGGACCAGCGCCTTCTTCGGGCCGTGGGACCGTCACAACTTCCTGTTCGACACCGTCGCCAAGCTGAACCGCGGCGAAGACGTGTTCGCCAGCGATACGACGATTGTCTCGCCAACCTACGTTCCCGATCTGGTGCACGCCACGCTCGACCTGCTGCTCGACGAGGAGCGCGGCATCTGGCACCTCACCAACCAGGGCGCGATCAGCTGGCACGAGCTGGCGCGCGAGATCGCCGACCGGGCCAGCCTCGACGCGGCGCGGATCGTAGTCCCGGACGATGCCGAGGAATGCGACACCAGCCTCACGAGCTCGCGCGGGCTGCTGCTTCGTCCGCTCGACCATGCGCTCGATGATTTCGCGCGCGAGGCCCGCGTGCTCGACGAGCTTTCCTCCTGAAATTTCCGTTCGGCCGCGCTACTTTGCGCCGGGACTCGAGCGAGAAGAGAACGTGCCACCCAGCGAACGATATGACGCGGCCGAAATCATGGGCGGCCTGTACGGCGACGGCATCATTGCCCTGAAAGGGGCCTTCAGCGCGGACTTCGCCGACACGCTCTATGAAGACATGATCACACTCTATGAAGAGGCGCGGCAGGTGCCGGGCGGCGCCCTCCCGCGGGGCCCCCAACGCTGGTACGTCGAAACCCAGCCGGAACGGATCCGCGGCTTCGTCGAGATCGCCACCCATCCGTGGTTCGTCGCCGTTTGCGAGGCCGTCCTGACGAAGGATTATCGCATCGTCGAAGTGGGCTTCGACATCCCCTTCCCGGGCGCCGCCGATCAGCCCTGGCACCGTGATTTCAAGGCGCCCGAGGCGACGTTGAAGGGACGGCGTCTCAACAGCCTCGCGTTCAACCTGACCGCCGTCGACACGAGGCCCGAGCACGGGCCGTTCGAAATCGCGCTCGGCACCCAGTGGGACGACATTGCCGGCGCGAAGGACGACATGTTTCCGGACAAGTCCCTATGGCCGCGCTACATCGAGCGGGCTGTTCAGAAGCTTCCCCAGCGCGGCGACATTTCCGCGCGCTCGGCGCTGACCATCCACCGCGGCACCGCCAATCGCTCGAACGAGGCTCGGCCAGTGCTCGTCGTCGCCGCGGACGCGCCGGACGGAACCAACGCCAATCACCACGACCTCCAGGTGACGCGGGCCTATCATGAATCGCTGCCGGCGCAGGTGCGCGATCACCTCACCTGCCGGGTCACCGACCGGCTGGAGCCGATCATCCAACACCATGTGATCGAGGGCCTGCTCCAGCCCGATTATTGACCCGATGACGCCTTCGTGTGGCGCTCCAGCTCGTCGCCGACCAGGCGCACGACATGCAGCACGTTGGTCGATCCGGAGACGCCGAACGGCACGCCCGCCATCAGCACGAGCCGGTCGCCGCCTTTTGCGATCCGGTGGCGCAGCGCCATGCGCTTGCCCTTCTCGACCATCTCCTCGAAGTTCGAGACGTCGCGCGTGTGGACCGCGTGGACGCCCCAGATCAGGCCCATCCGGCGCGCGGTAATCATCGACGAGCTCATCGCCAGCGTCGGCACCGCCGGCCGCTCGCGGGCAATGCGCCGCGCCGTCGAGCCCGAGCTGGTGAAGCACACCATCGCCTTCGCCGAGACCGTGCTCGCGATCTGGCGCGCCGATCCGGCGAGGGCGTCGGCCGTCGTCGGCTCGAGGCTGGTCTGGATGAAATGAACGCGCGCAAGGTAGGTCGGGTCGAGTTCGGCGCTGGTCGCGATCCGATCCATCATCTGGACCGCTTCGCACGGATATTGGCCGGTCGCGCTCTCCGCCGACAGCATCACGGCATCGGCGCCGTCGTAGATGGCGGTCGCGACGTCGCTGACTTCGGCCCGTGTCGGCGTCTGCGAAGTGACCATCGATTCGAGCATCTGCGTCGCGACGACGACGGGCTTGCCGTACTGACGCGCGCAGGCGACGATCTTGTTCTGCAGCGGCGGCACCTCCTCGGGCGGAAGCTCGACCCCGAGGTCGCCGCGCGCGACCATCACCGCGTCGGCAAGCTCGACGATGTCGTTCAACCGGTCGATCGCCGCCGGCTTCTCGATCTTGGCTAGGAGCGCGGCGCGCTCGCCGATCAGCGAGCGGGCCTCGGCCACGTCCTCGGGACGCTGGACGAACGACAGCGCAATCCAGTCGGCCTTCTGGTCCAGCGCGAAGTTCAGATCGTCGCGGTCCTTGTCGGTCAGCGCCGGGATCGGGACGACGATGTCGGGGACATTGACCCCCTTGTTGTCCGAGACAGTTCCGCCGACGCGGACCTCGCTGACGATCGCGCGCTCGCCGGATTCGACCACCTTGAGCCGGACCTTGCCGTCGTCGATCAGGATGTTGGTCCCGGGCTTGACCGATTCGAACAATTCGGGGTGGGGAAGCTCGACGCGGCAGCTGTCGCCGGCCTTGCGGTCGCGGTCGAACACGAACTGCTGCCCCTTTTCGAGCACCGCCGTGCCGCCGCCGAAGTGACCGACGCGCAGCTTCGGCCCCTGCAGGTCGAACAGGATAGTCGTCGGCCGATGGAATTCCTTTTCCAGCGCGCGGATATGGTCGACCAGCCGCGCTTTCTGCTTCTGGTCGCCGTGGCTCATGTTGATCCGGAAGGCGTCGGCCCCGGCGAGCATCAGCTTTCGGACCATCCGCGCGTCGCTCGAGGCCGGGCCGAGCGTGGCCAGGATCTTCACCTTGCGGGAACGCGGGCCGAGGGTCTCCGTCACGGCCTTGCCATAGCCGCTTGCTATGACGGTTCAACCCGCTAGAGCCGCGCTTCACACGTCGAAATCGGAGTTAGAGAGCATGGCGGAAGGCACCGTCGCGGCCGACCAGCTGCGGCTGTTCATCGAGCGGATCGAGCGTCTGGAGGAAGAGAAAAAGGGCATCGCGGACGACGTTCGCGACGTCTATGCCGAGGCCAAGGCCAACGGCTACGACCCCAAGATCATGCGCATGATCGTGCGCCTGCGGAAGATGGAGACCCATACCCGCCAGGAGCAGGACGCGGTGCTCGAGACCTATCGCCAGGCGCTCGGACTGGCGTAAGGAACTGCCGTATGGCCGGCCACAGCAAGTTCAAGAACATCATGTACCGGAAGGGGGCGCAGGATAAGAAGCGCTCTGCCCTCTTCTCCAAATTGAGCCGCGAGATCACCGTCGCGGCGAAGATGGGGCTGCCCGACCCCGATGCCAATGCGCGCCTGCGCGCCGCGATCATCGCCGCCCGCGCCCAGTCGATGCCCAAGGACAATATCCAGCGCGCGATCGACAAGGCGTCGGGCTCCGACGCGGAGAATTACGAGGAGATCCGCTACGAGGGCTTCGGCCCGGGCGGCGTCGCGCTGATCGTCGAGGCGCTGACCGACAACCGCAACCGGACCGCGACCAACGTCCGCACCATCTTCTCCAAGAACGGTGGCAATCTCGGCGCGGGCGGGAGCGTCAGCCACGGCTTCTCGCGCCTCGGGCTGATCGAATATCCGGCGAGCGCCGGGGATGACGAGAAAGTGCTGGAAGCGGCGATCGAGGCCGGCGCCGACGACGTCGAGAGCGACGAGGACGGCCACCGCATCTGGACCAGCGTGGATTCGCTGCACGAAGTCGCCAAGGCGCTCGAGCCGATGCTCGGCGAGGCCGAAGGCGCGAAGCTCGCCTGGCGGCCGTCCACCGAGGTCGAGGTCCGCGGCGACGATGCGCAGCAGCTGATGAAGCTGATGGACGCGCTCGACGAGGACGACGACGTCCAGACCGTCTGGGGCAATGAGAAAGTCCCCGACGAGGAGCTCGCCAACCTCGCATGAAGATCCTCGGCCTCGATCCGGGTCTCGGTACGACCGGCTGGGGGCTGATCGAAGCGGACGGCAATCGCCTGCGCCACGTCGCAAACGGCCAGTTGACGACGAAGCCCGCGGACGCGCTTCCCCAGCGCCTCGCAAGGCTCGCCGGCCAGCTCGATGCGCTGCTCGCGGAGCACCGACCGGATTCCGCAGCCGTCGAGGAAGTGTTCGTCAACGCCAACCCGCAATCGACGCTCAAGCTCGGCCAGGCCCGCGGGGTGGTGATCATGACCGCCGCCCGCTCCGGGCTCGAGGTCGGCGAATATGCGGCGCGGCTGGTCAAGAAGGCCGTGGTCGGCACAGGCAATGCCGAAAAGGCGCAGGTCCACGCAATGGTCATGCGGCTGCTTCCCGGGGCGAAGATCGCCGGGCCCGACGCCGCCGATGCGCTCGCCGTGGCCATCACCCACGCGCATCACCTGGCGACGGCGCGGGCGTTCAAATCCTCCCCGGAACGGGGAGGTGGCAGCCCGCAGGGCTGACGGAGGGGTCGATTCCGCTGCCTTCGGCCCCTCCACCATGTTTCACATGGTCCCCCTCCCCGTTCCGGGGAGGATTTGTTACGTCCTGCTCATGATCGCCCGCCTCTCCGGAATCCTCGCGGAAACCGCCGCCGACGGCGCGGTGATCGACGTCGGCGGCGTCGGCTATCTCGTCCAGTGCAGCGCCCGGACGCTCGATGCGCTCGGACCGGTCGGCGGCGACGTGCTCGTCCTCACCGAGCTGCAGGTGCGCGAGGACGCCTGGACCCTGTTCGGCTTCGGCTCGGCCGCCGAGCGCGACACGTTCCGCGCGCTGACCAGCATCCAGGGCGTCGGCGGCAAGGTCGCGCTGGCGATCCTGTCGGCGCTGTCGCCCGACGAGCTCGCCCGCGCCGTCGGCCAGGGCGACACCGCGATGATCGGCCGGGCCAACGGCGTCGGCCCCAAGCTCGCGGCGCGCATCGCCAACGAGCTTCAGGGCAAGCTCGGCGTTGCTGGACTGACCGGCGCGGCTCCCGCCCCTCGCGCCGGAGCCGCCGCCGACGCGCTCTCTGCCCTGGCCAATCTGGGCTTCAAGCCCGCCGAGGCGAGCGCCGCGGTCAACGCTGCCCAGGACGAGCTTGGCGCCGACGCCGGCCTGGACGCCCTCGTCCGACTCGCCCTGAGGAAGGCCGCGAAATGACGACCAGAATCGCCTGCTGCCGCTGCGGGCAGCTGAAGGCGACCGCGACCGGCGAGCCGGTGCGGGTGTCGGCGTGCCATTGCCTCGATTGCAAGAAGCGCTCGGGCAGCGCGTTCGCGGTTCAGGCGCGGTGGCCGGCGGATCGGGTTACGATCGAGGGCCGCTCCAGGACTTTCGTGAACATCGCCGACAGCGGCAACCGGATCACCTTCCACTTCTGCCCCGACTGCGGGTCCGACGTGCATTACGAGATCGACGGCAAGTTCGACGGGCTCGTCGCGATTCCCTTGGGCGCGTTCGACGACCCCTGTTTTGCGCGGCCCGCTTTTTCCGTGTGGGAAAAGCGCAAGTGCGACTGGGTGGAGGTTACGGGCGACGTTGAGCATTCGCGCTGACTTCCCCTCCCCTTGATGGGGAGGGGCAGGGGCGGGGTGATCGTGGAGGTAGAGCTCGACGTCCGCAGCCACCCCCACCCAACCCTCCCCCATCAAGGGGGAGGGCTAATTCAGCCGCCCCATGCGTCCCGGTAGACCCGCAGGAAATTGCCGCCCATCAATTTCTCCAGCCGCGCCTCGCTCCACCCGCGCTTCTGCAGGTCGGAAGCGAAACGCTTGTAACGGTCGACGCTGTTGTAATCCTCGACCAGCGGATAGACGCCGACGGCTTCGCCCGGCGCGGCGATCCCGGCCCTGATGCGCTGCTCCTGCCATTCCTTGAGCTTGCGCTTGGTTTCCTCGTCGAGCGTCGTCGGCAGCACGCCATTGTCGGTGCCGATCCCGACATGGTCCTCGCCCGCGACATTGGCGACATGCTCGACGTGGCGCAGCAGGTCCTCGCCCCTGGGACGGCTGTCGAGCGTCAGGAACGGCATGAAATAGACCCCGACCACCCCGCCCTTGTCGGCAACCGCCTTGATGGTCTCGTCCGCGGTGTTGCGCGGGTGGTCGGTCAGCGCCCGCGCGCCGGTGTGGCTGATCACCAGCGGCCGCTTGGCGAACGCCGCGGCCTCGGCCATCGTCCGAGCCCCGCCGTGGCTGAGGTCGAGCAGCAATTTCTCCGCCTCGATGCGCTCGATCGTCGCTTTGCCGAGCTTGCTTAGGCCGCCGTCGCGCGGCTCGAGCGCTCCGTCGCCGGCGAGGTTGCCGTTATTGTAGGTCAGCTGGACGGACATCACCCCGTCCTTCTTGAGCTGCGCGAGGCGGTCGAGCTCCGGGCCGACCATCGCCGTGTCCTGGGTCCCGAGCACGACCCCGAACCTTTTTTCGCGCTTGGCCTTGAGGATGTCGGCCCCGGTGCGCACCAGCACCAGCCGGTCCGGGTTCGCGTTGATGATATTCTGCTTCAGAGCAACGTCGCGTTGATAATCGCCCCATGCGTCGGCGACGTTGCCGACCGGCATCACCGTGTCGCGCAGCATGGTCACGCCCGTCGCGACCATTTCCGCCCAGGCGCGATCGCTGAGCCGCAACTGTTCTTCGGGCGAATAGGGATCGGCAACCCCACCGAGCGCGTCGATGACGATCGCCCGGTCGTACCAGCCGGCTGCCGTCCGCCGTTGCGCGAACAGCGGAGCGGCGACGAGGCTCGCGAGCCCGCCGGCCATCATCGTGCGTCGATCGACCTGCATCCCACGTCCCCCCGGTGTCGCTTGCGCTTGTCGTAAGCCGATCCATCTGCGAATCAACGGCGGATGGCGACCGACCCCGCCCGCATCACCACGCCCGAGCGGACTGCCGAGGACGCGGACGCCGCGCTTCGCCCGAAAAGCCTCGACGAGTTCATCGGGCAGCAGGCCGCGCGCGAGAATCTGCGCGTCTTCGTCCATGCCGCGAAAGGCCGCGGCGAAGCGCTCGACCACGTTCTGCTCCACGGCCCGCCGGGCCTGGGCAAGACGACGCTTGCCGGCATCCTCGCACGCGAGATGGGGGTCGGCTTCCGCGCCACCTCCGGGCCCGTCATCGCCAAGTCGGGCGACCTCGCCGCGCTGCTCACCAACCTCGAGGACGGCGACGTCCTGTTCATCGACGAGATCCACCGCCTCAACCCGGCGGTCGAGGAAGTGCTCTACCCGGCGATGGAGGACCGCGCGCTCGACCTGATGATCGGCGAGGGCCCGTCGGCGCGCTCGGTGCGGATCGAGCTGCCGCGCTTCACCCTGATCGGCGCGACCACCCGGCAAGGGCTTCTAACCACACCCCTGCGCGACCGCTTCGGGATCCCGGTCCGACTCAGTTTCTACACCGTCGAGGAGCTCGAGCAGGTCGTGCGCCGCGCCGCGCGGCTGCTCGGCGTCGACCTCGCCGAGGACGGCGGCCGCGAGATCGCGCGGCGGTCGCGGGGTACACCGCGAATCGCCGGACGGCTGCTCCGCCGAGTGCGCGATTTCGCCCATGCTTCGGGGTCCGATCGGGTCGACGCGGACGTCGCGGACCGCGCGCTCGACCGGTTGGAAATCGACGCGCTCGGGCTCGACGCGATGGACCGGCGCTATTTGACCATGATCGCCGACCTCTACGGCGGCGGGCCGGTCGGCGTGGAAACGCTCGCCGCGGGTCTCAGCGAGCCGCGCGACACGATCGAGGACGTGATCGAGCCCTTCCTCATTCAGCTCGGCCTCATCGCGCGCACGGCACGGGGACGGTGCCTGAACGGCCGCGGCTACGCCCATCTCGGCTTGCCCGTCCCGCAAGGCAGCCAGGCAGGCTTGTTCGATCAGGGAGCCCCGCCGAAATAATGCGACAATTCGTCATTGCCGGCCTTCTCGTGGTCGCAGCGGCCGCGGCCCCTGCGCGATCCCAGGCGCCCGCGCCCGATTACGCCAGGGACGTCACCTGGCTGTGCCTGCCCGGCCGCGCCGACATCTGCTCGACCCCGATCGCGACCACGGCGCTCAACCCGAACGGCTATGGCTCGACCGGCCTCAGCCCGGTCGCCAAGGATCCGCCGGTCGATTGCTTCTACGTCTATCCCACCGTCTCGACCGACAAAGGGATGAACAGCGACCTCGTCCCCGATCGGTCGGAGAAGCTCGCCGCCGAGAGCCAGTTCGCGCGCTTCGCCTCGGTGTGCCGACCGTTCGCCCCGATCTACCGGCAGATGACCTTGTCCGCGGTCGCTGCCTATGCCGCCGGAGCGAGCATCGACGGCGCCGCCGCGCTCGCTTACGGCGACGTGCTCGCCGCCTGGCGCAATTATCT
Organism: Sphingomicrobium sp.; assembly: GCA_035281125.1. Taxonomy (GTDB): domain Bacteria; phylum Pseudomonadota; class Alphaproteobacteria; order Sphingomonadales; family Sphingomonadaceae; genus Sphingomicrobium. Next base: position 63,578 of record DATEEM010000011.1, on the reverse strand, counting down.
GGCCACCAAGAACAAGGGGCGGCCGTTCGTCCTCATCGGCCACAGTCAGGGCAGCCTGATCATCCAGCAACTGATCGCGCGCGAAATCGAGACCAACCCAACGGTCGCCGCGCGGATGAAGCTGGCCATCATCCCCGGCTTCAACCTGCTCGTGCCCGAAGGAAAGCTGGTCGGCGGGACCTTCAAGAGAACGCCGCTGTGCAACAACCCGGGGCAGACCGGCTGCGTGATCAGCTGGGTCAGCTTTCGCGAGAAAAACGTTCCGCCGAAGGGCGCGATCTTCGGCTATTCGGAGGTTCCCGGGATGACCGTCGCCTGCGTCAATCCGGCGCGGCCCGGCGCCAGGGGCTGGGTGCCGTTCGACAGCTATTTCTACGCGCGCTCGACGCTGCCGGTGCCCGGCGGCCCGGTCCAATGGTCGAGCGAAGGCGCGCCGCCGACGGCGTATCTGCGCGCCGAAGGGCTCGTCTCCGGCATGTGCGTCAATGACGGCCCGCGCGGCTACCTTTCGATCCGCACCAACGCCGATCCCAGGGACAAGCGCACCGACCGCGTCGGCGGGGAGGTCGCGGTGCTCGGCATGTTCCTGCCCGGCTGGGGCATGCATCTCGCCGACATGGCCGCGGCGCAGGTCGACCTCATTCGCCAGGTCGGAGAGCTGGGCGGAGCGAAGTGACCATCGACCAGCCCTACCGCGGCGGCTTCGTCGGGGCCGAGCATCGCTTCGCGCTCACCGTCTATTTCGAGGACACCGACGCCTATCGCGTGGTCTATTACGCCAATTATCTGAAGTTCATGGAGCGGGCGCGTTCGGACATGATCCGCGCCGTCGGGGTCGACCAGAACCGCGAGCTCGAGCGCAGCGGCAGCGCCTATGTCGTCGTCGAGGTCAACATTCGCTACCTGAAGCCGGCGAGGCTCGGCGACGAGCTGCTGGTCGTCAGCATCGTCGAGGAAGTGCGGGCCGCGTCGGTGCGGATTCAGCAACGAGTCATGCGGAATGGGGAACTGTTGACCGACGCGCGGGTGACGGCAGCCTTCCTCGATGCCAATGGACGCCCGCAACGGCAGCCGAAAGATTGGGTCGAAAAGTTCAGGAGCATCACGACATCCGCATGACAGTCCGTTCCGCGCGTTATCTCCTCGCTGCTGCTGCCCTTCTCGCCGCGCCCGCCGCCGGCCAGCAGCCGGCCGCGGCCGTGATCGCGATTCCGCCGATCACCACGCCGGACTCAGACTCGGGTGGAGCCGGCAGCGCGGCCGCGGTCGCCTGGCAGGCGTCGCAACTCATCGCCGCCGACCTTCGCACCACCGCCGAGCTGGTTCCCATCGGGCCCAACCAGAAGGATTATTATTCCTATCCCGAGGTCACCGCGCCGACCTTCTCGCGGTGGCGGGCCCAAGGCGCCAAATATCTCCTGACCGGGTTCGTCCGCTCGCGCGCCGACGGGCGCCTGACCGTCGGTTGCTATGTCTATGACGTCGTCAAGGGCGGCCGCGACATCGACCGCATCGGCTTCGTCGTCGCCCCGGGAGACTGGCGTCGCGCTGCGCACAAATGCTCGGGCCTGGCATATTCGGTCGCAACCGGCAGTCCCGGCATCTTCGACACGCGGATCGCCTATGTCGCCGAAAGCGGCTCGCTCAACGAGCGGGTCAAGCGCGTGGCGGTGATGGACGGCGACGGCAACAACCAGACGTTCGTGACGGCCGGCGATACGGTCGTGCTGACCCCGCGGCTGTCCCCCAAGGCCGACCAGCTGGTCTATGTCAGCTTCGTCGGCGGGCAGCCGCACGTTCGCCTCGCCGACCTCGGTTCGAAGCAGCAGCGGCCGCTCGTCCCCGGCGCGGGAATGAGCTTCGCCCCCCGCTTCTCCCCGGATGGCGGGCGCATCGCGTTCACGATGCAGACCGGCGCGAATGCCGACATCTACGTCGCCAACGCGACCGGCGGCAGCATCCAGCGCCTGACGACCGCCCCCGGCGTCGACACCGGCCCGGCCTTCTCTCCCGATGGCAGGCGCATCGTATTTGAAAGCGACCGCTCCGGCACGCAGCAGCTTTACGTGATGAACTCCGACGGGACGGCGCAACGGCGCATCAGTTTCGGCGGCGGCTGGTACGCCAGCCCCGAATGGAGTCCGGACGGCGAGTGGATCGCCTATACGCGCCGCATACCCGGCGTCGGCCTGCGGATCGGGGTCATGAGGGCCGACGGGAGCGACGAGAAATTGCTGTCGACCGGACCCGCGGACGAATCGCCGAGCTGGGCGCCGAGCAGCCGCGAGATCCTGTTCCATCGCGCGGGCCCCGATGGCCGCCCGGCACTTTATCGAATCTCGATTGACGGGGGCGAACCGCGGCGGGTCGCGACCCCGCTCGACGGCTCGGATCCCGATTGGTCGGCGGTGCTCGACTGATGCGCCGCTTCGTCATCCTCGCCACGGCTGCGATCTTCGCCGCCTCCGCCTCGGCCCAGCTGCCCGGCCTTCGTAGGCGCCCCCCGGTTCCGCCTGCGCCGGTCCTTGTCGGCATCGACGCGCTGCGCGCCGACTTCGTCGCCCAGGCAGGCAGCGACAAGGTCTATTTCGGCGGCGACGCCGCGGTGCTGACGGCGCCGGCGCAGGCGACGCTCGGTGCCCAGGCGGTCTGGCTTCGCCGTCACCCCGGAGTTGTCGTGCGCATCGAAGGCCATGGCGATCAAAGCGACACGCGCGAACATGCGCTTGCGGTCGGCGCTCGTCGCGCCGAGGAAGTCCGGAGCCATCTAGTGCTGCTCGGCGTGCCCGCGGAGCAGCTGACCACGATGAGCTGGGGCAAGGAGCGTCCCGCGGTTCTCGGGACGTCGCCCGAGGCGCTGGCGCTTAACCGCCGCGCGGTGACGGTGCTGGTGCGCTAGGCGGCGCGGCGCTGATATCCCGTCGCCGCCAGCCAGGCGCGCGCCTGGCGCTGGGCTTCGGCGATTTCGCGAGCAGTCATCTCGACCGCGATCTCGGCGCGGCATTGCTGGCCACGCGTGCTGCCGTTGAGCGCCGCCAGGTTGAACCATTTGTGCGCTTCGATGAGGTCGACGGGCGTTCCGCCGCGTCCGGTCGAATAGACGATCCCGAGCTCGAACAGGGCATCGACATCCCCGTTCTCGGCATCGGCAAGACGGCTCCGGATCAGGAATTCCGCCCCTTTCTGGCTAATCGCGCCCATATTTCCCCCTCGAACCTTGTGTTGGAGGGAAATTCGGGCGCGACCTGCAAAGAAATGGTTAACGCGCCGAACACCTTGTTAAGGACTTAGTCCGTTTCGACGGGAAGATTATCGATCAGCCGCGTGGTCCCGATCGTCGCCGCGGCGATCAGGCGCATCGCTCCTGACGGCGTTTCGAGCGGTTCGAGCGTGTCGGCGTCGACCAGCGCAAAATAGTCGATTTGGAGGAAACCGGCCTCGATCAGGCTTTGCTTGGCTCGCGCGATAAGCGTCGGAACGGCAGTGCCGCGGCGGAGATCATCCCGGGCGGCATGAAGCGCACCGGGCAGCGCGGCTGCGCGCCTCCGCTCGTCGGCGGACAGCAGGACGTTTCGCGACGACAAGGCAAGCCCATCGGCGTCGCGCACCGTCGGGACGCCGGCGATCTCGACCGGTAGGCCGAGGTCGGAGACCATCCGCCGGATCACCGCCAGCTGCTGGAAATCCTTCTCGCCGAACAAGGCGACGTCTGGCTTCACCGCGAGCAGCAGCCTGGCGACGACCGTCGCCACGCCGTCGAAGTGGCCCGGCCGATGCTCGCCTTCCCACCGGTCCGCGACGCCGGAGACATGGATGCTGGTCGAAAAGCCCGCCGGATAGACGTCCTCGATCGCGGGAGCCCACAGCAGGTCGCATCCGGCCGCCTCCAGCTTGCGCGCATCCTCGGCCTCCTGCCGCGGATAGCGATCCAGATCCCCCTGGTCGTTGAACTGGGTCGGATTGACGAAGATCGTCGCGGCGACTGCGTCGGCGCGGCGCTTCGCCTCCTCGATCAGCGCGATATGACCCGCGTGAAGCGCGCCCATCGTCGGCACCAGCGCGAGGCGTTCCCCGCGCATCCCGGCAAGCGCGCGCGTCAATTCTTCACTGCTGCGAATGGTTTGCACGCCGGGGGAGCCTCAGTTAATCTTCACCGGGGCGGCGTTTCGATGCCGCAGGGGAAAAGATCAAGCATGACCCAGCCGCATTTCATCATCTTCGCCAACGAAAAGGGCGGCACCGGCAAGTCGACGACCGCGGTCCATACCGCGATCGCGCTCGCCGCCTCGGGCCACCGGGTCGCCGCACTCGACCTCGACAGCCGTCAGCGGACCATGACGCGCTATCTCGAAAATCGCGACGCGACCATGCGCCGGCTCGACAAGCAGCTGCCGCACGCGGCCTACGAAGTGCTCGAAGAGCATGATGAAGCGGCGCTGACGACGGCAATCGACCGGCTTTGCGCCGACGCCGACGTGATCGTCATCGACACGCCCGGCCGCGACGACGCCATCGCCCGCGCCGCGATCCTCCGCGCCGACACGCTCGTCACGCCGATGAACGACAGCTTCGTCGACCTCGACCTCATCGGCCAGGTCCATCCGGAAAATTACAAGGTCACCAGGCCGAGCTTCTACGCCGAGTTGATCTGGAACAGCCGCACCCAGCGCGCGAAGGTCACCGGCAAGAGCGTCGACTGGGTAGTGCTGCGCAACCGCCTGCAGCACATCGAATCGCATAATCTCAAGCGCGTCGGCGCGGCGCTGGACGAACTCGCGCGTCGCGTCGGGTTCCGCGTCATCCCCGGCCTCGGCGAGCGCGTGATCTATCGTGAACTCTTCCCCAAGGGCCTGACCTTGCTCGACCTCCAGCAACTGGGCGAGGTCGGGATTGCGCATATCACGGCGCGGCAGGAGCTGCGCGAGATGATCGCCGGCCTCGGCATCCCTGAGCCCGGTGCGGTCGAACCGATTGCCGCCGCTGGCTGAATCGGCCCGCCGCCGCTATGCGGCGGGGCGATGAAGCACAGTTTCAATCCCACCATCCTGCGCGAATATGACATTCGCGGGATCGTCGGCGACACGCTGACCGAGGCCGACGCTTATGCGCTCGGCCGGGTCTATGCGACCAAGGCTCGCGCCGAGGGCGCCCGGACCGTCGCCGTCGGCCGCGACGGCCGGACCCATTCGGGCATGCTCGAAGCGGAGCTGATCGAGGGGCTTACCGAAGGCGGACTCGACGTGGTGCAGATCGGCATGGGCCCCTCGCCGATGCTCTATTTCGCGACCCATTATCTGGACGTCGATGGCGGCATTCAGGTCACGGGCAGCCACAACCCGGCCGATTACAACGGCTTCAAGCTGCTGCTGAACGGCCGCTCGGTCTACGGAGCGGAGATCCAGGAGCTGGGTGAGCGCGCGGCGTCGGGCCACTGGCACCAGGGAAGCGGCCGGGTCGAGGAGGTCGACATCCGCGCCGCCTACGCGGACCGGCTGCTCCAGGGCTTCTCGGGCAAGCCGTTCCACGTCGGCTGGGATGCGGGAAACGGGGCAACCGGCCCAATCCTCGACATGCTGATCGACCGGCTGCCCGGCCAACATCATGCGATTTTCACGAAGGTCGACGGGACCTTCCCCAACCACCACCCTGACCCGACGGTCGAAGCCAACCTTGAGCATCTGAAGGCGCTCGTCGCCGACCGCCAGCTCGATTTCGGGATCGCCTTCGACGGCGACGGCGACCGCATCGGCGCGGTCGACGGCAAGGGCCGCGTGATCTGGGGTGACCAGTTGCTCATGATCCTCGCCGAAGCGATGCTCCGCGACGAGCCCGGAGCGACCATCATCGCCGACGTCAAGGCGAGCCAGACCCTGTTCGACCGCGTCGCCGAACTCGGCGGCAAGCCCGTGATGTGGAAGACTGGCCACAGCCTGATCAAGACCAAAATGAAGGAGACCGGCGCGCCGCTCGCGGGCGAGATGAGCGGCCACATCTTCTTCGCGCATCGCTGGTACGGCTTCGACGACGCGCTCTACGCCGCGGTGCGACTGATCGAGGCAGTGTCGGCGAGCGGCAAAAGCCTGACGGAGATCATGGACGAAATGCCCAAATCGGTCGCCACCCCCGAAATGCGATTCCCGGTCGACGAGCCGCGCAAGTTCGCGATCGTCGACGAAGTCCGCGACCGCCTGTCGGGCGAGGGCGCGAAGGTCGACGCGACGGACGGCGTGCGGGTCAGCACAAGCGACGGCTGGTGGCTTCTGCGCGCCTCGAACACGCAGGACGTGCTGGTCGCGCGGGCCGAGGCCAAGGACGACGCCGGGGTCGAGCGCCTCGTCGCCCAGATCGACGACCAGCTCGCGAAGTCAGGCGTGAAGCGCGTCGAGGCGGTGCATTGAAATGAAAGTCCGGGGTTTCGCCTGGGCAGGGTTAGCGACCGACAATTTTGACCGTTCCCTACGCTTTTTTACCAAAGTGCTCGGCTTGCCTGTGGAAACATTGGGCGAGGATCTGGCGATCCTGACCGTCGGTCCGGGCCAACAGCTCGAAATCTTCGGAGGCGACAATCCCGGCAGGCTTCTCAACGTGACCCCTACGATCGCGTTTGAGGTTGAGGACTTCGCAGCGGCACGTGAGGAGCTTGTTTCGGCCGGTGTCGAGCTCGTCGGAGACGTCGGTCGGTGGAACGGTTACGAATGGCAATATTTCCGCAGCCCGGACGGCCATCTTTTCGAGATCAAGAGGGTCCCCCAACCGTCCGTGCCTGCATAGCTAGGCTGCCGACTTCATCAGCCCGGCATAATAATCCGCCAGCCGCTCCAAAGCGTCCGCGCCGTCACCGAAAAAGGTCGGGCCGTGCATCAGCGCCAGCACGCTCGGCTGCAATCCGGCGAGCCGGCGAAGCGTCGGCGCAGTCACCGAGCCCACACTCGACGAATGAAACGCGTCTTCGGCGGCAATGGCGGCCGGAACGATATCGTCGCGCGTGGTCGCCTGGTTGCCGAACTGGGTGAAGAGGTCGCCGCAGAACAGGATCCGGTCGGTTTCGTCGAAAACGAGGCCGGATTCCCACGCGTGCGGCACATGCGGCGTGTCGACGTAGCGAATGCGGCGCCGGGCTGCAGTGATGAGCTCGCCATCCTCCACGACCCGGGGAGGCCGGTCGGCCAAATCGTTGAGCGAGACCATGCATGCGGTCGCGCCGTGGACAACTTGCGCATCCGGCGCCGCCCGGAGCCACAGGTTCATGGCACCGCATTCGTCGGCCTCGACATGGCCGAAGCTGATCCAACGTAGCCGCTCGATCGGCATGATCGAGGCGACGGCGGCGGAAAAAGCCGGAAACATCGATCGCTTGCCGGCATGGAACAGCAGCGGTTCCTCGTCGACGATCAGGAAGCTGTTGAAAACGAAGCCGTGCGGCGGATTCATCTCCGGGACAAAGATAGACAGACGATAAATTTCGTCGGCAATCTCGGTGATCTGGGCAGCCACGGCGAATTCTCCGAATCATATATTGACTGCACATTGTTGTGCATTTAAATTTCGATTATGTCAACTTCCAGTGCACATGAACGTGCATCGAAATCCCGTTCGTACCGCCTCGGCAGGCGCGCCGAGAAGCAGCAGGAAACCCGCCGACGGATCGTCGAAGCCGCGATCGAGCTCCACGGCACGATCGGTCCGGCGCGAACGACCGTGGCCGAGATTGCAGGTCGCGCCGGCGTGCAGCGTCACACTTATTATGCGCACTTCCCGGCGGAACGGGACCTGATGCTGGCCTGCTCAGGACTGGCCATGGAACGGGATCCGCTCCCGGATCCCGAACAATGGGCCGTGCTACCGCCTGGCGCGGATCGAATTCGAGATGGTCTTCACGCGCTTTACGATTGGTACCACCGCAACCAAAACCTCGCCGCTTGCGTCTTCCGGGACGCCGAGATCCACGCGCTCACTCGCGAGGTCACCGAACTCCGCATGGCCCCGGCCTTTCGCCTGATTCGCGAGTCGCTCGGCAAAGGGCTTAGCGACGACGAGCGAATCCTGCTCGACCTGGCACTGCAGTTCGACTGTTGGCGCAGGCTCTGCACGTCGCTCGATTCGGGCGCCGCGGCGAACCTGATGGTCCGGGCGATCGCCGGCGCCGGAACGCGCGGTCAATCATCCTCATCCTCATAGCCGACCAGGTTCAGCTCGCAGGCCTTGATCTGGTGCGTCATGCACCAATGCTTGAGCGCTTCCTCGCGACCGTGGGTGATCCACACTTCGCTCGGAGCGAGCTCGCGGACGGTCATGGTCAGCTCATCCCAGTCGGCATGGTCGGAAATGATCAGCGGCAGCTCGACGTTGCGCTGCCGGGCGCGCTGGCGGATGCGCATCCAGCCCGAGGCCATGGCGGTGACCGGATCGGGCAGCCGCCGCGACCAGCGGTCGTTGAGCGCGCCGGGTGGGGCGATGACGACATGGCCGGCCATCTCCGCCTTGGCCGCGCCGCCGGTGTGGCGCAGCTCGCCGAGCGCCACGCCGAAGCTCCCGTAGAGCTGGTTCAGCCGCTCGATCGCGCCATGATAATAGATCGGATTTTGGTGGCCGCGGCTGCGAAGCTCGCAGATGATCCGCTGCGCCTTGCCCAAGGCATAAGCGCCGACCAGCACGCAGCGGCTCGGGTCCGAATGCAGCCGGTGGAGCAGCCGGTCGATCTCGCTTGCCGTGTCGGGATGGCGGAACACCGGAAGACCGAAGGTCGCCTCGGTGATGAAGATGTCGCACGGCACTGGCACGAAGCACGGGCAGGTCGGGTCGGGCCGGCGCTTGTAATCGCCCGAGACGACGACGCGTTCGCCTCTATGCTCGAGCACGATTTGCGCGCTTCCAAGGACGTGTCCGGCGGGGACGAAACGAACGTCGACGTCGCCCACCCGGATGGTTTCGTCATAGGCGATGGGCTGCCCGTTCTGCGGCCCGTAGCGCGTCTCCATGATCGCCAGCGTCTCCGGCGTCGCGAGCACCGCACCATGCCCGCCGCGCGCATGATCGCTGTGCCCGTGGGTGATCATCGCGTGCCGCTTGGGCTGCGACGGATCGATCCACGCGTCCGCGGGCGCAACGTAAATGCCTTCCGGCTGCGCCTTTATCCAGGAACCCAATCGCGCCATTGCGAGCTATATAGGCGCAACGGACGCAGGGTTCCCGCGGGAGGAGAGAATAATGGGCGAAGTCCAATGGTGGATCATCGATATCGTCGGCCCGGCGATCCTGCTGATCCTTCTGATCTGGCTGGTGATGCGCCGCCGTTCCACCGGCAAGACCGGGCGCACCGAGCAGGCGACGCACGAGCTTTACCAGGAGGAGGAACGGCGCCGCCGCGAGGGGACCGACGACGCTGAACAATAAGGCGCTGACCGCAGTCGTCGAGCAATGGTTTGAGGCGAGGGGCTGGCGACCGCGGCGGCACCAACTGGAGATGCTCGAGCTCGCCGCGCGCGGTCGAAGCGCGCTGCTGGTCGCCGCGACCGGCGCCGGCAAGACGCTCGCCGGCTTTCTTCCGACGATCTGCGAGCTGGCGGAGATGATGAATCCCTCCCCCTCGATGGGGGAGGGCAGGGAGGGGGTGCTGTCAGAGCCCCTCCGTGCGTCTCCGATCACCCCACCCCCGCCCCTCCCCATCAAGGGGAGGGGAGAAGTCGGCCTGCACACATTGTACGTCTCGCCGCTGAAGGCGCTGGCGGTGGACGTCCAGCGCAATTTGATCGGCCCGGTCGAGGAGATGGGTCTCGACATCCGCGTCGAGACCCGCACGGGCGACACGCCGTCCGACCGCAAGGCGCGGCAGCGCCTGCGCCCGCCCCAGATCCTCCTGACCACGCCCGAATCGCTCAGCCTGCTGCTGAGCTATCCCGATTCGCCCCAGATGTTCGCCGGCCTCCGGACCATCGTCGTCGACGAGCTTCACGGCTTCGCCAAGGACAAGCGCGGCGACCTGCTAAGCCTGTCGATGGCCCGCCTCCAGGCGCTCGCCCCCGGGCTCCGGCGGGTCGGCCTGTCGGCGACGATCAGTGACCCGGACGCTTACCGCTCCTGGCTCGCCCCCGACGCCGACCTGGCGCTGGTCGACCTCGTCATCGGCGATCCTGGGGCCGAGCCCGACCTCTCGATCCTGATTCCCGAGGAGAAAATCCCGTGGGGTGGCCATTCCGGCTACCACGCGATCGGCGACGTGATGCGGCTGATCGAGCAGCACAAGACCACCCTCGTCTTCTGCAACACGCGCGGGCTCGCCGAACTGATCTTCCAGAAATTGTGGGACGCCAACGAGACCGGACTGCCGATCGGCATCCATCACGGCAGCCTCGCGGTCGAGGCGCGGCGCAAAGTCGAGGCGGCGATGGCCGCGGGCCGACTCCGCGGCCTGGTCTGCACCGCCAGCCTCGACCTCGGCATCGACTGGGGCGACGTCGACCTCGTCGTCCAGATGGGCGCGCCCAAGGGCAGCTCGCGCCTCCTGCAGCGCATCGGCCGCGCCAACCACCGGCTCGACGAGCCGTCGCGGGGCATGATCGTGCCGGGCAACCGCTTTGAATATCTCGAGGCGCGCGCCGCGCTCGACGCAATCGGCGACGGCGAGCTCGATCCCGAGATCTTCCGCCCTGGCGCGCTCGACGTGCTCGCCCAGCATATCCTTGGCGTCGCCGTCGCCGCGCCGTTCCGGCAGGACGCGCTGCTCGCCGAGGTGCGCTCCGCAGCGCCTTATGCGGGCCTCAGGCAGGAAACGTTCGAGGAAGTCCTCAATTTCATCGCCACCGGCGGCTACGCGCTCAAGGCCTATGACCGCTTCCGCCGGCTGGTGCCCGGGCCCGGCGGGACGTGGCGCGTCGCGCGTCCGGCGATCGCCCAGCAGCACCGCCTCAACGCGGGCGTGATCGTCGAACAGCCGCTGATGACCGTCCGCTTCCGCAATGGCCGCAGGCTCGGCACGGTCGAAGAAGGCTTCGCGTCGGTCCTGGCGCCGGGCGACCGTTTCTTCTTCGCCGGCCTCAGCCTCGAGGTCGAGCAGTTCAAGGACACCGACATCATCGTCCGCGCCTCGAGCAAATCGGCCCAGGTCGTCACCTACGGCGGGCAGCGGATGAGCATGTCGACCCATCTCGCGAACCGCGTCCGCCAGATGCTCGCCGACCGCGACGACTGGTCGCGCTTCCCTGACGACGTCCGCGAGTGGCTCGAGGTCCAGTCCGAACGCTCGGTCCTGCCCGCGCCGCACCAGCTTTTGGTCGAGACCTTCCCGCACGAAGGCCAGCATTACATGGTCGCCTACAGCTTCGAGGGGTGGAACGCGCACCAGTCGCTCGGCATGCTGCTGACCAAGCGGATGGAGAAAGCCGGGCTGAAGCCTTTGGGTTTCGTAGCCAACGATTACGGCCTCGCCTGCTACGGCCTAGAGCCGATCCGGGACCCGAAATCGCTGTTTTCGGCGGACATCCTCGAGCAGGAATTCATCGAGTGGGTCGAAAGCTCCTACCTGCTGAAAACCGCGTTTCGGGAGGTTGCGGTGATCGGCGGGCTCGTCGAGCGCCACCATCCCGGCCGCAAGAAGACCGGTCGCCAGGTCAGCTTCTCGACCGACCTCATCTACGACGTGCTCCGCCGCTACGAGCCGCAGCACCTGCTCTTGCGTGCCGCCTGGGACGACGCCCGGCGGCGCATGACCGAGCTCGGGCGCCTCGTCCGCCTGGTCGATCGCGCTTCGGCGACCATGCTCCATGTCGAGACCGACCGAATCACGCCGATGGCGGTGCCGCTGATGGTCATCGTCGGCCGCGAGGCGCTGCCGCCGGGCGCCGAAGCCGACGAGGCGGTCCTGACTCAAGCCGAGGCGCTCGCCGCCGAGGCGATGAGCCTGTAAGCTTCTCGCATGCGAATTTTGCTGGTCCTTGCCTTGGCGCCCGTGCTCGCCGGCTGCATCGTCAAGGACGTCGCAGAGACCGCGGTCGAGGTCGTGTCGATTCCGGTGAAGGCCGCGTCCGCCGGGGTCGACGCGGCGACCACCAGTCAGTCCGAGGCCGACGAGAGGCGCGGCCGCGAGATTCGCAAGCAGGAGGAAGAGCGGGGTCGCCAGTTGCGCCTGCTCGAGAAGCGCTGCCGCAAGGACCGGCCTCTGCCCACCGACGATTGCACTTCGTTCCGCTCGCGCTAAGCGCGGGGGAGTGCGCTACTTCCTCGACACCGAATACAACGGCTGGGGCGGCGCGCTCCTGTCGCTGGCGCTCGTGCCGGACGATGGCGAAGAGCTGTACCTCACCCTCGACTGGAACGGCGCGCTGGAGGAATGGGTCGAGCGCAACGTCGTCCCCTATCTCGACAGCGTCCCCGAACCCTTGGTCTCGCCGCGGCTCAGCCGTGAGGACGCGGCCCGTACCATCGCGCATTATCTCTCAGGCGATCCCGATCCGGTGATCGTCGCCGACTGGCCCGAGGACATCGCTTTGTTCAATGCGCTACTTCTGACCGGCCCTGGGACGATGGTCGAAGTGCCACCCCTCATCTTCCGCTTCGTGGAGCTGTCGGGCTTTTCGACCGCTGCCAACAGCAAGGTTCCGCACAATGCGCTCCACGATGCGCGAGCGCTGCGCGATCATGTGATAGGGTTGGAGTAGCCACAGTCGTCATTGCGACCCCGGCCCTGAGCCGGGGGAAGCAATCCAGCCTCACGCCGTTCGATTCTGGATTGCTTCCTCGCTCCGCTCCTCGCAATGACGGAACGATGGTTCCCTTTTCGTTCGCAGACGAAACGTTTCACGCTACGCGCGACGGAGCACTGTTCTGGCCGGCGCGCAGCGCCCTGCTCGTCGCCGACCTGCACCTCGAGAAAGCGAGCTGGTTCGCCCGGCTCGGCCAGTTCCTGCCGCCCTATGATTCGCATGCGACGCTGAGCGCGCTTGCGACGGTCGTGGAGCAAACGGGCGCGGCGCGGCTCTATTGCCTCGGCGACAGCTTCCACGACCGGTCCGGCTGCGACCGGCTCCCTGCGGGCGCCCGCGCGCTGCTGCTCGATCTTACGGCCCGCCTCGACTGGACGTGGATCGTCGGCAATCATGATCCGGGCTTCGCCGACCATTGCGGCGGCAAGCTCGCCGACGAAATCGAGCTCGGCGGCATCATCCTCCGCCACGAAGCGGTCCGCGGCGAGCCGCGGCCGGAGATGTCCGGGCATTTCCACCCCAAGCTCCGTGTCAGCATCAGCGGCCGCCGTGTCTCGCGCCGCTGCTTCGTCGTTTCACCGACCAAGCTGATCTTGCCCGCCTTCGGCTCGCTGACCGGCGGGCTCGACGCCCATCATCCAGAGATCGTCGGCAATGTCGGCCCGGGCGCCGCCGCCTTGGTCCCCGTCTCCGATCGGCTGCTCCGCTTCCCGCTCGCCGCCTAATCTTCCGCCTTCACCTCGATCGCCATCGCCCCGCTCGGGCTGAGCAGCAACCGTGCGATTGCCGGATGCCGCTTGCCAAAGGTCGCTGCCTGGAGCTCGTTGCGCGCCGCGTGGCGATCGAAGTTGAAGCCTTGCGCCGCGGCCGCCGCGCTGAGCCGGTTCAAATGGTCGTCGAGGTCGGCGAGCCCGTGCTCGGGGTCGAACCGCATCACTTCTTCGAGGTCGCTCATCCCTCCCTTTCATTGTCGGGGATGCGACAAAGGACAAGCGCGGAATTGCGCGGCCCCTCTGCTCTTCCTAGAGCGGTCGGCATGAACACGCGTATCCTGTTCGCCGCCGCGATCGCGACCATGGCCGTCCCCGCCGCAGCCCAGCCGGTCGATCCCAAGATCCAGGCGCGAATCGACCGCATCCTCAAGCGGACGCCGTTGATCGACGGCCATAACGACCTGCCCTGGTCGCTCCGCGAGAATCATGGGCAAAGCGTCGTCGGTCTCGAAAGCGGCACGGACAAGCGGGACAAGCCCTTGATGACTGACATGGCGCGGTTGCGACAGGGGCGGGTCGGCGGCCAGTTCTGGTCGGTCTACATCAGCGGCACGATCACGGGCGACGAAGCGATCCGCACGACCATCGAGCAGATCGACACGGCACGGCGAATCATCGACGCATATCCCCGCGACCTTCAGCTTGCGTCCACCGCGGCCGACATGGTCCGCATCCACCGCTCGGGCAAGGTCGCGTCGATGCTCGGGATCGAGGGCGGCCGCCAGGTCGACGGCTCGCTGCCCGCGCTCCGCCAATTCTACAATCTCGGCGTTCGCTACATGACGCTGACGCACAACCAGACGACCGAATGGGCCGACGCCGGCACCGATGAACCCAGGCACGACGGCCTCAGCCCGTTCGGCCTCGAAGTGGTGAAGGAGATGAACCGGCTCGGGATGCTCGTCGACCTGAGCCACGTCTCGCCGGCGACGATGAGGGATGCGATCGCGGCGAGCAAGGCGCCGGTAATCTTCTCCCATTCCGACGTCCATGCGCTCAACCCGCATCCGCGCAGCGTCCCCGACGACGTGCTGCGGCTGCTCCCGGCCAACGGCGGCGTAATCATGATCACCTTCGTCCCGACCTTTCTCGATGCCGAGCATTGGGCCTGGTCGCGCGAACGGTCGGCCGAGGAGGCGCGGCTGAAATCGCTCTATTCCTTCAGCAAGGATCGGCAGGAGGCCGGGATCAAGGCCTGGGAGAAAGCGCATCCGCGGCCGCGGGTGACCGTCGCCAAGGTCGCCGACCATATCGAGCACGCCGTGAAGGTTGCGGGCTACGACCATGTCGGGATCGGCGGCGATCTCGACGGCATCGACGTCACCGTCGAGGGGCTGGACGGGGTCGAGGATTATCCCAAGCTGTTCGCCGAGCTGATACGCCGCGGCTGGAGCGACGCTAACCTCGCCAAGCTTGCCGGCGGCAATGTCTTGCGCGTGCTCCGCCAGGCCGAGGCGGTTTCGGCCGCGATGACGGACCAGCCGCCGTCGATGGCGACGCTCGAGCCGGCCAAGTGAGCATTGATCCACCGCTTCGCGCCGCGATCCTTCCGGTGACTCCGCTGCAGCAGAACTGCTGCCTGATCTGGTGCACGAAAACGATGCGCGGCGCCTTCACCGATCCCGGCGGAGACTTGCCGCGCTTGAAGGCCGCAGCCGAACAGGCGGGCGTGACGATCGAGAAGATTTTGCTCACCCACGGCCACATCGACCATTGCGGCGGGGCCGCCATCTTCGCCGAGGAATTGGGCGTCGAGATCGAGGGCCCGCACGAGGATGACCTGTTCTGGATCGCCCGGCTCGATGAGGATGGGCAGCGCTACGGTATCACCGGGCGCCCGTTCACGCCCGCGCGCTGGCTGAACGACGGCGACATCGTCACCGTCGGCGAGCTGACTCTTGATGTCCGCCATTGCCCCGGCCACACGCCTGGTCACGTCGTCTTCCACCATCCGGAATCGAAGCTGGCGATCGTCGGCGACGTTCTGTTCCAGGGCTCGGTCGGCCGCTGGGACTTCCCGCACGGAAATCAGCAGCAACTGATCCACTCGATCACGACCAAGCTGTGGTCCATGGGCGACGACACCGCTTTCGTCCCCGGCCACGGACCGATGTCCACCTTCGGCCACGAGCGGCGGACCAATCCGTTCGTCGGCGACGCCGCGCTCGCCGCCTGACTTGCAACCTCGTCCCCATTCGCTATAGGGGCGCGGTTCGCGACGATCCGGCCGCCGCCGCGGGACTTTCCCGCCGGGAATAGGCGCAGATCGTCGCAATTTTTATTGCTATTAAAGGTGCCGCAATGGCTGTCCCCAAGAGAAAAACATCGCCGTCGAAGCGCAACATGCGCCGCAGTCACCATGCGCTGACGCCGACCAAGTTCCAGGAATGCCCGAACTGCGGCGAATTGAAGCTGCCGCACAACATGTGCGCGGCCTGCGGCCACTATAATGGCCGCGAGATCGTTTCGCCCGAGGGCTGAACGGCAACGGCCTCGCAATGACCGGGGGCCCGCGAATCGCGATCGACGCTATGGGCGGCGACAGCGGTCCCACCGCAATGATCGCGGGCGCGGCCCGGGCAATTCGCAGCGACCCTTCACTTCAATTCGCGATCTACGGTGACGAGCAGGAGATCGCGGCCGAGCTGCCGAAGCACGACGGGTTGCGCGGTGCGACGGTGGTCCATTCGCCCGAGGCGATCGAAGCCAGCGAAAAGCCGAGTCAGGCGATCCGCCGCGCCAGGACGACCTCGCTCGGAATGGCGATCAACGCGGTCAAGGAAGGCCTCGCGGACGCCGCCGTGTCCGGCGGCAACACCGGAGCGATGATGGCCATGTCGAAGCTCGCTCTTCGCACTATGCCGGGAATCGACCGCCCGGCCTTGGCCGCGCTGCTGCCAACACTCGGCGAAACCGACGTCATCATGCTCGACCTCGGCGCCAACACCGAGTGCGATGCCCAGAACCTCGTTCAGTTCGCGGTCATGGGCTCGGCCTATGCCCGAACCGTGCTCGGAATCGCCAAGCCTCGGGTCAAGTTGCTCAACATCGGCACCGAGGAATTGAAGGGCACCGACGAGCTCAAGGAAGCCGCCGCTCTGCTGCGTGAAGCCGACTATCTTCCGCTTCGCTTCGACGGCTTCACCGAGGGCGACCAGCTCTCCCGAGGCGCGGTCGACGTGGTCGTGACCGACGGCTTTTCCGGCAACATCGCCTTGAAGACCGCCGAGGGCACCGCCCGCTTCGTCACCGACCTGCTGCGCCGCGCCTTCAAGAGCTCGCTGCGCTCGAAGGCCGGCTTCGCCCTGTCGCGGCCGGCGCTCAACCTGCTCAAGGTCCATCTCGATCCGAACAACCATAATGGCGCGGTCTTCCTCGGGCTCAACGGCCTGGTGGTGAAGAGCCACGGGAGCGCCACGCCGAAGGGCGTCGCCAACGCCATCGGAGTCGCGGCCCGGATGGTCCGCAACGACATCACCCGCAAGATCGGTGAGGACCTCGACAACTTCCGTGCCCACGCCTTCGCCGACGAGGCCGCGCAGTGAGCCTGCGTTCAGTCGTCCTCGGCGTCGGGTCGGCGCTGCCGCGGCGGCGCGTGACCAACGACGAGCTCGCCGAGACCGTCGAGACGTCCGACGCCTGGATCGTGGAGCGCACCGGGATTCGCAGCCGCTACCTCGCCGGCGACGACGAGACGACGGCAAGCCTCGCTACGGACGCAGCGCGCCGTGCGCTCGAGCATGCCGGTGTCCCGGCGTCCGAGATCGATCTCATCGTGCTGGCCACCGCGACGCCCGACCAGACCTTCCCGTCCTCGGCGACCAAAGTCCAGGCCGCGCTCGGCATCGCCGACTGCATCGCGTTCGACGTCCACGCAGTGTGCACCGGTTTCCTCTATGCGCTGAGCGTCGCCGACTCGATGCTACGTGCGGTCAACAGTCGCAAGGCGCTGGTGATCGGGGCCGAGACCTTCAGCCGCATCCTCGACTGGGAAGACCGCGCGACCTGCGTCCTGTTCGGCGACGGCGCGGGCGCCCTCGTGCTCGGAGCGGAAGATACGCAAAGCGGCATCCTGGCGACGCGGCTCCACGCCGACGGTCGCCACAATGACCTGCTGTTCGTCGACGGCGGCCCGTCGACGACCGGCACCGTCGGGAAGCTCAGGATGAAAGGCCGGGAGGTCTTCCGCCACGCCGTGGTCAATCTCGCCGACGTGATGCACGAGGTGCTCGATGCCGCCGGACTGACGGCGGACGACGTCGACTGGGTGGTCCCGCACCAGGCCAATGCACGAATCCTCGACGCGACCGCGAAGAAGCTCGGCCTGCCCGCCGAAAAGGTCATCGTCACCGTCGATGAGCATGCCAACACGTCGGCGGCATCGGTCCCGCTTGCATTTGACGCGGCCGTCAGGGATGGTCGAATCAAGCGCGGGGACATTGTCGTCCTCGAAGCGATGGGTGGTGGCTTTACATGGGGCGCAGCGGCGCTCAGGTATTGAAAAATCTCGGCAATCCGGCGAATGTCGAATTGCCGACACGGTGGGTTTCCATTACGTAAGTGTATTGAAGCGGCGGGGGGCACGCCGTGACAGACTGGAGAAGATCATGGCGGATCTCGGCATCGCGCGAGTCAACAACGAGTCCGGTGTGAACGGCACGCTGACGCGCGCGGACCTCGCCGACGTCGTCCATCGCAAGCTCGGCCTGTCGCGCGCCGAATCCGCGAACGTCGTCGAGCGGGTCCTGCATCACATGTGCCACGCGCTGGCGCAGGGCAGCAACGTCAAGGTGTCGGGCTTCGGCACCTTCATCCTGCGCGACAAGGGCCAGCGGATCGGGCGCAATCCCAAGACGGGCGTCGAGGTGCCGATCGCTCCGCGGCGGGTGATGACCTTCCGCGCGAGCCAGATCATGCGCGACCGGATCGCGAAGGGCTAAGCTTGCCGACCGCCGGAGAGAAGGACCCCGGCGCGCTCAAGACGATCGGCGAATTGGCCGAGGAGCTGGGCGTCGCCCAGCACATCCTGCGCTATTGGGAGACTCGCTTCCCGCAGCTGAAGCCGATGCAGCGCGCCGGCAACCGCCGCTACTACCGGCCCGCCGACGTCGAGCTGGCGCGGCGAATCCACCGGCTGCTGAACGAGGAAGGATATACGGTGCGCGGCGTTCAGAAGCTGCTGCGCGAGCGCCACGCCCAGGCGCTCGAAGTGTCCGCCGTCCCGCGCGAGATCGCCGCCCAGCCTTCGCCCGCCGCCGAGCAGCCAGCCTCGTCGGCGGTCGACGTCTTCCGCCTGATCGAGCTGCGCAACCGTCTCGCCGACGCGCTCGACGGCTGAGCGGTGATTTAACGGTTAACCGCGCGCCAACCACGCCCGTTCAGCCTGCTGTTAATTCGTCCATGCCAGTCTGCCGGCTTGGACGTGGAAACCGGTGAAGGCGAAAGTGGACGTTCGCCCTCATCCAGTGATCGGATCGCGCGCCTCGGCGCGCGGCGGTGAACCCCGTCCCCGTGCG
Organism: Sphingomicrobium sp.; assembly: GCA_035281125.1. Classification (GTDB taxonomy): domain Bacteria; phylum Pseudomonadota; class Alphaproteobacteria; order Sphingomonadales; family Sphingomonadaceae; genus Sphingomicrobium. The sequence continues at coordinate 44,591 of DATEEM010000011.1, read as the reverse complement.
TAAAGGGGACCACAATGGGTGTGAACAGGAAGATCGAGGCGGCCGGCTACGCCAGGCGCGAGCCGCGCATCACCGTGCGCTGCGAAGCCGTGCTCGTCGAGGAGGACGGCTGCGCGCTTGACGTCGTCATTACCGACGTCAGCCGCGAGGGCTTCAAGCTCGAGTCGCGTTCCGAGCTGGAGGTCGGGTCGGAAGTGTGGCTCCAGGTGGCCAAACTCGCGCCGGTTCGCGCGATCATCCGCTGGACTTGCGGCAACGAGGCCGGCGGCGTGTTCCTCGAGCCGGCGGCGCTCTAAACCTTCAGCGCTGCGGCCATCTCCGCCTCGCGTTTGAGATTGCGCGCGAGCTGGCCCATTCCACCGAGATATTGCGGCGGGACATGCACGTCGCGGTAATCGAGCTGCGCCGCGGCGCGCAGGGTCCACATCGGGTCGATCAGGTGCGGGCGGGCGAGCGCGACGAGGTCAGCGCGCCCGGCCGCGAGGATCGAGTTGGCATGGTCGGGCTCGTAAATGTTGCCGACGGCCATGGTCGCGAGCTTCGCCTCGTTGCGGATTTTGTCGGAAAAGGGCGTCTGGAACATGCGGCCATAGACCGGCTGCTGCTCGGCCCAGGTCTGCCCGGCCGAGACGTCGATCAAATCCGCGCCTTCGCGCGCAAAGGCTTCGCCGACAATCACCGCATCGTCGGGCGTGATGCCGTCCTCGCCGGCCCAGTCGGTCGCCGAGATTCGCACCGACATCGGTCGGTCCGACGGCCAGGCCGCGCGCATCGCCGCGAACACTTCGAGCGGGTAGCGGAGACGGTTGTCGAGCGACCCGCCATATTCGTCGGTCCGCCGGTTCTGCAGCGGGGTGATGAAGCTCGACAAGAGATAGCCGTGCGCGGCGTGCAGCTCGACCATGTCGAAGCCGCATTCGAGGCCCATCTTCACCGCGGCGACGAATTGGTCGCGGACCGCGTCCATGTCGGCCCGCGTCATCGGCCGCGGTACCTGGTTGGCCGGCGACCAGGGGACGTCGCTCGCGCTCATCACCGGCCAATTGCCGTCGTCGAGCGGCATATTGTCGCCTTCCCAGCCGAGCCGGGTCGAGCCCTTGCCGCCCGAATGGCCGAGCTGGAGGCAGATTTTCGCCTTTGACTGCGAATGGACGAAATCGACGATCCTCTTCCACGCCGCGACATGGTCGACGTTCCACATGCCCGTGCAGCCGGGACTGATCCGCCCTTCCGGCGACACGCACGTCATTTCGGTGAACACCAGACCCGCGCCGCCGATCGCGCGCTCGCCGAGATGAACGAGGTGGAAGTCGTTGGGCACGCCGTCCACCGCCGAATACATCGCCATCGGCGAGACGGTGATGCGGTTTTCCAATTCCATCTTGCGCAGCTTGAACGGCGCGAACATCGGCGGCGCACTTTTGTTCGAGCGTCCTTCAGTGGCGCGCTTCCAGAACCAGCGCTCGACGCCTTCGAGCCATTCGCGATCGCGGAGGCGCAGATTCTCGTGGCTGATGCGCTGCGACCGGGTGAGCAAGGTATAAGCGAACTGGAGCGGCTCGAAATGGGTGTAGCGCTCGAGCGTCTCGAACCATTCGGTCGAATTGCGCGCGCTGTTCTGCAGCTTGAGCACCTCGAGGTTCCGCTCGGCGACATATTCGTCAAGCGCGGCCTCCAACGAAAGGCTGCCGTCATTGCGAGCGGAGCGAAGCAATCCAGACTCCGCGCCTCTGGATTGCTTCGTCGCTAGCGCTCCTCGCAATGACGGCGAGGTGCGGGACAAGACATCGGCCAGCTTGATCGCATCCTCGAGCGCGAGCTTGGTGCCGCTGCCGATCGAGAAATGGGCGGTGTGCGCGGCGTCGCCGAGCAGGATGACGTTGCCCGCGTTCCACCGCTCGCACTTGATCCGCCGGAAGTTGAGCCAGGCGGCCGACCCGACCAGGTGCGAGGCGTTGGACTGCAATTCGTGACCGTCGAGATAGTTCGCGAACAATTTCTCGCACGCCGCGATGCTTTCCTCCTGGCTCATCCGGTCGAAGCCGAAGCCGCGCCAGGTCTGCTCGTTGCACTCGACGATGAAGGTCGAGGCGTCGGGTGCGAAGCGGTAGGCGTGCGCCCAGATCCACCCGTGCTCGGTCTCTTCGAAGGCGAAGGTGAAGGCATCGAACGCCTTGGTCGTGCCGAGCCAGACGAACTTGTTGCGTCGCACGTCAATGTCGACCCCGAACGCCTGCGCGTTCGCGTCGCGGAAGCGCGAATTGGCGCCGTCCGAGGCGATGACCAGGTCATAGTCCTTCCACTTCGGGTCGGCAGGATCGCACTCGGCTTCGAAATGAAGCCCGACGCCAAGGGCGCGCGCGCGGTCCTGGAGGATCTCGAGCAGGCGCTTGCGGCCGATGCCGATGAAGCCGTGCCCGCCGGAGGTCATTGTCTCGCCGCGATAATGGACGTCGATGTCGTCCCAATGTGCGAACTCATCGGTGATGGCCTTGGCCGAAGCCGGATCGTTCCTGGTGATGTTGTCGACGGTGAGATCGGAAAAGACCACGCCCCAGCCGAACGTCACGCCCGGCGCGTTGCGCTCGAAGATTTCGATTTCGTGCGCCGGATCGCGCAACTTCATCGAGATCGCGAAATAGAGCCCCGCCGGCCCGCCGCCGATGCACGCGATTTTCACGCGGGTTGGTCCGAATGTTCGCGAATGTTCGCAGTGACCAGCATGTTTCGGGCGGGTCCACGAAACGCAGCGAAAGCAGCGAAGCCGCACGTGCGCGCGCAAGCGGCTGCGCCCGGCGATGCTGAAACGAAGCTCAAGCGAGAAGCGCGAAACCGCATTGCCGCAGCATGGCACAGCACCGCGCCTGTAGGACAGCCTTATGTCTGCTCTGGGTGGAAAGCGGACATGAGCGCCTCACCAAAATGCGGCGTGAATCATCAACCAAAGAAATCCACCAAACAGGCCCAACGCCAACAGAAAAACAATGCCGACCGTCGGTCGATCTTGCGGCCCCGCATCCACAATCCGGCTGATAAAATATCCGACGAGCAAGCAATACAAACCGAAGATGCTGAGAACAGGAACGACGCCCGTCTCTATGGGGGCGGGGCACATCGGAGAGAGGTCGCACGGACGGTTTGCGAGATCCCAGACCGGCGGGACGATAAAGTAAGCGAGCAGTAAAGCACTTCCGGCCGCCCCGAGGATTCGCCCGCGAGTCCAAAGCCGAGACACGTTACCTTTCATGAGCCTATCGTGACCCTTCGATCGAATGTCCGCAATGGGTCGAAAGCGGACGCTAGCCTGACCGCGAATCGACGCCGCGGATGAAGGCGCCGACGAGGGTGTTGAAGGCGTCCGGTTTCTCAAGGTTGGAGATATGTCCCGCGCCTGCGATCAGTTCGGAGCGGGCGCCGGGAATCAGCTGGGTGAGCGCGAGCGACAGGGCCGGCGGCGTGACCTTGTCCTCGCTGCCGCAGACGACCAGCGTCGGCACGCGGATGTCGTGGGCCCGCTCGGTCTGATCAGCGAGCCACACCGCCTCGGCGCCGATGCAATAAGCGGCCGGGTCGATCCGGGCCATCGTCTCGACGACGTCGGCGCGAACCGCGGGGTCCGCCGGCTGGCCGAGGAGCACGTCGACCCGCGCCTCGGCGAGCGCGCGCAGGTCGCTGCTCGCGGCGATCGACCGGTCGTAGATGCCCCGGCCGTCGGGATGGACGGCGAACGTATCAGCGAGGATCAGCGACGCGATCCGCTCCGGGGCCGCATGATGCGCCGCAATCGCGACCACGCCGCCGAGCGAAAGGCCGCAGAGATGGGCGCGCTCGACGCCGAGCCCAGTCATCGCCGAGAGGATCGCCGCCGCATAATCGTCGCGCGTGGTGCCGCCGGGCGCGGGATCGCTGTCACCATAGCCGGGGTAATCGAAGGCAACCGCGCGGCGCTCGGCTGCGAAATGATCGAGCTGCGGCCGCCACACCGATTTGTCGGAGCCGACGCCGTGGAAGAAGACGATCGGAGTCGCGCTTCCGCCGCCGGCTTCGGTGTGGCCGATTGCATAGCCCAGGCTGGTCGGGACCGTCCCCATGCCTGCATCTTGGCAGCGGCGCGCCCCGCGCGCTAGCGTCAGGGAATGACGCGGATGACGGTCAACGGCGAAGGCGTGCATTACAAGCTCGATCCCGACACGCCCCTGCTGTGGGCGCTGCGCGACGCGTCCAACCTGACCGGCACCAAATATGGCTGCGACAGCCGCGATTGCGGCGCCTGCACGGTGATCGTGGACGGCAAGGCGGCGCTGAGCTGCGCCGTCCCGATCCGCGACCTCGAAGGGGCCGTGGTCACCACGATCGAGGGCCTGGGCGGCGCGCATCCGGTGCAGCAGGCGTGGCTGGCCGAGCAGGCGACGATGTGCGGCTATTGTGAGCCGGGGTTCATCATGGCGATCGCGGCGCTGCTCGACGCGAGCCCCGCGCCGACCCGCGAGCAGATCGCGGCGCTGCCCAACATCTGCCGCTGCGGGGCCTATCCGCGCATCCGCCAGGCGATCGCGCGCGCCGCGGCCATTCCCAAAGCTGTACCGCAGCCGAAACAGTCATTCAGCGGCACTTCATCTGACGAGGAGCACCAACCGACGTAACGTTGTAACGAGTCATTTCGGGGAACATCCCATGCGTAAGCTTCTTGCTGTTCTTCTCATGGCCGGCGTCGCGACACCCGCGCTTGCCGGTCCCGCAGACATCATCCGCAGGCAGGCCGACCGCGAAGCGCGGCAGGAAGCCAAGGCCGAAGCGCGCAGCGAGCGCGCCGCCGGCAACGAGCGCGCGCGCGGCGAGCGCTCCGGGAACGACCGCTCCGCGGAACGGCCGCGCTTCAACCGCGCCGACAATGCCGGCGGGCAGGACCGGCCGGTGATGCGGGTCGAGCGCGGCAACGGCGGGCAGGAAGCCGAGGCCCGCGGCCGCTTCGTCCGTTCCGAGCGTTCGGGCGGCGGCGAGCAGCCCGCGCTTCAGCCCGGCGGCAATGCCCAGCCGGCGGACAGCGTTCGCAACTGGCGCGGTCCGCGCGTGGTCGAGGCCCCGCCGCCGACGATCGAGGATCGCGCGGCGCCGACATTGCGCCAGCAGGCCCGGCCGCTCCCGCGCGTCCTGCGCAACCGCGTGCCCGTGGTCAGCAACACCCCGCGCGAAGGCACGCAGCCGCCGCTGCGGGTCGAGCGCCGGCGCGGCGACACGGTCCAGTGGAGCACCAGCCACTGGCGCAAGGACAAGCGCTATGACTGGCGCGACTGGCGGCGCAAGAACCGCTCGATCTTCCGCATCGGCATCTATTACGATCCGTTCGGCTGGAACTACCGGCCCTATTCGATCGGGTGGCGGCTGTGGCCGAGCTATTACGGCAGCCGCTACTGGATCCACGACCCGTGGCGGTACCGGTTGCCCTATGCGCCGCCGGGCTACCGCTGGATCCGCTATTATGACGACGCCTTGCTCGTCGACACCTGGAACGGCCGGGTGGTGGACGTGATCTACAACTTCTTCTGGTAGAGCGTCGGGACCCGTTGGTCGAAGGGGCGTTGCGGCATTGCCGCGGCGCCCCTTCTGCATTAGTGGCCTAACACACTTCATTCGCCACCGGGGATGTTCAAATGATTGCTGCCGCTCGCCTGATCCTGTCCGCGTCGCTGCTCGCCCTTGCCGGCCCGGTTGCCGCGCAGACGCCCGCTGCGGCGGCGCCGGCGACCGCTGCGCAGCAAAGCGCGCACGACCGCCTGTTCAAACTGTTCAAGGACAGCGACGAAGCCAGCCTCAAGCGCAACCCGATCAGCGCCATCTTCCGCGGCGACATGCGCTACGCCGACCGGCTCGGCGATTTCATCACCGACGAATATTATGCGAAGGAAAAGGCCGCGGCCGAGCACGACCTCGCCGTTCTTCGGACAATCCCGCGCAACCAGCTCAACGCGACCGACCAGATCGCCTACGACACGTTCGAGTTCACGACCAAGGACACGCTTCGCGGCTATCAGCCCGACCTGCTGGCGCTGACGAAGGTGCGGCCGATCAACCACTTCTTCGGCGTGCACACTTTTTATCCGAACTTCGCCAGCGGCAAGGGCGCGGCGCCGTTCAAGACGGTCGCCGACTATCAGAATAATCTGAAGCGCCACCAGGACTTCGTGGTCTTCCTCGATCGCGCGATCGGCCGCTTCCGCGAGGGCGAGAAAGCGGGCGTCGTCGACACCAAGATGACCGTCCGCAACATGATCGAGCAGCTCGATAACCAGCTGAAGCTCAGCCCCGAGGAGTCGCCTTATTTCGGCCCGGTGAAGCAGTTCCCGGCCGGGTTCAGCGAGGCCGACAAGGCGCGGCTGACGACCGCCTACCGCGCGGCCGTGACCGACCAAATCTATCCCGCGCTGACCCGCCTGCGCGATTTCTTCCGCGACGAATATCTCGGCCATGCGCGCGACGGAGTCGGCCTCAAATATATGAAGGGCGGAGACAAGCTTTACGCCTACCTGATCCAGTCGACGACCACGCTGCCGCTGACTCCCGACGAAATCCACAACCTCGGGCTGAGCGAAGTCGCGCGGATCAAGGGCGACATGGAGAAGGTCCGCACCGAGGTCGGCTTCAACGGCAACCTCCAGCAGTTCTTCGAGTATCTGCGCACCGACCCCAAGTTCAAAATGCCGAGCCGGGAGGCGCTGACGCAGGGCTATTACGACATCGGCAAGAAGGTCGACGCCAGGCTTCCCGAATATTTCTCGACATTTCCGAAGACGCGGCTCGAGATCCGGCCCTATCCCGAATATCGCGAGAAGTTCGAGGCGGGCGGAAGCTACGAGCCGGGAACGCCCGACGCGTCGCGGCCGGGGGTCTTCTACTTCAACGCTTACGATCTGCCGTCGCGCACCACGCCGGGCATGACCACGCTCTACCTCCACGAGGGCGCGCCGGGTCATCACTTCCAGATCAGCCTCGCGCAGGAGAATGAGGCGCTGCCCCCGTTCATGAGGTTCGGCGGCAACACCGCTTATGCGGAAGGATGGGGCCTCTATGCCGAGACGCTCGGCTACGACATGGGCTTCTACCAGGACCCCTATCAGCGGATGGGGACGCTGGACGACGAGATGCTTCGCGCCATGCGGCTGGTCGTCGACACCGGAATCCACGCCAAGGGTTGGACCCGCGAGCAGGCCATCGACTACATGCTCGCCAATTCCAGCATGGGCAAAACCGACGCGACCGCGGAGGTCGAGCGCTACATCGCGATCCCGTCCCAGGCGACGGCCTACAAGGTCGGCGGGCTCACCATCCAGCGGCTGCGCCGGAAGGCCGAGGCGGAGCTCGGGCCGAAGTTCGACATCCGCGAGTTTCACGCCCAGGTGCTGATGACCGGGGCGCTGCCGCTCGCCATCCTCGAGCAGAAGATCGACCGCTGGATCGCGTCGGTGAAGGCCGGCGGCGCGACTCCAGCCGGCAACGCCCAGCGCGGGCGCTGATTCGTCCGTTCCGCGAAGCGGCGGTGCCGTTGGTCGAAACGGCGAGCCGCGCGCGGGCGCCCAATGCTATGGGAGTCGCGGGAGCATCTGCGATGCATGTTCGGACCCTGCTTGTCCTGCCCGCTTTGTTCGCGGTCGCGCCCTTGTCGGCGCACCAGGGCGGCGCGCCCGATCCCGCCTGTCCCTACGAGGCCGCGCTGACCGGCGCCGAGTCCGCCGGCCGTCCCGTCGTGGTGATCGATCGCGCGCCGGAGCGCTCGGCCTTTGGTACCGGCAGCCCGTCGGAGATCCTGCCCTAGGCGGCGCTTGCCAGCGCCTCGGCGATCAGGCGGCGGCTGTTGTCGATGCCGTAAAGCGCGATGAAGCTGCCCATGCGCGGCCCTTGCGACGAGCCGAGCAGCGTTTCGTACAGCGCCTGGAACCAGTGCCGCAGGCTCTCGAACGGATGGCGCTTGCCGACTTCGAAGACTTGCGTCTGGATATCCTCCGCGGACGAATCCGGCGGCATCTTGGCAAGTTCGGCATCGAGATCGCGCAGCGCTTCGGTTTCCATTGCCGTCGGCGAGCGGCGCTTCAGCCCGGGCATGACGAAATCGCGCGCATAATTGACCGCAAGGCCGATCAGCTCGTCGAGCTCGGGATCGCTCTTTGGCGACGTCCCGGGCGCGTAGCGCTGGACAAACTTCCACGCCGTATCCTTGTTCGCGACCCCGGGCAGGCTGACCAGGTTCAGGAGCAAGCCGTAGGTCAACGGAAGCGTCTTTTCGGGGACCTTGCCGGCGTGGATGTGATGCACCGGGTTGCCGAGCTTCTGCTCGACCGGCTGGTTCGGATAATTTCCGCGGAACTGCCAATATTCGTCGACCGCGCGCGGGATGACGCCGATGTGCAGGCTCTTCGCCCGCTTGGGCTCGCGGTAGATATAGAAGGCGAGGCTCGGCTCACTACCGAAGCGCAGCCATTCCTCGAGGCTGAGCCCGTTGCCCTTCGACTTGGAGATTTTCTCGCCCTTCTCGTCGAGGAACATCTCGTAGTTGAAGCCCTCGGGCGGGCGGCCGCCGAGGATGCGGGCGATCTTGCCCGACTGGACGACGCTGTCGATCAGATCCTTGCCGGCCATTTCGTAATCGACGCCGAGCGCGACCCAGCGCGCCGCCCAGTCGACCTTCCACTGCAGCTTGGCTGCGCCGCCGAATGCTGACTGCTGCACGCGGGCTCCGTCCTCGTCGTCGAAGGCGATCAGCCCCGCCTCGGCGTCGATCACCTCGACCGGCACCTGCAGCACGCGGCCCGACGAAGGCGAGACCGGCAGCACCGGAGAATAAGTCTGGCGGCGGTCTTCGCGGAGCGTCGGCAGCATCACGCCCATGATCGCGTCCCAGCCATGAAGCACCTTGCGGATGACGGCGTCGAACTGGCCGCTGGTGTAGCGATCGGTCGCGGAAACGAACTCATAGTCGAAGCCGAAGCGGTCGAGGAATTGGCGCAGCATCGCGTTATTGTGATGCGCGAAGCTTTGGTGCGTGCCGAACGGATCGGGGATTTGGGTCAGCGGCTTGCCGAGATGCTCGCCGAGCATGTCCTGCTGCGGCACGTTGTCGGGGACCTTGCGCAACCCATCCATGTCGTCGCTGAACGCGATCAGCCGCGTCGGATTGCCGGTCAGCTCTTCATAGGCGTTGCGCACGAAGCTGGTGCGCGCGACCTCGTTCCAGGTGCCGATATGCGGCAGGCCCGACGGGCCGTAGCCCGTCTCGAAGATGATCGGCTCGCCCGCCCGCTTGCCGTCTGGCCAGCGCTTCAGCAGCTTGCGCGCTTCTTCATAGGGCCAGGCCTTGGACGCCAGTGCGGCGGTTCGAAGCGTTTCGGCGTCCAAATTCGTTGCTCTTCTGTTCTCTTGCGACCAAGGTGCCGGGATGCCCGCTCCTTTGCCGCTTCCCGCGCTCCACGCAACCCATGCGGGCATCTGGATCGCGAGCGCCGACGGGCCCGAGGCAAGCAGCCTACGCGAGGCGAGCCGGGGCGAGGCGATCGCCCGCGCCGCCGAGACGCCGCACATCATCCTCAACGCGCCCTTGGTCGGCCAGCGGCTCGGCTATCCCGAGCTTTCCGGCCTCGACCTGCTCGAGCTGTTCGCCTTCGTCCATCCGGCGCGCTTCGCCGTTCCGACCCCTTCGGGCCTGAGCAAGGCGCTGGGCCTCGATCCTCCGTCCGGCGAGGCCGAGGCCGCCGCGGCGCTTCGGCGGATCGCCGAGCGTCTGCTCGCGGTCCTCGCTGACCCGGACTGGCGCGAACGCGAAGGCGCGTGGACCTCGAACGCCACGCTGCATCGCCTCGGCTGGCCTTGGGCCTCGCTGATCGGTGTCCGACTCGCCCGGCCCGAGCGCGGCGAGCGGATGCTGTTCGCTCGGCTCAAGCAATGGGAAGAGGCCGGCGAGCGCCCGCCGCCGCGCACCGTGCTCGTCGATCCCGTCGACGCCCGCGACAAGCTCGACCGGCTGACCGGACGGATCGAGCCGCGCGAAGGCCAGAAGGCGATGGCCGAGGCGGTCACCCAGGTGTTCGCGCCCAAGCGCGCGAAGGATTCGCCCAACCTGCTGCTCGCCGAGGCTGGCACGGGGATCGGCAAAACCCTCGCCTATCTCGCCCCGGCGGCGCTGTGGGCCGAGCAGTCGGGCGGCACGGTGTGGGTCTCGACTTTCACCAAGGCGCTGCAGCGGCAGCTCGACGGCGAGGGGCCCAAGCTGTTCGCCGATGAGCAAGAGCGAGCGAAGAAGATCGTCGTCCGCAAGGGCCGCGAGAATTATCTCTGCCTGCTTAACCTCGAGGACGCGCTTCAAGGCGCCTTCGCCGGCCGCGCGGCAATCCTCGCTCAGCTGGTCGGACGCTGGGCCGCCTATACGCGCGACGGCGACATGGTCGGAGGCGACCTTCCGGGCTGGCTACCGAGCCTGTTCCGTCGCGCCGGCGCGACCGCACTCACCGATCGGCGCGGCGAATGCGTCTATGCCGGATGCCCGCATTACCGCCGCTGCTTCATCGAGCGCGCCGAGCGGGCGAGCCGCGACGCCGATTTGGTGATCGCCAACCACGCGCTGGTGATGGTCAACGCCGCCCGTGCTCGCGAGGACGCGCCCGGCCGGATCCTGTTCGACGAGGGCCATCATCTGTTCGACGCCGCCGATTCGACCTTTGCGGTCGCGTTCGGCGGCCAGGAAGCGATCGAGATGCGGCGCTGGATCGTCGGCCCGGAGGGCCGGTCGCGCGGCCGCCGCCGCGGGCTCGCCGCCCGGCTGATGGACGTCGCGTCCTACGACGAGGACGGCGCGCGGGCGTTGGAGGCCGCGATCGAAGCGGCACGGGCGCTGCCGTCCGACGGCTGGCTACAGCGGTTGGTCGAGGGCGTGCCGTTCGGCGCCGTCGAAGCGCTTTTAGCTGAAGTCCGCGGCACGGTTTACGCGCGCGCCAAGGCGCAGGAGGCCGGCTACGGGCTGGAGACCGAGCTGGCCGAGCCGGACGGCGCCCTGGTGTCCCGCGCGGCCGAGTCGATGGCCGCGCTCGAAGCGTTGCAGAAGCCGCTGGCCGCCCTGACGCGGCGCCTCGAAGCGGTGCTCGAGGATGCGCCCGACTGGCTCGACTCGCAGGCTCGCGCGCGGGTCGAAGGCGCGATCCGCGGCCTCTCCTGGCGCCGCGAGACGCTTGCGGCGTGGATCGCGTTGCTCGCTCGGATCGGCGGCGAAGCGGATCCGGAGTTCGTCGACTGGCTCGCGGTCGAGCGCGTCGACGGCCGCGAGTATGACGTCGCCATCCAGCGCCGCTGGCTCGACCCGACCAAGCCGCTGGCGGCGGCGGTGATGGCTCCGGCCGACGGCGTGCTGGTCACCTCCGCGACACTGCGCGGCGGCGAAGGCTGGCCCGCGGCGGAGGCGCGCACCGGGGCGATGCACCTGCCCGCTCCGACCCGCCACTTCGAAGCCGACAGCCCATTCGACTATGCCGCTTGCTCGGAGGTGCTGATCGTCACCGACATCGGCCGCACCGACGTCGCGGCGCTGGCGGGCGCCTATGCCCGGCTGATCGAGTCCGCGGGCGGCGGGACGCTCGGGCTGTTCACCGCGATCCAGCGGCTGAAGGCGGTGCACGCGCGCATCGCCGACCGGCTCGCCCGCGCCGGCCTTCCCTTGCTCGCCCAGCACGTCGACCCGATCGACGCCGGCACCCTGGTCGACATCTTTCGCGACGATCCGCGCGCGTCGCTGCTCGGCACAGACGCGCTGCGCGACGGAGTCGACGTGCCGGGCGAATCGCTTCGCCTGGTCGTCATGGAGCGGGTGCCCTGGCCGCGTCCGACCGTGCTCCACGCCGCGCGGCGAATGGCGGGCGGCGGCAGCGCCTATGACGACCGCGTGGTCCGCGCGCGGCTTGCCCAGGCATTCGGCCGGCTCATCCGCCGCCAGGGCGATTGCGGCCTGTTCGTCGTCCTGTCCTCGGCCTTCCCGTCGCGATTGCTGACGGCCTTTCCGCCGGGCGTGCCGGTCCGCCGGGTTCCGCTCGAGCTGGCGATTGAACGGGTCGCTCAAATCCTCCCGGGAACGGGGAGGTGGCAGCCCGCCAGGGCTGACGGAGGGGCCGACCCCTCCACCACCGAGCTGGCGCTCGGCGGCCCCCCTCCCTCCGCTGGCATTCCGCCGACCGATTCCGATCGGCGGAGCCTTGAGGCCCGCTCCGCCCGTTCCGGGGAGGAATCATGAAGCAGCTCCTCGTGCTTCGCCACGCCGCGGCCGAGAGCGATTCGGCCAGCGGACGCGACTTCGACCGGCGGCTGAGCGAGCGCGGCCGAGTCGACGCGCGCGCGATCGGACGGGCGATGCGCGATCGTGGGCTGGCGCCGGAGCGGGTCATCGCCAGCCCGGCGCGGCGCGTCGTTGAAACGATCGGGGCGGTGGCCGAATGCCTGCCCACGCCCGACGCGGACTATGACGCACGGATTTACGACGACTCGCTCGACGCATTGTTGGAGATTGTCCGCGAAACCGACGACCACGTGTCGCACCTGCTGATCGTCGGCCACAACCCGTGCGTCCACGCGCTGACCCTCACCCTCACCGTCGAAGACGAAGCCGGCCGGCGCCGGTCCGTCGGCCTGGATTATCCGACCGCGACCTTGGCGGCGATCGACTTGCGGATCGACCGCTGGGCCGATGTCGCTCCCGGCATGGGCACGATTCGCGAGCTGATTCGTCCCCGCGACCTCGCCGGCTAGGGCTCGGCGCGCTTCACCACCGGCCAGCCGTTCTCCCAGATGATGCGGTCGATCAGCATCACCCGCCGCGTGTTGACCTCGTCGGTCGCTTTCTCCCTGGGTCGCCGCGCATCGACCGCGTGGTACAGGATCCAGTCGCGCCCGGCCGCATCGGTGATGGTCGAATTGTGCCCCGGCGCGACCCAATGGCCATTCTTCTCGAGGATGATGCTATGCGGCTTGCCAGTCGCCTGCTCGAGCGTCTCGAACGGGCCGGTCGCGCTGCGCGACCGCGCGACCATCACCGCGTAATTGGCCTTGGTCCCGCAGCAATTGTCGCCCGAATAGAAGAGGTAATACCAGCCCTCCCGGCGAATCACCCAGGCACCCTCGACCAGCACCGGGAACGCGTCCTTGACCGGGTTCGGCCAGACAAGGGTTTTCGGCGCGCTGCCGGCGGCGAAGGCGAGACGGCCGGGCGCGAGCTCCTGGACCTTGATCGGCTGGAACCCCGATCCCCAGTAAAGCAGGTGCTTGCCCGTCGCGGGATCATCGAACGCCATTGGATCGATGTTCACGAATCCCTCGCCGCACTGGAGCGGGCGGCCGATATCGACATAGGGGCCCGCGGGCGAGTTGGCCGTCGCGGCCGCCAGGCACAAGCCGTGGCGCTCGTCGGCGGTGTCGGGTTTTGCCGAATAATACATGATGTAGCGGCTGCCGTCGCGGACGACGTCGGGCGCCCAGAAATCCTGCGTCTTCGCGGCCCAACCCGGCTTCGCTGGGAGCGCGTCGCCGAGATGCTCCCAGCGGACCAGATCGGCGGAACGCGCGACCTGGATGTTGAGCCACTTGCCATTCCGCTCGGTCTGGGTGGCGAAGGCATAATAGAAGCCGTCCGGCGCGCGGATCACAGCCGGATCCGGGAAGTCCGCGTCGAGCACCGGGTTGTGATAGGCCGACTCCGGCGGCGCGAACTGCAGGCTGGTGCAACCGCACAGGGCCAGCGCCGCGGCGAACAGGGCGAGCAATGGGCGCACGGGGCGACCATAAATTGCCCGGACGCATTGCGGAAGCGGTCGCGAACGCTAGAATCGCATTGCTCGTTTCGGAGGCGGCGGTGGCTTTACGCGCGAACTTCATCCGGCTCGGCGTCGCCGCCGCGGCGCTGCTGTGCATCGGGGCGAGTTCGGCCCCATCGTTCGTGCCCGTGTTCGAGGAGAATTTCCCCGATCCGTTCGTCCTCCGCCACGGTGCGGAGTTCATCGCTTATTCGACCAACGACGGGCCCAACGTGCCGATGGCGACCTCGCGCGACCTCGTCCACTGGTCGTTCGTCACCGACCCGGGGAGCGGCGCACGGCGCGACGCGCTGCCAGCGCTCGGCGCGTGGGCGAAGGCCGGCTTCACCTGGGCTCCCGCGGTCTTCCAAGTCGGCGGCCGGTACCTGCTCTACTACACCGCGAGCGACCGCAAGCGGAACGCGCAGTGCATCGGCGTCGCCGAAGCGGCCGGCCCGCTCGGCCCGTTCGTCGACCCGCGGCCCGAGCCGATCGTGTGCCAGACCGACCTCGGGGGAAGCATCGACGCCGATGCCTTCCGCGACGCCGACGGCCGGCTTTACCTCTACTTCAAGAATGACGGGAACCGAGTCGCCAAGCGCAGCTCGATCTGGGGCCAGGCGCTGGCGCCCGACGGCCTGTCCGTCGTCGGCCCACCGGTCGAGCTGATTCACGACGACAAGGCGTGGGAGCAGAAGCTGGTCGAAGCGCCGACGATGGTCCACGCGCCGAGCGGCTACCAGCTGTTCTTTTCGGCCGCCTATTTCGGGTGGAACGACAACCAGCGGCTGTCGCCCTATGCGATGGGCTATGCGAACTGCGACGGGCCGCTCGGCCCGTGCCGCAAATCGCCCGACAACCCGATCCTCAACAGCTTCAACGACCGCGAAGCCGGTTGCCTCAGCGGCCCCGGCCATCAAAGTATCTTCACGGTGGGCGCGCGCACCTTCCTCAGCTTCCACGCCTGGGACACGACGCGCGGCTGCCGCAAGGCGGCCGACAAGCGCGAGCTCTATATCGCCCCGATCTTCTGGAAGGACGGCAAGCCGCAGATCGCGCCGAGCCTTCGCCGGCAAGGCCAAAGCGAGCGCGGCTAGCTTGACGAATCCGCGGGGCAGGCCTGGGCGATGAAGTCGGCGTGCGCCGGCATGTGCTCGGCCATGCGGCGGTAGCTAAGGCGCATCTTGTCGAGCGCATCGGCAAGGATCTCCTCGTCGATCGCTCCGGCGATCGGTTCCGGATTTTCGGGCACGATGCCCTGCCCGAGCAGAACCGCAACCCAGCTCGGCGTCCCGAACAGTTCGCAGCCTTCGCGGAACAGCCGACCCTTCGAACGCCACAGCTCGAGCTTGCGCGCGAGGCTGTCGGGCACGTCCATCGTCCGGCAATAATTCCAAAATTCGGAATCATTCCGCCGCGTCGCCTTGTAATGCAGGATGATGAAGTCGCGGACGTCCTCGAACACGTCCTTCATCTGGCGGTTGTATTCGTCGCGCTCGAGCGGGTCGAAGCGCCGGTCGGGGAACAGAGCTAGCAGCTTGGCGATGCCGCTCTGGACGAGGTGGATGCTGGTCGATTCGAGCGGCTCGATGAACCCGCTCGACAGGCCCATGGCGACGACGTTCGCGTTCCAGGCGAGGCGCCGCCGCCCGGCGGTGAAGGACAGGTGGCGCGGCGGGGCGAGCGGCTCGCCCTCGAGGTTCGCGAGCGACAGCGTCTCCGCCTCCTCGCGCGACAAATGCGCGCTCGAATAGACCAGCCCGTTGCCCATCCGGTGCTGGAGCGGGATCCGCCACTGCCAGCCGGCCGACCGCGCCGTCGAGCGGGTGAAGGGCTCGGGCGGGCCGGCAAGGCGGCTCGGCACAGCCACCGCGCGGTCGCACGGCAGCCACCGGCTCCATTCCTCGTAGCCGGTGCCGAGCTTCTGCTCGATCAGCAGGCCGCGAAAGCCCGAGCAGTCGATGAACAGCTCGCCGTCGACCACCGTGCCGTCGGCGAGCGTGACCGCGCTGACATGGCCGCGCTCGCCGTCCACCGTCACGTCGACGATCTTGCCTTCGATCCGCCGGACGCCGTTGCGTTCGGCGTGCCCGCGCAGGAACTGCCCGTACAGGGCCGCGTCGAAGTGGAACGCATAAGCGAGCTGCGACAGCGGGAGCCGCGCATCGGGCCCGGGGCGAGCGAAGCGGCCAAGCTCGGCCGCCACCCCGCTCATCGACCACTCGCGAATGTCGGGCAGTGCGCGCCGCCTCGCCTCGCGCAGGTAAAGCTGGTGGAAATGCACGCCGCGCAGGTCCTGCCCGTGCGGACCGAACGGGTGGAAATAGCGTTCGCCGAGCCCGCCCCAGTCGACGAACTCGATCCCGAGCTTGAACGTCCCCTTCGACGCCGCGAGGAACTCGTCCTCGTTGATCCCGACCATGCTGTTGTAGGCGATGAGCGGAGGGATGGTCGCTTCGCCCACGCCGACGATCCCGATCTCGTCGGACTCGATCAGCACGATCTCGACAACGTCCTTTTCGAGCAGCACCGAGAAGGCTGCGGCCGCCATCCAGCCGGCGGTGCCGCCTCCGACGATCACGACCGTGCGGATCGCGTGCTCGTTCATCGCGCCATTCCTGCACGCAGGCGCGGATCAGGCAAGCCGCAAAACATCGGACCAGCGCCGCCGGGTGCGGCGGCCAGAACCCCTAGCCGCGTTCGCCGGATTCCGCGGGCGGCGGAGGCGGCGGTGGGGGCGGAAGCGGCGCCGGCTCGGCCGCCGGTGGGGGCGGCGGTGGCGGAAGGACCGGCGGCGGCGGCGGGGCTGCGGCCCGCGGGGTGCCGCCGCCGAAGCGGAAGCGGATGCCGCCCGAAATGACCGATTCCTCGAACCGCACGACCATCGGGAAGATTTCCCGGCTGGTCGCGGAGCCGCCCGCATAATTGGTCCACACGATGTCCGACTTGAACGGGTTCTTCAGGATGTTCGTCCAATCGAAGAACAAGGTCAGATTGTCGTTGAAGGCGTAGCTGCTCGACCAGTCGAGACGGCCGACGGGATTGCCGCGGCCCTGGCGGGTGAAGCCGTTGCCGCTTCCGGCGTCGTCGACGATCGACCCTTCCGGATAGCTGCTGCGGTGGTTGTAGGACAGCCGCAGCGTCAGGCCGTGCGCCTCGTACATTCCGACCAGGTTCCAGGTCCATTTGGAAACGTCGGGTACGCGGATCCGGCGTTCCTGGCCGGCAACGATGAGGTCGATCTTTGGATCGATGTAGGTGACGTTGGCCTGGGCGCCGAACGCGCGAGCCCAGGTCGGCACCCACTGCCAATCGAAGAAGGTCGTGAACTGGGCTTCGAAACCGCGGATCCGGCCCTTGTTCGTATTGACCGGTCCGGTGATCTCGAGCGGGAGCCCGGTGTCGGGATCGGGGTCGGGGTAGCGGAACGTGCGGTTGACGATGAAGCCCTTCATGTCGCGCTGGAACACGGCCGCCGAGGCGAAGCCCGTGCGCGAAAAATAATATTCCAGGCTCGCGTCGTAATTGTTCGACCGTAGCGGCTTGAGGAAGGGATTGCCGCCGCTGCCGGTGCGCACGCAGCTCGGAAGCGACGGGTCGCAGCCCGGCGGCGCGCTGAGCGACAATGACGGATTAAGCTGGTCGAACAACGGCCGGGTGATGGTCTTCGTCGCCGCGAGGCGAAGCTGCCACTGCGACCCGAACCGCAGGTTCGCGTTCAGGTTCGGCAGCCAGTTGGTGTAGCTGTTGCTGAAACTGATCGGTTCCGGTGGAGTCGCGGGCTGGAACAGGGTGCCGGTCACATGATCCTTGGTCCGCACCGCGCGCAACCCAATCTGGCCATCGAGATCGACGGTGTCGCCGAGCGCGAAGCGATAGTTGAGCTGCGCATAGCCGGCGAGCGTCTTCTCATCGACCGAGAAGGTCCGCGCCGGGTCGACCTGCGGGTCATTCGTGTCGCAATTCGCGTTGCACGGAATGCCCTGGTCGAGGTTGAACTGGCGCAGGCCGGGAAGGTCGTCCCACACGCTATCGAAGGTCGGCGCCAGCCACGTCGTCGGCGTGGGCTTGCGATTGTCACCGTTGAACGCCGGGTGGAACAGCTGGTAATTCAGCGGGACCGCCGTGATCGGTATGTTGAAGATGCCGCTGTTGTTGGCGTCGAAGTATCGCGCCCCGGCGCGGCGTTTCGCGGTGCGGTCGACGTAGCGCGCGCCCCATTGAATCTTGGGCAGCACGTCGAGGCCCGCGGGCTCATACTCGAAATCGAGCCGGCCCTGCCAATCCTTGCCGCTCGCGGTCAGATAATCTTCGAAGAAGCCGCGATAATTGTAGATCGAAGCGTCGGCGAAATCGAGGCCGACGATCTCGAACGTCGGGCCCGAACCGCCAGGATGTCCGGTGTACCAGTTGACCGTGTAATTCTCGGTGTTGATCAGATAGTCGACGCTCTCGGTGCGCAGCTTGAACTTGCTGTCGGTCCGGGCGAGATCCGCGGTGACGAGCAGCGGGCCGGCGTCGTAGCGTCCGCCGATCGCGAACTGGTAGGTGTTGGTCCGCCGCTTGGTCGCGCCCTGGAAGCCGATCGTCTGGAACCCGCCGCAGCAGCTGCCCGCGCCGGTCACCGTACCGCTGACGACGCGGCCCTGGTCGTCGATGACGATGTTCGAATAGCTCGCCCCGCCCCACAGCGGCTGCTGCCACAGGCGATCGGTCAGCTCCTCGCGATAACCCTGCCACAGGCCTTCGGCATAGAGCTCGACGTCCGGCGACGGCCGCCATTGCAGCGCACCGTTGACCGACGGCCGCCAGCGGTCCCCTTCGAAATAGCGCAGCTCGGGATAGTCGGGCGAGCGTCCGCCGGCGAGGTTGGCGACGAAGAAGCCGTGGCGGCGAACCGAGTCCTGATAATGCAGGCGGGTGTAGGAGAAGTTGATCAGCGCACCCATCTCGCCATCGCCCATCCGCCACCGGTCGGTGAGCAGGAGCTGCGCGTTGGGTTTGAAGTCCTCCGACTGGTTGGTGTAATTGCCCCACACCGAGCCCGCGACCTCGAAGCCGCGGAAATCGAACGGGCGGCGGGAGCGCACGTTGATCAGGCCGGCAAGGCCGGGCTCGACCAGGTTCGCGGTCGAGGTCTTGAATGCCTCCACGGCGGAGATCGCGCCGGCCGGGAAATCCTGCAGCGCGACCGAGCGGGTTTCCGCGGTGAAGATCTCGCGGCCGTTATAGGTCGTCGTGTAAAAGGTGCGGTCGAGGCCGCGAAGCAGCACGCGGCTTGCTTCGCCACCGTTGCGCTCGACCTGGATGCCGGGAATGCGCGCCGCAGTGTCCGACACCGTGATGTCCGGCAGCTTGCCGATGTCCTCGGCGACCACCGCATCGACGATCTGCGTGCTGTTGCGCTTGACATTGCGCGCCGACTGCAGCGAACGCCGCAAGCCCGTCACGACGATCGTGTTTTCATCGCTAAGGCTGGCCGCCGGCGCCTGCGGAGCGTCGGGACTTTGCGGCGGGTCGGCCGGGCTTTCCTGCGCCGTCGCCGTAGGATCGGGAGGCACAGGCTGGTCCTGGGCCGAAGCGGGTGTCGCGAGCGCCGCGATGGACACCAATGTCGTGGTCGACCAGAGCAAAGATTGTACGCGCCGCATAAAGAGCCCCCTCGTCGCGACTTGAGCCGTGAAAACCGTGGCTTCTGGCGAAAGTATGACCGGAGTTGGGAAACTTACAAGCCGCAATCGCGCAACATTGATCGAGCTCAGTGGGCCCCGCGCCTCACTCGAGCTGGCTTAGAAGCTCGTTGACCCTGCGCTCGGCCGCAGCGAGCGCTTCCGGAATCGGTTTCTGGCCGGTGAAGGCCGCCGCGCCTTCCTCGCCGACGATGCCTTCGATGGCATTCTGCCGCTGAACGTAGCTCGGCAGGGGCCGGCCGATCTCGGCAAGCGGCGCAATTTCCCGGCGGTGCGGGAGCGCGGTGAACCGCGGGTCGGTCAGAACGCTCTTGAACGCCGGAATATGGCCGGTCCGCGCCCAATCGTAATTGTGCGCCGTCAGGAATTTGAAGAGCCGGGCGATCGCCTCGCGCTGCTTCGGCGTGCGCTCGCGCGTCGGCACGACCCAGGCATGGCCGCTGACATACTCGACATGATCGCCCCACAGGCGGGGATAAGGGAAGACGGCATAGTTGCGGTACAACGGGCGACCGGGCGTGTTCGCTTCGGCCTCGAACGAGCCGATCATCCACGTGCCCGTCGGATAGATGCCCCCCTCCCCGCTGACGAAGGCGGCTATGGCCGCGGGCGTGTCCATGTTCTGCGTGCCGATCCGCTCGGCGTTGATGCGGCGGAAGAAGCTCGCGACCGCGATTCCGATCGGCGTGTTGAGCCGGATGTGGCGCGAGTCGGGGAACAGCACGGCCCCCTGCGCCATCATATAGGTGTAAAGGTTGCGCGCCGCGAACGCCGGGTCGCCGACATTGCTCTGGATGAGATAGGGCTTGCCGGTCCGCTTCTGGAATTGCTCGGCCTGAGCGATCAGCTCCGCCGGCGAGTTGGGCAGGATCGGCTTGCCGGCGCGCATCAGCCCGGCCTTGGCGAACAGCGCCGTGTTGACGTGGAACAGGCCGCCATGAGTATCCCACGGCAAGCCGTAGGCGCGCCCGTTGATGGTCACCGCCGCGCGGCTCGCGTCGGTAAAATCGTTCGGGCTGATCCCCGCTTTGCGAAGATAGCCGTCGACCGGCTCGACCAGCCCCTTCAGCGCATAATCGCTGATCACTCCGGTGTGCATGGTCACCAGGTCCGGGGGATCGCGAGCCGCGACCTGCGCCGTCAGCTGCGGATAGCCCGGCCAGGCGACGACGTTGACGTCGACGAAGAGGTCGGGGTTCTCGGCGTTGAACCGGTCGATCATTGTCGTGATGATCCCGCACTCGCCCTGCGCCTTCGCGATGTCGGTGCTGCCGGCATATTCGGCGCCGCACTCGCCGAAGAAGCGCTGGAGATAGATGCGGGTGCGGTCGTCGCCGCGCGCGCAGCTGCCTAGCGCCGCCCAGGCGAGCAGGGCGATCGCAACGCGCCTCATCGGACAGCGGTTCCGGCCATCGCCCGGACGATCTGCTTTTGGAAGATGATGTAGACGATGAAGATCGGGATCGAGGCGAAGATCGCCTGGGCCATCAGATAGCCCAGCCCGCTGGTCTGCGCATAGTTCATCTGCGCGGCGGCGAGGCCGACCGTGAGCGTGTACATGTCGCTCCGCGTCGCGCTGATGAGCGGCCACCAATAATCGTTCCAGCTGCCAAGGAAGGTGAACACCGCCAGCGTCGACTGAGCGGGGATGGTCAGCGGCAGGATGATCTTCCAGAACACCGTCCAGCGCGACGCGCCATCGAGCATCGCCGCTTCGTCGAGCTCGCGCGGAATGCCGCGCATGTAGGTAGTCATGAAGAACACGCCGAACGGTGCGATCAGCCCCGGAAGGATCAGACCCGGATAGCTGTTGTGCAGTCGCAGCCAGGCGAACAGCTCGTGCTGCGGCAGGATGACCGCCTGGCTCGGAACGGCAAGCCCGAGGAGCACGATGACGAACAGGGTGCGCTTGAGCGGGAAGTCGAGCCGCGCGAAGCCGTAGCCGGCGAGGCTGGCGAGGGTCAGCACGCCGCCGGTCGTTCCGAGCGCCACGATCGTGCTGTTGAGGAGCCAGCGCGTCGTCAAGCTGTTGCCAAGGATCGCCGCGTAATTGGCGAGAGTGTAGGGCCCGTGCAGCGCGGCCTCGCTGTGCCCGACGAGCTCGGCATTGTCCTTGAGCGACAGCAGCAACGTCCAGACCAGGGGCGCGACCATGATCACCGCGCCGACGATCAGCCCGGCCCAGCCGAGCGGAGTCAGGCGGCCGCGGCGGAGGTCAGCGGCCACCTTGCGCCGCCGTGGTTCTGCCGGTCGCCCAATATTGGGTGAGCGTGACCGCAAGGATGATCAGGAACAGCACTTCGGCCGCCGCGCTCGCATAGCCGAGCTCCCAGCGCCCGAACGCGGTCTCGAACAGGAACAGGACCGCGGTGCGCGACGCGCCGCTCGGGCCGCCGGCCGTGAGCAGCTGGGCCTGACCGAACAGCTGCAGCTGCGCCGCCGTCTGGAGCATGACGACCAGCACCAGGGTGCGTTTGAGCGACGGCAAAGTGATCCGCCAGAAGGTCGCCCAGCGGCCCGCCTTGTCGAGCGCCGCCGCCTCGTACATGTCCTCGGGTATTTGCTGGAGTCCGGCGAGGAACAGCAGCATCGGAAAGCCGAGCGACCACCAGATGGTCGTGATGGCAAGCGCCGGAAGCACGAGATCCTCGTCGCTGAGGAAGGCGAGCGGCTCGGCTCCGACGATGCGCGCGACATAGCCGAGCAAGCCCGCGTCGGGGGCGAGCATGAAGCGCCAGACGAGGGTGACGATGGTCACCGACAGCACCGCCGAGGAAAAGAAGATGCCGCGGAACAGCGCCGCGGTCCGGCTCGCCCGGTTGAGCGCCAGCGCGAGGGCGAGCGCGATGGCCGTCAGCGGCGGCACGATCATCAGCGTGACCTCGAACGTGTTGAGCAGCGCGGTCGCAAAAATCGGGTCATGGAACAGCCGGACGTAATTGCCGGCGCCGACGAAATGGCCGTCGCCGAACAGGTCAACCTGGTTGAGGCTGAGCCACAGGCCGCGCAGCAGGGGGAAGATCAGGATCAGCGCGTAGAGCAGCATGAACGGCGCGACGAACAGCAGCCCGCGCCACTCGCGCTCGCTCGTCACGAATCGCTCCGGTGATAGGCCGCGCCGTTCGCATCGAACACGTGCGCCGAAGCCCCATCGATGCGCAGCGCGATGGCGTCGCCGATCGCGACGCGGCTGTCGCCGTCGTCCTCGGCGGTGATCGGCTCGCCGTCGGCGAGTCGGGCGTAGACCAGGGTGCGCTCGCCGAGCCGCTCGACCAGTTCGGCCTTGGCCTCAGCCGCCCCCGCGCCCGCCGTGGCGACCCGCACCGCTTCGGGGCGCAGGCCGACGCGCAGCGCGCCCGGCGGCAGCGCGTCGCGCCGCACCGCGGTTTCGATCACCGTCCCGTCACCGAGTTTGAGCGCCGCATGCTCGCCCCTCCCGACGAGCTCGGCATCGGCCACAGTCATCGTAGGCGAACCGACGAACTGGGCGACGAACAGGTTCGCCGGCTGGCTGTAGATTTCCATCGGCGGGCCGACCTGCTGGATCCGGCGGTCGTTCATCACCACGATGCGGTCGGCGAGGGTCATCGCCTCGGCCTGGTCGTGGGTGACCATGATCACCGCGGCGTCGACCCGGCGCTTCAGTTGCGCCAGCTCGACCCGGGTCCGCAGCCGAAGCGCGGCGTCGAGATTGGATAGCGGCTCGTCGAGCAGGAACAGCTTGGGCTCCTTGACCAGCGCCCGGCCGATCGCGACGCGCTGGCGCTGGCCGCCGGACATTTCCGCGGGCTTGCGTTCGAGCAGCGGCTCGATCTCGAGCACCCGTGCGGCGTCGGCGACGCGGCGCTCGATCTCGTCCTTCGGGACCCGCGCGTTGCGCAGGCCGAAGGCCATGTTCTCGCGCACCGACATGTGCGGGTAGAGCGCATAATGCTGAAATACCATGGCGACCCCACGGTCGCCGGGCGGCAGCAGGTCGATGCGCCGGCCTTCGAGCCAGACCTCGCCAGAGTCGGCGCGCTCCAGCCCGGCGATGATCCGCAGCAAGGTCGACTTGCCCGAGCCCGACGGCCCGAGGAAGGCGACGAACTCGCGAGCCTCGACGGAAAGGTCGACGGCCTCGAGCACCGCCGTCGCGCCGAATGACTTGCCGATGTCCTTGAGTTCCAGGCTCGCCACGCCACCGTCCTTGCCGCCGGGCGAACCGTCGCCCCGCAATCATGGTGCGCCAGGCTCGCAGTGTCTGCAATGGGGCAGTCGCTGGCGGAGACGGAGGGATTCGAACCCTCGGTACGGGAATCCCCCGTACGGCGGTTTAGCAAACCGCTGGTTTCAGCCACTCACCCACGTCTCCGAGTGCGAAGCGCGCGGACCTTCCGACGGAAGACCAGCGCGAGTAGCGAGCCGCGGGCTATATAAGGCGATTTGGAGAGCTTCAACCTGAACGGCTAGCGCGGGGTCACCTCTAGCCGCATGTCCAGGCTCATCGCCTCACCGGGATCGAGCACCCGCATGCCGAGCTCGGCCCACGACTCCTCGGGCGCGTTGAGCGCCGCATTGGCATGGGTCACCGGCTCGGCGACGAAGATTCCCCCCTCGCCCGGGGAATAGACCTGGAAGAAGCGCGCCTGGAGCGAAGACAGCACCAGTTGGTACGGCCAGTCCGGGTCGGTCATCAGCGCCTCGCCGTTCCAGCCGCCGAAGCCGTTGTCGAGCTCCTGGCCGCAGATCGCGCGCTCCCGCAAATCGTAGCGGCCGTCGGCGACCACCTTGTCGACCGGCAGCACCTTGTCGTCGACCGTCCAGGCGTGCGTCACGCGCGTGTCCAGCCGAGTTCCCGGCCCGCACGGGAAGTAGGGATGCTGGCCGAGCCCGCACGGCATCGGCTCGCCGCTCGCGTTGCGGCAGGTGAGGCTCAGCGACAGGCCGCGCTCGTCGAGGGCGAATTGCTGGCGCGCCTCATAATCCCACGGCCATTCGTCGGCGGCGTGGCGGAAGGTCAGGACCGCGGCCGACTCGCTCGCCGCTTCCGTCGTCCACGGATTGAGCCAGCCCTGTCCGTGGAGCGGGCTCGGGTCGCCGGCCATGTTCGGCGCCAGTGCCACCTCGCGCCCGTGGTAGGAGAATCGGCCGCCGCGGATCCGGTTGACGTAGGGCACCAGCGGAAAGCTCGCCGAATCGAGCACCTTTTGCAGCTGCTTGTTGCATTTGCGCAATATTGCCCGCGGCGCACCTTCGCCGACCCATTCGAAGGCGGAAATGCTCCCGCCAATCAAAGGGCTTAGCTCGACCCGCAAAGGCCCCGCGCGGAGGCTGACAATCTCGTCCGTCGCCATTTCCTGACCCTGAGTTGTCCACGTGATTCACCAATGCGCAATTTCCCTGGGGATAAACGCCCCAACTGCGTTGCGCACGGATTCGCGCGAAAGCTATGGAACGCCCCGGAGGCCGGGGAGGGTCACTGGATGAGTAGACGCGTCAAAGAGTTCATCGAGATCGAGGACCATTCGTCGCTCGATGCCTTGATCGACAAACTTGCCGAAGTCCGGGACGGCCTGCCCGACGAATCGGAGGCGGAGCTGAAGCTTCGCGGCGATGATATCTTCGGTCACCGCATCACGATCAGCTATTTCCGCGCCCAGACCGAGGAAGAGGCGGAGCGCGAGAAGCGCTATGCCGACGCCTGCAAGGAAGCCAAGGCGAAGGAGCTGGAGCGGCTGCAGCAGGAACTCGGCATGGTCTGCTACCAGGCCCCAGGCAAGCGCGGGAAGCTGCGCATCGTCGCCTGAATCACGCCGCGCGGAAGCGCAGCGCCAGCCCGTTCACGCAATAGCGCAGGCCGGTCGGCCGCGGCCCGTCGTCGAAGACGTGCCCAAGATGCCCGCCGCACCGGCGGCACAGGATCTCCGTGCGCACCATTCCGTGGCTTCGGTCGGCACGGGTCGCGACCGCCCTGGCAATCGGCTTCCAGAAGCTCGGCCAGCCGGTGCCGCTTTCGAACTTGGTCGACGAGCTGAACAAGGGCAGCGCGCAGCCCGCGCAGACGAAGATTCCGTGGCGATGTTCTTTCAGCAACGGACTGGTGAACGGCCGTTCGGTCGCCCCTTCGCGCAGGATGCGATAGCGCGCGGGACCGAGGAGGCGCCGCCATTGCGCCGGCGTCCGGTTGACCGCAAAACCGGGCTTCGCCGTCGCCCGGCCGGATCGCCCGAGGAGCGCGCAGGCCCCGGCAGCTGCGGCCATGGCGAGGACAGTGCGGCGGTCGTTCATCATTGGTTACTCCGGTGTAACGGAGGGCGTCCAAACCGCTTATACCCGTTTGGCTGAACGAACCGGGACTCGAGATGTTGATCATCCTGCTCGCCTACCTCGGCGGAATCCTGACTATCGTCAGTCCGTGCATCCTCCCCGTCCTGCCGTTCGTGTTCGCCCGTGCCGGCCGCAGCTTTGCGCGCAGCACCTTGCCGATGCTCGGCGGCATGGCGCTGACCTTCGCGCTGGTCGCGACCCTCGCCGCCGTTGGCGGCGGCTGGGCGATCCGGGCGAACCAGATCGGCCGCTGGGCCGCGCTCGTCCTGCTCGCCTTGTTCGGGATCGCGCTGCTCCTTCCCGGCGTCGCCGACCGCCTGACCCGGCCGCTGGTCGCGCTCGGCTCGCGGATGTCCGAGCGCCGTGTCCAGGAGGACAGCATCTGGTCGTCCGCCGTGCTCGGGGTCGCGACCGGGCTCCTGTGGGCGCCATGCGCGGGGCCGATCCTCGGCATCATCTTTACCGCGGCAGCGATTCAAGGGGCGAACTTCAACACGACGCTGCTGCTCCTCGCTTATGCGCTCGGCGCCGCCACGTCGCTCGCGCTCGCGCTGGTCATCGGCGGGAAAGTCTTCGAGCGGATGAAGCGGTCATTGGGCGCGAGCGAGCGGATCCGCCAGATACTCGGCGCGCTCGTATTGGTCGGGGTCGGCGCGATCGCGCTCGGGCTCGACACCCGCGTGCTGTCGAAGCTGTCGAGCGCGCAGACGGCGGGACTCGAGACCGGCCTCGCGCGCAAGCTCGGCCTCGGCCAGGACATGGGCGAAAGCCGCGCCCGCATCGACGCCATGGGCCAGCTGATCCTGCCGGATGAGGGGGCGCTTCCGCCGCTCGACGGCCTCGGCCCCTGGTTCAACAGCGCGCCGCTGGGCCGCGACGGCCTGCGCGGCAAGGTCGTGGTGATCGACTTCTGGACCTACAGCTGCATCAACTGCCTGCGCTCGATCCCTTACGTGCGCGCGTGGGACGAAAAGTACCGCAAGGACGGGCTCGTCGTGATCGGCGTCCACGCGCCCGAGTTCGCGTTCGAGCGCGACCCGGCAAACGTCCGGCGCGCGGTGCGCGAGCTCGGCATCCGCTACCCGGTCGCGCTCGACAACGATTATGTCCTGTGGCGCGCGCTGCACAACAATTACTGGCCCGCCCATTATTTCGTCGATGCCAAGGGCCGCGTCCGCTACCACCATTTCGGCGAGGGCGATTATGCCATGTCGGAGCGGGTCATCCGCCAGCTCCTCGCCGAGGCGGGGCGCGCGCCCGCCGGCGACATGATCGCGGTCCGCGCCAGCGGGGCGCAGGCGCCGCCCTCGATCAAGGACATCAAGTCGCCCGAGACCTATATCGGCTACGGCCGCGCCAGCCGATTCGTGTCGCCCGGCGGCCTCCGGCGCGACGAGCCCGCCGATTATGCGATCGCCAGGCTTGCCAGGCTCAACGACTGGGCGTTCGGCGGCCGGTGGCTGGATTCGCGGCAGAGCGCGCGATCGCTCGCGCCCGGCGCCGCCATCGCTTTCCGTTTCCACGCGCGCGACCTCCATCTCGTCCTCGGGTCCGCCAGCGGCAAGCCGATTCGCTTTCGGGTGACCCTCGACGGCGCGGCGCCGGGCGCGGACGCCGGCCTCGACATCGCGGCCGACGGCCGCGGAGCTGCCCGCGAGCAGCGCCTTTACCAGCTGGTGCGCCAGAAGGGCGCGGTGCGCGACCGCACCTTCACGATCGAATTTGTCGATCCCGGAGTGGAGGCCTTCGCCTTTACCTTCGGGTAAGTGGCGGAGCGGGAGGGATTCGAACCCTCGATACGGTTTTGCCGTATACTCACTTTCCAGGCGAGCGCCTTCGACCACTCGGCCACCGCTCCGCTATCGCTGGAAGGGCGCCCATGTAGGCAAGGCCGCGCCGCCGGGCAACCTTGCCGCCCCGGCCCCGCAGCCCCTATGCGGCGGATCATGCGCGGCTTCGGAGCCCCACCTTCGGCCGAGGAGATCGAGGCGATCGCCCGAGCGACCCTGCGCGCCCTGCCCGCTCCGTTCGCGGAAAGCCTCGGCGACGTCGTGCTGCTCGTCGAGGACTTCGCCGACGAGGCGACGCTGGCCGAGATGGATATCCAGGACCCGTTCGAGCTTAGCGGAATCTACGACGGCGTGCCCCTCACCGAGCGCAGCGTCGAGCACTCGGGGACCCTGCCCGAGCGGATCCGGCTGTTCCGCCGCCCGATCCTCGATGAATGGGCGTCGGGCGACGACACGCTCGAACATCTCGTCGCGCACGTGCTGATCCACGAGGTCGGCCACCATTTCGGCCTGTCGGACGCAGACATGCACGCGCTGGAAGACGCGGTCGCGTGACCGCGCTTCTGCGCTTCGATGGCGTTGCGCTGCGGCGCGGCGGACGGCGCCTGTTCACAGGCCTCGATCTGCAGCTCGACGCCGACGAAGGCCTTCACGTCACGGGTCCCAACGGCAGCGGCAAGTCGAGCCTGCTCCGCCTCGCCGCCGGCCTGCTTCGCGCGGAACGCGGTCGCGTCGAAGCGGGACGGGTGGCCCTGGCCGACGAGCATCTCGCGCTCGACCGTGAGTTGCCGCTGGGGCGAGCCCTGAGCTTTTGGGGTTCACCGATCGATGAGGCGATGGACGCGCTCGGCCTCGCCCACCTTGCCCGGGCCCCGGTCCGACTGCTGTCGTCGGGACAGGCGAAGCGCGCGTCCCTCGCCCGCGTCGTCGCATCGGGCGCGCCGCTGTGGCTGCTCGACGAGCCGCTCAACGCGCTGGACGGCGACGGCGCCGAGCGGCTGGCCGCGATCGTCGACCGGCACCGGCGCGACGGCGGCGCGGTCGTCGTCGCCTCGCATCAGCCGCTCGCGGGGGCATGGCGGCGGCTGGAGCTGGGCGCATGATCGGCCGCCTCATCGCCCGCGACTTCCGCCGCGGCCTTGCCGGCGCAGCGTGGCTGCCGGTCGCCTTCTTCCTTTTGGTCGCGACGCTCGTGCCGTTCGCGGTCGGCCCCGACGCCCGGCTGCTCGAGCGGATCGCGCCAGGCGCTTTGTGGATCGCCGCCCTGACCGCGGCGCTGCTGCCGATCGAGCGCCTGATCGAGCCCGACCGCGCGGACGGCGTGCTCGATCAGCTTGCGCTCCATGGCGTCGCGGAGGAAAGCGTCGCCTTCGCCAAGATCGTTGCCCACTGGCTCACGTTCGCTCCGCTGCTGCTAATCGCCGCGATCCCGGCCTCGGTCCTCCTGGCGATGGACGGGACCGCCTTGCTGCGCGCCCAAGTGGCGCTTGCGGTAGGAACGCTTGGTCTCGCCGCACTTGCGGTCGCCGTCGCTGCGGTGACCGCCGGGCTGCCGCGCGCCGGCGCGCTCGCTGGCCTGCTCCTGCTTCCGCTCGCCGTGCCGGTGCTGATCTTCGCGGTCGCCGATGCCCTGCTGCTCGAAGCCGCGGTGTCGCTGCTGCTGACCGCGGGCGCGCCCTTCGTTGCTGGCGCAGCGATCCGAGCAGCGAGGACCTAGTCCCGGTTCCAGCGCGCGAAGATCGCAGTCGGCAAGAGCAGTCCGCGCGCTTCCTCGCGCACCGCCATCTCACCCATCTCGACTGTGCCGCCGAGGTCGGCGAACGTCTGCTTGACCAGCTCGCCGATCGCCAGCGCGCTCATCCGAACCGCGTAAACGGTCAGCACCAGGAAGCGGCTGTCGGCGTTGAGCAACCTGCGGCAGTCTGCAAGCAGGGGCGCGAGATTCTCCTCGAGCCGCCAGACCTCACCCTCGGGTCCGCGCCCGAATTTCGGCGGGTCGAGCAGGATCCCGTTGTAGAGCCGCCCGCGGCGCACCTCGCGCGCGGTGAACTTCGACGCATCGTCGACGATCCAGCGGACCGGCCGGTCGGCCATCCCGGATAGCGCCGCATTGGCCTTGCCCTGCTCGACGGACTTCTTCGACGCGTCGACATGGACCAGCCGCGCGCCCGCATCGCTCAGCAGGAGCGTGCCGACGCCGGTGTAGCCGAACAGGTTGAGCAATTCCGCCTCGGCCGCCCGTTCGCGCATCCAGTCCCATTGCGGCGCCATGTCGGGAAAGAATCCGAGGTGGCGGAACGGGGTCAGCGAGGCATGGAAGCGCACCGCGCCGCGCGACATTTCCCACTGCCGCGGCACCGGGCGATGCTGGACCCAGCGCCCGCCGCCGTCCTCGTCCGAGCCGGGGACGAAGGTCGCGTCGGGGTCCCAGTCGTCGCGCGACGGCGGCCACATCGCCTGCGGCTCGGGGCGAACCACGGTTACGCCGCCGTAGCGCTCGAGCTTCCGCCCGTTGCCGCAGTCGATCAGCCCCCAGTCGGACCAGGGCTCGGCAACCAGCGTGGCTAGCGCGCTCACGCTTGCGTCTAGGCCGCCAGCGCGAGCTGCGCGCCGACCGAGGAGATCGCCGCTCGCCCGTCGATCAGCGTCGCTCCGGCAGCTCTCGCCGCCGGTGGGTCTACCGCCCGCAGCTCGTCGAGCAATTCGTCCGCGCCGAGGATTCTCCCGAACACTTCGATCGAGCGGGCCATGTGGTCGGCGCGGCCCTGCGGGGTCTCGAGCGCCATCAGGAGGCCGGCCTCGAGCTGGGCGCGGGCGCGTTCGACTTCCGCCGGTTCGAGACGGTCGACGGCGTCGGCCAGGACCGACCGGGCGAGACGCATCGATTCGACAGCGCGGGTGCGATCGGCGGCGCAGCTGATTGCGACAATCCCGGTGTCGGCATAGGCTTGGCTCCACGCGCTCACCGAATAAGCGAGGCCGCGCTCCTCGCGCAGCTCCTGGAACAGCCGCGACGACATCCCTCCGCCGAGCGCCTGGACGAATACCGACAGCGCCGGCAAACGCGGGTCCGAGGCAGCCAGCCCGGGAAGCCCGAGGCACCAGTGGGCCTGCTCGAACTCGCGCGCGTCGTTATGCACGCCGCCGCTGAAATGCGCGGGGGCGATCGGGACACCGGGCCAGTCCTCCATGTCGCCGAACAGCCGCTCGGCGAGGCGGACCATTTCGCCTGGCTCGATCTTCCCGCTGGCGGAGAGGATCAGGCGCGACGGCACCAGCTCGCCCTCGATCCACGCGCGGCAGTCGGCGCGGCTGATCGCGCGCAGCGAGTCGGCGCGCCCGAGCACCGAACGGCCGAGCGGCTGGCCGGCGAATGCAGCCGCGAACAAATGCTCGTGGACGAGGTCGTCGGGCGCATCGACCACCTCGCCGAGCTCGGACAGGATCACGGTCTTCTCGCGTTCGAGATGGTCTTCGGCGAGATGCGGGGCGCGCACCATGTCGGCCAGCAGCTCGGTGAGCAGCGCCGCGTCGGCGGCCAGAGTGCGACCGTAGAACACGGTCTGGTCGCGGGCGGTCCAGGCATTGAGCGCTCCGCCGACATCCTCGATCGCTTCCGCCAGAGCGCGCGTGTCGCGGCTGCCCGCGCCCTTGAACACCATATGCTCGACGAGATGGGCGAGGCCGGAGAGATGCTCGGGTTCGGAGCGCGAGCCGACCTGCGCGTAGAGGCCGATCGCGACCGATTGCGCGTCGGCCATCGGGTCGACCGCGACGGTGAGGCCGTTCGCCAGCCGGTGAAGCTCGCCGCTCATGGCTGCCGCGGCTCCTCCTCGCGCAGTCGCTTGCGCACCGCCAGCCCGTAAATGACCAGCGCAATGACCGCGAAGCTGAACCACTGCAGCGCGTACAGACGATGGTTGTTCGGGATCGACTCGATCGACGGCGGCGCGCTCGCCTCGAGCCCCGGCGGGGCGCTCGCCGCGACCAGCCGCATCCCGGTGCGCCGGTCCGGAGCGATGATTCCGCTGACCAGCCCGCCGGCCCATTGCACGCGCGCGTCGGGATTCTTCGACCAGCCGACCTCGACGCTCATCCCCGGGCCGGCCCCGGTCGCGCAGTCGAGGACATGAGCATAGCCCGACTCGCCGTTGCGGTTTTCCCCGGCGACGGCCCGCCTGCCGGTCACGCGCTGGCAGAGCCCGGTCGCGCTGCGGAACAACGGCAGCTTGTCGGCCGCGAGCGGCGTCGATGGCCAGGCGATCGGCGGCAGCTTCTGCGCCGCGCGAAACTGGTCGATCAGCCCGTCCTTCCATTGGGCGCGCTGCAGCTGCCAAACCCCGAGTCCGACCATAACCGCAGCCGCGGCGAGGACGACCATCGTCGGGATCAGCGGGAGGCGGCGGGTCATTCGGCGATCCGCCCTTCACGCGCGCGATGCCGATATTCCTGGCCGATCAGCCACGCCTTGGCGACGCGCAGCCCGGCAACAGTCAGGATGGCCGCGACCGGGATCCACACGAGGTGCACCGGCCACGGCGGCTCGGCTGCGGCGTCGAGGACCAGCGCTCCGGCCACGACGATGGCGCCGACGATCAGGATCAGGAAAGCGGCCGGCCCGTCGCCGACGTTGAAGCTCGAAAACTCCAGTCCGCACACGCGGCAGCTATCGGCGAACCGCACCCAGCCGGCGAACAGGCCGCGCTGGCCGCAGCGGGGACATTGTCCCGCGGTCGCGGACGGCAGCGGACGGGCACGGCTCACCCGTGCGGCGCGCCCCACCCGCCCCAGAGGTAGATCGAGGTGAACAGGAACAGCCACACGACGTCGACGAAATGCCAGTACCAGGCGGCCGCTTCGAAGCCGAAATGTTGCCGCGGCGTGAAATGCCCGGCGCGCGCCCGGAAATAGCAGACGATCAGGAAGATCGTCCCGACCATGACGTGGAAGCCGTGGAAGCCGGTCGCCATGAAGAAGGTCGCGCCGTAGATGTTGCCGCCGGCCTCGCTGCTGAAGGCGAACGGCGCGTGGGCATATTCATACGCCTGGATGAAGGTGAACAGCAGGCCGAGGCCGATGGTCAGCAGCAGCCCGAGCTTGAGGCCTTCGCGGTTGCCGTGAATCAGCGAGTGGTGCGCCCAGGTCACCGTCGTTCCCGAGCATAGGAGGATCAGGGTGTTGAGCAGCGGCAAATGCCACGGGTCGAGCACCTCGACCCCCTTGGGCGGCCATTGGCTCCCGACCGCCTCGACCGCCGACGGGAATAGCGCGGCATCGAAGAATGCCCAGAACCAGGCGAGGAAGAACATCACCTCCGAGGCGATGAACAGGATCATCCCGTAACGCAGATGGAGCTGGACGACCGGCGTATGGTCGCCGCCGTGCGCTTCCGCGACCACGTCGGTCCACCACAAATACATGGTGCCGATCACTCCGACGACGCCGAGGCCGAACACGACCTTCCCATAGGGATTGTCATGCCACCACATGACCAGCCCGCCGAACAGGAACAGCGCGGCGAACGCGCCGACCAGCGGCCACGGGCTGGGGTTTACGAGGTGATAATCGTGGTGCTTGGTCGCTGCCATTCCGTCGGCTTTCCTCTGTTCGCTGCAGAGCCTCTAGCGGCCCGAAGCGCGGCTTTCCACCGGGTAAAATGTATAGCTGAGCGTGATCTCGTCGATCGCCTTGGTCGACTCGTCCTTGCGCACCTCGGGGTCGACGAAAAAAACCACCGGCATGTCCACGCTTTCGCCCGGCTTCAGCGTCTGCTCGGTGAAGCAGAAGCATTCGATCTTGTTGAAATATTGCCCGACCGTTTCCGGCGTGACGTTGAACACCGCGGTGCCGGTGACCGGCCGCGCGCTGAGGTTGGTCGCCCGGTAATAGATGGTGGTCCGCGCGCCCGGCGCGACGCGCACCTTGTTGTCCACCGGCTCGAATCGCCAGGGCAGGCCGGGATGGACGTTGGCGTCGAACCGCACCCCGATCTGGCCGGCGACCGCGCCCGGCGCCTGCTCGGCGCGGACCGGGGTGCCGTCGAACCCGGTCAGCTGGCAGAAGATCCGGTATAGGGGCACCGAGGCGAAGGCCAATGCGAGCATCGCCAGTCCCGCCAGTGCGGCGATCAGCGCGACGCGGTTGTTCCGCTTGACGGCGGCAGTCACCAATTCATCCTCACTTTCGCAATCGTGATGAAGAACATCAGGACGACGAACGCGCCCAGCAACCACGCCAGGATCCGCGCGCGGGCGCGCTGGCGCGCCTGGATCGTCGCCTGCTCGTCCGGCTCGCTCACAGCGCGATCCAGCGGTCCGCGACCAGCGCTGCGAACAGAGCGAACAAGTAAATGACCGAGAAGGCGAACAGCCGCTTCTCCGGCCCCATGCCGGCCGGCTCGGTCGCGCGATTGGCCAGCACCGGCAGGGTCAGCGCGACGAACGCAAGGCTGAGCGCGCTCGCCGCGACGCCGTAGATCGGCCCGGTCAGGCCGAGCGGCCAGGGCGCGACGGCGGCCGCGGCCATCGGCAGGCTGTAAAGGACGATCTGCCGCCGCGTGCTTTCGACGCCGGCGACCACCGGCAGCATCGGGATTCCCGCCGCCGCATAGTCCGACCGGACGAACAGCGACAACGCCCAGAAGTGCGGTGGCGTCCACAGGAAGATGATCGCAAACAGGAGCACCGGAAGAAGCTCGATTTGCCCAGTTGCCGCGACCCACCCGATCAGCGGAGGAAAGGCGCCCGCGCCGCCGCCGATGACGATGTTCTGCGCGGTGCGCGGCTTCAGCCACACGGTATAGACGAGGACGTAATAAAGGATCGACGCCATCAGCAGCCCGGCCGCGAGCCAGTTGGTCGCAAGACCCATCAGGATGACCGAAAAGACGCCGAGCCCGACGCCGAAATGCAGCGCCGTCTGCCGCTCCATTCGTCCGGCGGGCAGCGGGCGTTTCGCGGTGCGGCGCATCTTGCCGTCGAGCTCGGTTTCATACCATTGGTTGAGCGCACCGCAGGCTCCGGCGGCGAGCGCGATGCACAGGATGGCGGTGAAGCCGATCACCAGCGGCGGCATCTGGGGCGCGGCGAGCATTCCGGCGAGGCCGGTGAACACGACCAGCCGCATCACGCGCGGCTTGGTCAGCGCGAGGATGTCGCGCCAGTCGGCGGGCAACGAGGCCGCGTTGGTCATCTCGATGGTGGGCACGGGACAGGCCTATAAGGGCTTGGCCTTAGGAGGCAAAGCCTCGCGCTCCCTCTCGCGCAACCCGCCGGCCGGGCTATGCTGGGGCATGCTCACGCGATTCGCATTGCTTCTCGGCGCTTTTGCCGCGCCCGCCGTCGCCCAGCACACGCCCGCCGACCTCACCGGCCCGCCGGTCGCGAGCAGCGACCTCGTGCCGGTTGCGATCGACACCAGCCTCGGCCGGATCGTCGTCGCGCTCGACCGGACCCGCGCGCCCAAGACCACCGCCAACTTCCTCGCTTATGTCGATGCCCGCAAATATGACGGCGAAAGCTTTTACCGGGCGATGCCCTACGGCAGCGGCGGCCTGATCCAGGGCGGGATCCGCAGCGACACACGCAAGCTCAACAAGCCGGTCGAATTCGAATCGACCGACCGGACGGGATTGTCCAACACCGCCGGCACCATCTCCATGGCCGCCAACGCGCCGGGGACCGCCCAGGCCGAATTCTTCATCCTGACGACCGATATCAAGGCGTTCGACGGGGCCAACGGCTTCGCCGCGTTCGGCCAGGTGGTGGAAGGCATGGACGTGGTCAAGGCGATCTTCGCCGCGCCGGTCTCTCCGACCAAGGGCGAAGGCGCGATGAAGGGCGAAATGCTCGACCCGCCGGTCAGGATCATCAAAATGTCGCGCGCAAAGTAGCACCGGCGACGCGCGGCATAAGAAACGCCCCGGCCGTGACGACCGGGGCGTTCCCCTTTGAAATTCCGACGCGCCTTTAGTCGATCTTCGGCAGGGTCGAATATTGGTGGAAGGGCGGCGGGCTCGACAGGGTCCACTCGAGCGTCGTCGCGCCCTCGCCCCACGGGTTGGCCGGTGCCTTCTTCCCCGCGGCGAGCGACCAGAACAGGTTGATGAAGAACGCCCCGACCCCGACGATGGTGATGAAATAGCCGACGGTCGAGATGTAGTTCCACTCGGCGTAGGCCGGCGAATAATTGGGGATCCGCCGCGGCATGCCGTCCAGCCCGAGGAAATGCTGCGGGAAGAACACCAGGTTCACGCCGATGAACATCAGGAAGAAGTGCACCTTGCCGAGGAACTCGTTGTACATCTTCCCGCTCATCTTCGGGAACCAGTAGTAGAACCCCCCGAAGATCGCGAACACCGCTCCGAGGCTGAGCACGTAGTGGAAGTGCGCGACGACATAATAGGTGTCGTGCATGTAATTATCGACGCCGCCGTTGGCGAGCACGACGCCGGTCACGCCGCCGATGGTGAACAGGAAGATGAAGCCGATCGCCCACAGCATCGGCGTCTCGAAGGTGATCGAGCCGCCCCACATGGTCGCGATCCAGCTGAAGATCTTCACGCCCGTCGGCACGGCAATGATCATCGTCGCGGCGGTGAAGTACATCTTGGTGTTCACGTTCATGCCAGTGGTGAACATGTGGTGCGCCCAGACGACGAAGCCGACCACGCCGATGGCGACCATCGCATAGGCCATGCCGAGGTAGCCGAAGACCGGTTTGCGGCTGAACGTGGCGACGATCTGGCTGACCATGCCGAAGCCCGGCAGGATCAGGATGTACACTTCCGGGTGACCGAAGAACCAGAACAGATGCTGGTAGAGCACGACGTTGCCGCCGCCGGAGGCGTCGAAGAAGGTCGTCCCGAAATTGCGGTCCGTCAGCAGCATGGTGATCGCGCCGGCGAGGACCGGCAGCGCCAGCAGCAGCAGGAAGGCGGTGATCAGCACCGACCAGACGAACAAAGGCATCTTGTGCAGCGTCATGCCCGGCGCGCGCATGTTGAAGATGGTGGTGATGAAGTTGATCGCGCCGAGGATCGAGCTGGCGCCCGCGAGGTGCATGGCGAAGATCGACATGTCGACCGCCGGCCCGGTCGAGCCGGAGGTCGAAAGCGGCGCGTAGAGCGTCCAGCCGGTGCCGGCGCCGAGCCCGGTGCCGCCGGACACGAACGACGAGCCGATGAGAAGGATGAACGCCGGGATCAGCAGCCAGAAGCTGATGTTGTTCATCCGCGGAAAGGCCATGTCGGGCGCGCCGATCATCAGCGGCACGAACCAGTTGCCGAAGCCGCCGATCATCGCCGGCATGACCATGAAGAAGATCATGATCAGCCCGTGCGAGGTGATCAGCACGTTCCAGTGATGGAGCTGCTCGTCGAAGTTCGCGGTTCCGGCGCCGATCGGCCAGACGTGGTTGAGGTACTGGATGCCCGGGTCCATCAGCTCGAGCCGCATGACGCCGGAAATCGCACCGCCGATCACGCCCGAGACGATCGCGAAGATCAGGTAGAGCGTGCCGATGTCCTTGTGGTTGGTCGACATGAACCAGCGGGTGAAGAACCCCGGCTTGTGGTCGGCATCGTGGTGCGCGTCGTGCGCTTCATGCTGTTTGAGCGGCAGCGCGTCGGCGGGAATGGTGCTCATGGATACTCGTCCCGATCCTTAATTCTGGGCCGTCGCGGCCTGGTTGGTCGCGGGCTGTTTGACTGCGGCGGGGTCGCCGGGCTGCGGCGCCTGGGCCGGCGCGACGGCGGGGGTGGCGGCGGCGGAGACCGGAGACGAGCCCGTCGTGTCGGTCCCGGGCGCCGGCCGCGCGCCCGGCATGGTCCCGCCCTTGGCGGCGACCCACTGCGCGAACTGCGCCGGCGGAACCACCTCGACGGCGATCGGCATGAACGCGTGGCGCGCGCCGCACAGCTCGGAGCACTGTCCGAAATAGACGCCCGGTCGATCGACCTTGACCCACGTCTCGTTGAGCTGGCCCGGGTTGGCGTCGAGCTTGGTCCAGAAGGCGGGCACGGCGAAGCTGTGGATCACGTCGTCGGCGGTGATGATCAGCTTCACCACCTTGCCGGCGGGGATCACCAGCCGCTGGTCGGCGGCGAGCATCGGCGGCCCGTCGCGGTCGTCGCGCCAGCGCTCGTCCTTGGCCCGGGTCGGGTCGTCCCGCTCCTTCAGCATGTGGCTGTCGAAGCTGATTCCGTTGTCCGGATATTCGTAGGACCAATACCATTGGTGGCCGGTGACCTTGACCGTGAGGTCCGCCGGCGGCGGGGTGTATTGGTGGCGCAG
The DNA here is from genome assembly GCA_035281125.1 of Sphingomicrobium sp. GTDB lineage: Bacteria > Pseudomonadota > Alphaproteobacteria > Sphingomonadales > Sphingomonadaceae > Sphingomicrobium. Next base: position 6,696 of record DATEEM010000011.1, on the reverse strand, counting down.
CAGCCGGATCGAGGGAATCGCGATCATCACCAGGATGAGCACCGGGACCAAGGTCCAGACCACCTCGATCATCGTGTTGTGGGAGTTGCGCGACGGCGTCGGGTTGGCGCCGCGGCGGAAGCGGGCGATGACGTAGATCAGAAGCCCAAGGACGAGGATGCAGATCCCGGTGATGACCGGCATCAGCCAATAATCGTGGAAGCTCGCGGCCTCGCGCCCGACCGGCGTCACCTGGTCCTGCAGGCCCTTGCGGCCGTCGGGAACGCCGATGCCCGGCGTCGGGATCGCATGACCCACGCTGCCATATTGGATCGGCGCTGGCTCGTCCGTGGCGCTCGCCGCCGGAGCGGCGTCCTGCGACGCCGCCGGAGCAGCAGTGGCGGCGACATTGTCGCTGGGCGCGCTCGGCGCCTGGGCGGCTGCAGGTGTGAGCCCGGCCGCGGCCAAGGCAATCGCCCATCCAATCAGTTTCATTCGCACCCCGGTGACTTGGTGTGGACTGGAGGACGCGAGAGCCCGCGCCTCCGGATGAGGGCTCTATAGGCGCGGGTTCGTGGCGTCTCAAGCGCCTGTTCCCGCGGGTGTTGATGGGCCCCGCGACGCAGCCTAATGGCCGTCTCCGACGATGATGACCGCAGACCAGGTTCTCGACGAATTCCGCGCGTCCGACGCGCTGCTCGAGGGGCATTTCATCCTGTCCTCCGGGCGCCACTCGCCGGTCTTCCTGCAGAAGATGCGCGTGTTCCAATATCCCGACCGCACGGAGCGCATCTGCCGCGCGCTGGCGGAGAAGATCCGCGAGCGATTCGGCGCCGTCGACCTCATCGTCTCGCCGGCGATGGGCGGGATCATCCCCGGCTACGAGACCGCGCGCGCGCTCGGCTGCCCGGCGGTGTTCGTCGAACGCGAGGAGGGCGAGTTCCGGCTGCGCCGCGGCTTTCGCATCCCCGCCGACGCGCGGGTCGTGATGGTCGAGGACATTGTCACCACCGGCCTATCGTCGCGCGAATGCATCGCCGCGATCCGCCGCCATTCGTCCAACCTGCTCGGCGCCGCCTGCCTGATCGACCGCTCGAACGGCCGCGCCGACATCGGCGTCCCGCTGGTCGCGCTGGTGACGATGGACGTGCCCGACTATGCGCCCGACGCGCTTCCGGCCGAGCTCGCCGCGCTGCCGGCGGAAAAGCCCGGGAGCCGCGACCTCAAGGCATGAGCGGGCATCTCCGCCTCGGCGTCAACATCGACCATGTCGCGACCATCCGGAACGCGCGCGGTGGCGATCACCCCGACCCCGTCCGCGCCGCGATCCTCGCCGCCGAGGCCGGCGCTGACGGAATCACCGCCCACCTGCGCGAGGACCGGCGGCACATCACCGACGAGGACATCGACCGGCTGATGGCCGAGATCGACCTGCCGCTGAATCTCGAGATGGCCGCGACCGAGGAGATGCTCGCCATCGCGCTTGCCCACAAGCCGCACGCCGCCTGCATCGTCCCCGAAAAGCGCGAGGAGCGGACCACCGAAGGCGGGCTCGACGCTGCGGGACAGCACAACGTCCTTGCTTATTGTGTCGACAAGCTCGGCGCGGCGAACATCCGGGTCAGCCTGTTCATCGAGCCCAAGGAGGAGCAGGTCGCCGCCGCCGTGCGGCTCGGCGCGCCGGTGGTCGAGTTCCACACCGGCCGCTACGCGCATGCCGAGGGCGAGGAGCGGGCGGCCGAGCTCAAGCGCATCGCCGACTGCGCCGCGCTTTGCGTGAAGAACGGCATCGAGCCGCACGCCGGCCACGGCCTCACCTTCGACAATGTCGTGCCCGTCGCCGCCATCCCGCAGCTCGCCGAGCTCAACATCGGCCATTTCCTGGTCGGCGAGGCGATCTTCACCGGGCTCGACGCCAGCGTTCGCCGCATGCGCGCGCTGATGGACGAAACGCGTGGTTAGCTCCTCCCCGGAACGGGGAGGGGGACCACCCGAACGGTGGTGGAGGGGTCGACTTTGCCTCCGGTGGATGAGCAGGTGTGGACTGCCCCCGGCAGTCCACATCCGCGTTCTCAACGCGGAAACCTGCTCATGATCGTCGGCATCGGCTCGGACCTCACCAACATCGAGCGGATCCAGGCTTCGCTCGATCGCTGGGGCGACAAGTTCCTCAATCGAGTCTTCACCGACGTCGAGCGCGGCAAGGCTGCGAAACGCCCGCATACCGTCGCCGGCACCCTCGCCAAGCGCTTCGCCGCCAAGGAAGCCTTCTCCAAGGCGGTCGGGACGGGGTTCAAGCGCGGCGTCCATATGAAGGACATCGGGGTCGTTAATCTGCCGTCCGGGCAGCCGACGCTAAGGCTCACGGGCGGCGCGAAGGCGCGGCTTGACGCGCTTGCGCCGGAAGGCCACGCCATCGACATACATTTGACGATGACCGACGATCATCCCTGGGCGCAGGCCTTCGTCATCCTCACCGCCCGCAAGCTGGAGCCCTGACCTGTTGACCGACACCCCGCCCGAGGCGAGCGCCGAACAGTCCGCGCCGGCTCCCGTCGCCCAGGAAGAGACGAAGAAGGACAGCAAGGGCTCCGCGCTGTGGCGTGAGATCAAGGGCCTGCTGTGGGTGCTGCTCGCCGTGCTCGCCTTCCACAGCTTCATTGCCAAGCCGTTCTACATCCCCTCGGAATCGATGATGCCCGGCCTGCGCACCGGCGACCGGCTGGTCGTCACCAAATATCCCTACGGCTGGTCCTATGTCTCGCCGACCATCCCCAACCCGCTGGCCATCTTCCGCTCGGTCGTGCTGCGGAGCGGCGAATCCTGGGGGATCACCCTGCCGTTCATCAAGGGCCGGCTGCTCGGCCGGATGCCAGAGCGCGGCGACATCGTCATCGTCACGCCGCCGGGGCGCAACGAGGATTATATCAAGCGCGTGATCGGCCTTCCCGGCGACACGCTGCAGATGATCCGCGGCACGCTCATCATTAACGGCAAGCCGGTGAAGCGCGAGGCGCGGCCGCCGACGATGGTCCCGATCGACCTCAACTCGCCGTGCGGATCGGCGCTCGACAGCAAGCTTGTCGACTTCCGCGTCCAGGGCCCCGACGGGCGCATGTATTGCCGCCTCCCCACGGTCCGCGAGACGCTGCCCAACGGCCGCTCCTACGATACGGTCGAGCTCGGCCCGTGGATCGCGGACGACTTCGGGCCGCTCCGCATCCCGCCGGGACATGTCTGGCTGATGGGCGACCATCGCGACGATTCGGCCGACAGCCGCGTCGCGGAAAGCGACGGCGGGCTCGGCGGCCCCGTGCCCTGGGAGAATATCGGCGGTCGCGCCGAGTTCATCACTTTCTCGCTCGACGGCTCGACCGTGTGGTACAACCCGCTGACCTGGTTCAAGGCGTTCCGCTCCGGCCGCGCCGGCCAGTCGCTGAGGAGCTGATGGCAGGACGGCCGCGCAAGCCCGTCGCCGAGGCCGCCGGGGCCTCCGCATCTTCGGCGCGGCCGCCGACGGTAGAGCCCCATGTCGAGCGGCCCGGCCCGGCCGAATTCCGCGACCCGCTGGTCCGCCGCGAGCTGCAGAAGGCGGCGGTGTGGCTCGGCCTCGCCCTGGTCATCGTCGGCATGGTCGTGCTCGCCCAGCCGCTTCTGCTCATCGTCGGCGGCGCGATCTTCGCCGTGTTCCTCGACGGCGGCACGCGGCTGCTCGGCCGAGTCCTGCCGATCCCGCGGGCGTGGCGGCTGCTGCTCACCATCCTGATCGGCTTCGGCTTCATCGGCTGGGTGTTCTGGTTCGCCGGGACGACCATCGCCGCCCAGTTCGAAGCGCTGCGCATCGTCGTCACCGAGCAGTTCCACCGGCTGATGGCGTTCGCCGCCTCGCTCGGGCTGGTGCCGAAAGGTCCGCCATCGGACCTCGGCAGCCAGCTGCTCGGCTCGGTCGGCCGCCTGACCAGCGCGCTCGGCAGCGCGATCGGCGCGGTGACCAGCTTCATCGTGATGATCGTGATCGGCATCTTCCTTGCCGCGGAGCCGCGCATCTACGACCGCGGCATTGCCTGGATGCTGCCGATTCGCCACCGCAGCGGCTTCTACCGCATCGCCGAGAACGTCGGCTTCACCCTGCGCCGGCTGCTGTTCGGCCGGCTGATCGGGATGCTGTTCGAGGGCGTCTTCACCTGGCTGATGCTGTCGCTCGGCGGGGTGCCGATGGCGGCGCTGCTCGGCCTCGTCACCGGCGTCCTCGCCTTCATCCCCAACATCGGCGCGATCACTTCGGGCGTGCTGATGGTCGCGGTCGGCTTCTCGGCCGGGCCGAGCCAGGGGATCTACGCGATCTTCGTCTATTTCCTGGTCCAGAACATCGACGGCTATCTGGTGCTGCCCTACATCGCCCGGAAGACGGTCGACCTGGCGCCCGCGGTGGTGCTCGCCATGCAGCTGCTGATGGGCGCTCTGTTCGGGATCCTCGGGGTCCTGTTCGCCGACCCGATCCTCGCGACGCTCAAGGTGGTGCTGGTCGAGGTCAGCAACCGGCAGGCGGAGGAGGAGGGCGAGGGGCCCGAGGTCGTCGGCGGCAGCTAGCCTAGGGTTGCGGCTGCGGCTCCGACTGGGGTTCCGGCTGCGGCTCTGCCGACTGCTCCCCCTCCGGCTCGGCCTGCGGCCGCGGGGCGCCCTGCATCATCATCGCGCCGCCGCGAACCACGCGGCGCACCTGGACGTCGAAGGTCAGCTTCTCGCCCTTGAAGCCGGGCGGGGTCTGGCCGTCGGTGAAGGCGAGGCTCTTGGGCATCGAGAAGCGGTAGCGGCCGCCCTCCTGCATCTTGCCCATCGCTTCGGCGAAGCCGGGGAAGACCGCGCCCATGATGAACGGCTGCGGCCCGCCGTGGGCCTCGCTGCTGTCCATCACCGTCCCGTCGTCGAGCGTCAATATATAGTCGAGCGCCGCGGCGTCGGCGGAGGTGATCGGGTCGCCGGTTCCGGCCTTGACGGTGCGGAACTCGAGGCCCGTCGCCGTGACCTCGGGGCGGAGCGAGCCGGCCCCGACCCAGGCGAGCGCGATCCCGGCGGCGATGATGATCAGGAAGCCGAGCCACAGCTTGACGGCCCGGCCGGTCTTGGCGGGTCGATGGGCGGCTTCGGCGACGGACACGGTTTGCGCGCTAGGTCTAGCGGGCGCCTTCGCGCTCGGCGCGCTTGCGCTCGAGCTTGCGGGCGCGGCGGATCGCGGCCGCGCGCTCGCGGGCCCTCTTCTCCGACGGCTTCTCGTAATGACGGCGCAGCTTCATCTCGCGGTAGACGCCCTCGCGCTGCAGCTTCTTCTTCAGCGCGCGCAGCGCCTGCTCGACATTATTGTCGCGAACGATGATCTGCATAAATTGCCGTCACACTCCTTGTCATTGCTGACCCCTCCGGGGTCCTGTCGCACCCCGATCTGCGCCCCAAAGAGGCACGCGAACGAAGGGCGCAAAAAACTGTCGCTCCGCAAGCGTTAACCTGCGGCGGTGCGCGGGGCCATAGCAGCGCCCTTTTCCGGCTTCAAGCGCCGCCTTTTCGCAGGTTTTCCCGAGTGGCTGCGACGAACCGTGAAAAGGGCGCGGTGGAGGGAGCAACATGAATGAATGGGTTATCGGCGATTAACCTTTTCTCGGTTAAAACCGCCGTTTCCGAGCGGGAGGGTTAAGAATGTCATTGAATCGGAGGGAAATGTTGCGGCTGGGCGCCTATGGCGCAGTCGGCGCGATGATCTCCTCCGCGGCAAGCTCGAGCGTCTTGCCGTCGGTCATCTATCCGCCGCAGGCCGGCGCAGCGGACCCGCTTGCGCCGCTCACCCCGGCCCCTCAGGCTTCCACGCTGGCGACGCCGGCGGCGCCCGGCGGTATCAATCCGCACCTGTTCGAGCGCGCCAAGGCGGCGCTCAACGCGCACCGCATCGCCGCTCGCGACTATATCGCCGTGGTCGACTTCTCGCTCCCGTCGAGCGAGCCGCGCTTCCACGTGGTCGATCTTCGCAGCGGCGAGGTCGAAAGCTTCCGCGTCGCCCACGGACAGGGGTCGGACCTCAACCACAACGGCTATCTCGACCGCTTCTCGAACGAGTTCCGTAGCCACGCGACGTCCAACGGCACCTACACGACGGGCGAATATTATCACGGCAAATACGGCCTCTCTATTAAGACTCGCGGGCTCGACTGGACCAACAACAATGCCGAGGCCCGCGCCATCGTCATACACAACGCCTGGTATGCCGAGCCGCAGGTAGTCGCCGCCCACGGCAAGCTGGGCCGCAGCCAGGGGTGCTTCGCCTTCTCGCGCGAGGACCAGTGGAAGGTGATGCGCAAGATCGCCGGCGGCGGGATGATCTACGCCGACAAACTGGCCTAACGCATTTGATATAGGGGGCGGAAAAGCCTCGGCGGAAACGCCGGGGCTTTTTCTTATCGCGACGCGACCCGGTCGGCCGGCTTGGCCTTGGGCTTGGCGAGGCTCGCCCCGCCGTCCTTCGTCATCAGCGCTGCGAGCGCCTTGCCGTCGCGGCCGTATAGATCGTTGTAGTCGACGATCTTACCGTCGTTCAGCGCCGCCGCGCTGAAATAGACGATATAGACCGGCACCGGCTTCACGAAGTTTGCCTGCTTGGACTTCCCGGTGGCGAGCTGTGCCTTGATCTTCTCCGGGGTCCACTCGCCGTTGTCGTCGCCGAGCAGTTCG
>DATEEM010000010.1:0-16994 GCA_035281125.1 Sphingomicrobium sp. | reverse complement strand
TGGCGATCGCGTTCTGGGTCGGCGTCAGTTTCTCGTGGAGCGCGGCGAACCAGTCGCGCGCGTCGGTGACGCTGCGCCGCGAGGAGAGCGAAATGTCCTCGCCGGCGATCTTCACCGCCAGCGCCTCGGGCTTGAGGCGCGCGCCGTGGCAGACCTCGCACGGGCGGCTGCCCTGGTAGCGGGACAGCTCCTCGCGCATCCACGCGCTCTCGGTGGTCTGCATGCGGCGGTTCAAATTGCCGATCACCCCTTCGAACGGCTTCTTGACCTCGTAGCTGCGGCGGCCGTCGATGAAGCGCAGCGTGACGGGCCTGCCGCCGGTGCCGTGGAGGACGACGTTTTGGGCTTCCTCGGGCAGGTCGCGCCAGGGGATGTTGAGGTCGAAGTCGTAGGCACGGGCGAGGCTGGACAGCACCTGCATGTAATAAGGCGAGGGCGGCTGCGACTTGGCCCAGGGGACGACCGCGCCCTTGGCGATCGACAGATTGTGGTTGGGGACGACGAGGTCTTCGTCGAACACGAGCTTCTCGCCGAGGCCGTCGCACGCCGGGCAGGCGCCCTGCGGCGCGTTGAAGCTGAACAGCCGCGGCTCGATCTCGGCGATGGTGAAGCCCGAAACGGGGCAGGCGAATTTCTCCGAAAAAACGATCCGCCCGGGCGGGGCGTAGTCGAGCTTCATTCCGCTCTTCCCCTCCCCTTGATCGGGAGGGGCAGGGGTGGGGTGACCGCCGACGTCGAGCAGGGCTGTGGCATCACCCCCACCCAACCCTCCCCCATCAAGGGGGAGGGCTTGAGGGTCTGCCGGATCCAGATAGGCAAGCCCGTCGGCGAGCTTGAGCGCGGTCTCGAAGCTGTCGGCGAGCCGCGCCTCGATGCCTTCGCGCACGACGATGCGGTCGACCACCACTTCGATGTCGTGCTTGTACTTCTTGTCGAGCGCGGGGGCGTCCTCGATCGCGTACATCCGGCCGTCGATGCGGACCCGCTGGAAGCCCGCCTTCTGCCACTCGACCAATTCCTTGCGATATTCGCCCTTGCGGCCGCGGACGACCGGCGCCAGCAGATAATGGCGGCTGCCGTCGGGCAGGCTCATCACCCGGTCGACCATCTGGCTGACCTGCTGCGCCTCGATCGGCAGGCCGGTCGCGGGCGAATAAGGCACGCCGACGCGGGCCCAGAGCAGGCGCATGTAATCGTAGATCTCGGTGACCGTGGCGACGGTCGAGCGCGGGTTGCGGCTGGTCGTCTTCTGCTCGATCGAGATGGCGGGCGACAGGCCGTCGATATGCTCGACGTCGGGCTTCTGCATCATCTCGAGGAACTGGCGCGCATAGGCGCTCAGCGATTCGACGTAGCGGCGCTGGCCCTCGGCATAAATGGTGTCGAAGGCGAGGCTCGACTTGCCGCTGCCCGACAGGCCGGTGATCACCGTCAGGCTTTCGCGCGGGATGTCCACGTCGACGCCCTTGAGATTGTGCTCGCGCGCGCCGCGGACGGAGATGTGGGTCAGCATTCGGCCTGCTTCGTTCCGCTTATGTTCTAGTGGTAGTGCGCGTTGCCTGACGGGTCAACGCGGAACCGCCGATGTGGGTGCGCGGCGGCCGAGACGCAAGCGGGGTCAGGCGGCTCAGAACGTCGCCGCGCCGGCCTTTTGCAAGATTCTTAGCCGATCCGGATCGTTCGAGCACGGCGGCGGAGGCACCCGCGAACCGGGCTCCTCCATCTTGTAGGGCTTCGGCGTCCCGGGACGCCTCGGGACGACCTTGATCACCGTGATCATCGCATATCCGCAATTGTTGTCGTAGAACCGACGACCGGTGAACGGCAGGTGCGCTTCGTTGGGGAAGAAATGGAGGATTCTGTCTTCGTTGCGCTCGCTGCGAGCGACAAAGCGGACACGGTACAGTTCGGGCCATTCCTCGTCCGGCACCAGATTGAGCTTCGTGACGTGGACCCGGTCGAATTTCGACCGCCACTTGCGAATGAACTCCGGTTGCCACCAGTGCGGCTTCTCTTCTTCGGGCATTTTCGAAACGTGCGCCATAGGCTGCAGGTAGCTCGCTTCGATGACGCGTCGGGTCGGCACCCCGATCACCTGGAAAAAGCCCGACGCTCTAACGCGCGTAAGGCTGCCCGGCTTTGAATAGGCGTGCTCGTCCCACCACGGAACCGGCTCACCTTGCGGCGATACCGGCATCTGGAAGACGAGGTCGTAAGGCTGGTTCGTCTTGATCAGCAGCCCGGGAGTCGTACACGTTTGCCGGGTATTGAACGCAACCGACACGGGCTGGCCTGCGACCGGTTTCAGCGACTTTGGGTCATCGATCGGACAAAAGTAATGATCCGCCTCATCAATCTGAATCGCGAGCTGGGTGATTCCGACGGTTGGGATGTAGAGCAAGCCGAGGACCATCAATATTCCGAATAGCGCCGGCAGGATCGACCATTTCACCGCTTGGAATGTCTTCTGATAGGCTGGTCCTTCGCGAAATTTTCGCAGCCCGCTTTCTTCGGTTTCACCGATCGGGCGATCATCGAGGAAGTCACGCCACAGACGATAGCATTCGTCGCGCAAGCGACCCTCGATCGCATTGCTTCGGCGCATGAGCCAATAGATCAAACCCCCGAGGATGAACGGCGTGAATGGGTAACGCGCGATCGCGGCGATCCAAGGATCCGCGATGCCCGGCACAAGTGCCTTCGCCGGCCGTATCAGGCTCGGCAACCAGCATCGTGAATCGGAGCAAAGCTGGTCAACGAACGAGGGAAGCAAGTTCAGGAAGGGCAGCGCAGCAAGCTGCAAGGTCACGATGACGGTGGCGAAATAGGCCATGCGTCGCCACCACACGAGGTCCCACAGATTCTCCTGTCGGGCGAAACGGTTTGGGTCTTCGACTTCCACGCGGCCGCGTATTTTCGGCGTGATCAGCGGCTCCGACGGAGGCCGATCATATCGGCACTTCGTTCTTGCACTATCGCCGGTCTGTTCGACCGTCTCACCCTCCCGCTGCGGCGGAACCACTTGGAACGACCGTGGCAGGGCGATGGGCGCATAGCGAACCGTGCCGCTGTTGATCCGCGCGATGACGCTCTCATGAACGCAAACGCAGCGCAGCAGACCGCGCGGAACACCATCGGCGTCCCGTACATCGGGATCGCGCAGCATGAGATAACGCGACCGGTCTTGCGCGTTCGAGGAATCGACCCAAGCTGCGATCTTGCGCGGCTGATAGCGATAATAGGATCCGATTCCGGATCGACTGTCGTGCATCGGACCATAGCTGTTCGCCAGCGCGAAAAAGCGGTCCTTGATCGCCGGAAGCGTGCGAAGCCCGGCTTTCTCCGCCTCTTCCATCATCCACAAAAGCGAAACGTAGCTCAGGCTTTCGTCGGGATAGCCGCCGCCGACGTCGGCATGCATGCCGGTGAACCACACCTGCTGCATTCGTGTGCGGAAATGTTGCTCTAGCGTTGCGCAGCGCTCGGCTTTGCGGAGATGGCGTTTGCGCTGCTCCTTGCTTCGTGTCTTGCGCGATTTGTCCATCGCGACCTGACGAGCTTTGACGGCTTCATTCGCCCGACGTTCCTCCGCCAGCTCATCCCAGAGCAGTGGCTGAAACGCATCGCGCTCATCGTCGATAGCCAGCGCGTGGCGAGCGCATTGCACGCTTTCGTGCAGCTCGTAATCCGGCATGCTGAGCGGATAAATCCAATTGTCGATCGCGCGCGTGATTTCGGCGATTGGCCCGCCGTAAGCCGCGACCGTATCCCACACTCCGACAAAACGGATGGTCGCAGGCAGGTTCTTCTCGCTGCTGTCTTCGGCCTTCGTCGTGCCTCCCGCTTTTTCACGAATGAGCTTCGCGGACTGCGTGAATTTCTTGAATTTGCGGCGCTGAAACGTCGAACGAAAAGCCCGGTAGGCCTCGTTACTCTTGCGATTGAGCTCGCTCTCATCCTTCGACTGGACGAGACCTTGCGAGGCGATGAGCGCCGTGACGAGCCGAATCGTGAATGCGCCACGGCTGAAGCCGAACGCGTAAATGCGGTCTCCTTTGCGGTAGTTGCGGCAGGCGTAGCGGTAGAGGTCGAGGACGTTGCGCTTTAGGCCCCACCCGAACGCGCCTCCGATCGCGGCGAGGAACTTGAAGTTCGACGTGCCGACCCCGTCGTCGTAGAACGAAATCTGGTCGCGTTCGCCGGTCGGGCTTGGACCGAGGTCCACCGCCTCATACATCCGCCAGACGTTCGTCTTGAACAGCTTTGCGCTGCTGTTTCCCGTTCCGTCGCTGAACAGGACGATGGACTTGGCTGGATTGCCAGTTGAGCGCGCCATGGTCTTCCCCCCACGCTCGGAGGTGTCACACCCTCCAAACCAGACTCGGCGAGCGAAGTGGACGCCTGTCCGGCGCGAACGTCAATAGGGCGCTCACCCGAGCGGGTAGCTGGCCACCTCCTCATAGTGCGCGCCGTGGCGCGACAGGCGGCTTTCGAACAGGATGAAGCGGTCGACCGTCCACGGCTCGCTGACGAGGCCGCGGCGGCGTTCGAGGAACCCGCCGACCTCGCGGCTGCGGCGACCCTTCCACCGCGCCAGCGTGACGTGCGGGTGGAAGGCGCGGCGCTCGGGCTCGAGGCCGACATTCTGGCACACGCGCTCGACCTTCGCGGCGAGAGCGGCCAGCGCCTGCTTCGGCTCGACGCCGGCCCACAGCGCGCCGGCGCTGCGCTGCTCGAATCGCCCGACCCCCTTGATCCGCACGGTGAACGCCTCGGCGCGAATCGCGGCGAGGGCGGCCGCAAGGTCGTCGGCCACGGGGCGATCGACCTCGCCGATGAAGCGCAGCGTGACGTGCAGCTGCTCCTCGTCCTGCCAGCGAAAGTCCGGACTGTCGTCCATCGCGTCGATCAAGACGTCGCGGATCACCTCGGGCGGGCGGATGGCCACGAACAACCGGTGCACGCTTGCCTCCTAGACCTTGTCGCGCAGCGCTTCGAGCCAGGTCGCGGCGCGCGGGGAAAGGTCCGGCGGGAGACGGTCGAACGCGCATTCGGCGATCGCCTCGATTTCCCACGACCAGCGCTTCGGGCGGTAAACGACGTCGCGAACGATCAACAGCGCCGCGAGGTCGCGTTTGAAATCCGGCTGTTCCTCAAGCTCGGCGGCGAGCTGGACCGCCCCGTGCGAGACAAGCCCGATTTCCTCGCGCAACTCGCGCAGCACCGCGTCGCGCGGGTCCTCGCTCTCGGCGCGGCCGCCGCCGGGCAGCCGCCAGCCCGGCGCGTATCGAAGCTTGACCAGGACGACCTTGCCTTCAGGCGTCAGCGCCAGCGCGTGCGCGCCGAACGTCCGCGGCCGCCGCACGAGCCAGTTGAGCTTCAGCAGGCCGTGCAGCCCGGTGAGCAGGATGCGGAGGATGGCGTTCACACGCCATCCTATGCACGGTGGACGTGGCGGGTTCCAATCGGTCGCCTGCAATGCCACACTCCGCTCGCGGGGGGTGCGGATGGGCTGGACCAGCAAGCTCAGCTTCGAACAATATGAGGCGCTGCTGAAGCCGCTGTCGCAGGAAACGGCGGCGATGGCGCGTTGGGTCGCCGAAACGGGCCAGCGGGTCGTCGTCCTGTTCGAGGGCCGGGACACGGCGGGCAAGGGCGGTTCGATCGACATGATCGCGCGGATCTTGAACCCGCGCCAATGCCGCGTCGCCGCGCTCCCATCCCCGAGCGAACGGGAGCGTTCGCAATGGTATTTCCAGCGCTACGTCGAGCATCTTCCGGCGCGCGGCGAAATCACCCTGTTCGACCGCAGCTGGTACAATCGCGCGGGCGTCGAGCGGATCATGGGCTTTTGCAGCGAGGCCGAGGCGGAGGCCTTCCTGGCGGCGGTGCCGGAATTCGAGCGCCACCTGGTCGAGGATGGCATATTGCTGTTCAAATACTGGCTGTGCTGCGACCAGCAGATCCAGGAGGGCCGCTTCCTCAACCGCGTGCGCAACCCCCTGAAGCGCTGGAAGCTGTCACCCGTCGATATCGAGGCGCGCAACCTCTACGAGGCCTACACCGATGCGCGCGAGCGGATGCTGGCCGCGACGCATACCGAATTTGCGCCCTGGACGCTGGTCGATTTCAACGACCAGCCGGTGGGCCGGCTGACTCTGCTGCGCGACCTGCTTGACCGCATGCCCGACACCGACCTGCCGCTGGCCGAGGTGCCGTGGCCGGCGCTCGCGCACGAACCGCACAAGGAGCGCTACGGCGTGCTCCAGCCCATCGCCAGCATCCCGATTCCGGAGTGACCGACATGCGCGCGACGTACATGCTGATCCGTTTGACCGTCTATTACGTCGTCATTGGGCTGATCGTCTTCGCGGCGCTGGAGCTGTGGCCGGCGAGCCGCGGCTATCTGCCGGTCGGCGGCGTGGAGGCGCTCATCACCCAGCCGGCCAAGGGCCCGCTCGAGGCAACCGACGCGATCCGCGCCGCGCATGTCGGCAATCTGGGCGAGAGCATCTTCTGGCTGGTGGTCGCGATCGCCGGCGCGCTGCTCGCCTCGCTCCCGGTCAGCTGGGTCTACATGGGCGTCCGCCACGACGAGGACTATGACCAGTCGCTGGTCAACACGATCATCGTACTGCCGATGGTCGTCACCGCGATCGTGATCATTGTCCAGAATTCGCTCGCGCTCGCCTTTTCGCTGGCCGGGATCGCCGGAGCGGTGCGGTTCCGAAACTCGCTCAAGAGCTCGGGCGACGCCTTGTTCATCCTGCTCGCGGTGGCGATCGGGCTGTCGGCCGGAATCGGCGCGGTGGAGCTCGCCGCCGTCGTCACCATCGCCTTCAATTATTGCTTCCTCGCGCTGTGGGCGGCCGAATATGGCGAGCGCAAGGGCATGAAGCGCTACCTCGCCGATTATGACGGCATCGACGAATCCGCGCCGCCGTCGCCCAAGGGCTAGAGGCAGCGCTTGAGCATGGCGGCGACGCCCGCGTCGGTCGCGACCTGGTCGAAGAAGCCCATCAGATAGTTGGCGGCGCGGCGGCGGGTGGTCTCGTCGAGCTCGGGGATCGCCCACAAAGTCCCGACCAGCTGCGGGCGCGCCGCGCGCATCTGCGCGGCGACTGCCGCCGCCTCGCGATTGTGGATACAATAGCCGCGGTAAACGCGCTGGCGAACGCTGGCGATGTTCAGCTCGTCGGGCGGGGTCGCATAAGGCGCGTCGACCAGCCCGGAAAAATCGAAGTCGTACGGGATCGGGATCACCGCGCGAGGAGCGACGCCCGAGGCCCCGACCAGCTTCGAATTGTGGCAGCAATCGTCGCCCTTGGGCCCGGCGCGCATCGCCCAGTCATGGTTCCCGATCATGTGCTGGAACAAAGCGTAGCGCGCCGCGTCGCGCGGGCTGAGGGTCGCGATCGGGATCAGTTCGGGAGCGTGGATTTCCTTAAGGCCGTTGCGCTTCGCCGCGTCATCCGCATCCTCGAGGAAGAAACCGAGGCGCTGGACGTAGCTGCGGCCGTCAGCCTGGCGGTAGTCGATCTGCGCGAGCCGGATGCCGAGGCTGAGCGGGGTCAGCTGCCGGTACATGCGATAGGCGGCATATTCGAGCAGCACCTTCTGCTGGAAACCGGCTTCGCCGCGGCAGTGGGTGACGAGCTTCAGCCGTCTTTGGCCGGCGAACAGTGACCCTGGCGGCGGCGGCACGGCGAACTCGACCCGCAGCGGCGGGAACCGGCAGGTCTCGGTCGAACGACGTGTGAGCCCGCGCACCGACAGGGTCACGGGAAGCGTTTCGCTTCCGACCGTCAGCGTGCCTTGACGATGCGCGGACGAGCGGTTGTTGACGAGGGTCGAGATCGGGCCCTGGATCGTGATCCGGATCGTCTCGTCCGACGCGAACAGGGGCTTCGGCGCCTGCCCGGCCGCCGGAGAGGCAGCGAACAGGAAAGCACCGAGGAGGAACGCCCCCCTCATGGGATCCGCCGGACAATGTGGGGCACGACGCGGTCGCCGACGATCTCGAGCCAGGTGAGCGGCCCGCGGTAGTGACGCGAGATGCCGGTATCGATGCGGATCAGGCGCCCGCCGTTGGTGATCCGGATGCCCTCCAGGCTCGGCGTGTGGGCGATCACCATTCGCGCGACGCGATGAGCGGCAAGGACGGTCGCAAGCTCCTGGTCGATGGTCGGTCCGGGCCGCCCCGCCGCGCCGCGCGCCGCCTGCGCCTCGGGATCGGGTCCGACGAGACCGCGGTACCACAGCGGCCCGAGCGGGTCATTGAGGATCGAGCTTGGGCGGTCGTCCGCCGCGAGCATGGCATCACGGGCGCGTCGGTTGATCGCGTCGAGCGTGATCGCGGCATATTCGGCGCTGAGGCCGCCGTGGACGAACAGCGTGTCGCCGACCCTGGCCACGGCCGGATTGCCTGCCGCCCAGCGGCCGAGCTCTCCGGTCGGGGCCCAGGCGAGGCGATGCTCGACCCAGCCCGGGGGATGGGCCGTCATCCAGGCGGCGCGGATCGCCTCCGCGTCCAGCGCCGGGTTGCGTTCTCGGTATGCCGCCTCGATCGCCGCCTGGTTGGCCTCATAGGCACGGATCCGGCGCGCCGGCGATCCGCCGTCGGCGAACGCGGCAAATTCGCCCGAAGTGGTATAGCGGAGGTCGCCGAGCAGGTTCATGGCCTCGTGGTTGCCGAGCAGGACGATGACCTTGCCTCCGGCTCGCGGCGCCTGTTTCTGGAGCTGCCGGAGGCTGCGGATGATCTTGAGCGAATCCGGGCCGCGGTCGGTGACGTCCCCAAGCTGGACGAGCGTCGTCGAGCCGCCGCTCCACCGGCCGCTGGCGTCGATCAGGCGGGCGTCGCGGGCGATGTCCAGCCAGGCGGAATAGTCGCCGTGAAGATCGCCGACGGCGACGATTCGCGCCGTTTGCCGAGCACCCGATGACGCCGCGAGCAAGGCGGCGGCGCCGAACGCGACGATTGCGGCGCGGACGAAGCGTCCCAACATGGCGCCTCATGTGTCGCACAGCGGCTGCTTGATGAACAGCCGTTCAGGCTGCGCGCGGAATGTCCGGTTTCGCTTGAAGTCCCTGCTTGCATCCACGATATTCGCAGTCGGCGACGGGCCCTTCGCCCGCGCAGAGGGAGATGAGATGCAGAACCAGTTTGACCCGCGCACGAATACGACCGGCTACGACCCGGCCGTTTCCGTCGGTGTCCCGCGCGCCGCACGGGATGCGGGCCTGCGGTCCTACATGCTGTCGGTCTACAATTACATGGCCTCGGGCGTGCTGCTGACGGGCATCGTCGCGATGCTGTTCGCGAGCAGCGGGATGGCGGCCCAGGTCTTCCAGGGCGGCGGCCTGCTGCCGTGGGTGATCATCCTCTCGCCGCTCGCCATCGTCTTCGCGATGAGCTTCGGCCAGATGCGGATGAAGACGTCGACGCTGCAGTTCCTGTTCTGGGCCTTCGCGACGCTCATGGGCCTAAGCATGTCGACGATCTTCCTGCGCTTCACGGGCGTGTCGATCGCTCAGACATTCTTCGCGGTCGCGGCGGCGTTCGCCGGCCTCAGCCTGTGGGGCTACACCACGAAGAAGGACTTGAGTGGCTGGGGGACGTTCCTGATCATGGGCGTCGTCGGCCTGCTGGTGGCGATGCTGATCAACATCTTCCTGCAGTCGCCGGCGATGTATTATGCGATCAGCGCGATCGGCGTACTGCTGTTCGCGGGCCTCACTGCCTACGACACGCAGCGCATCAAGAGCCTCTACTTCCAGGTCGCGGGCAGCGACATGATGGGCAAGGTCGTGGTGATGGGCGCGCTCAGCCTCTATCTGGACTTCATCAACATGTTCCAGTTCCTGCTCAGCTTTATGGGCAGCCGCGAGTAGCTCGAGCGGCACGGACACGGGAAAGGGCCGGGGGAGACTCCGGCCCTTTTTCGTTGCTTGACTTTGCCCGCCGCTTGGTCGCCAAATGCCCTTTTCGGGGGAGGCGGCGATGTCGTTTCAATTGCGTTTGCTGTGCGGATTCGCGCTCGTTTCCATGGCGGCGCCGGCGTTTGCCGAATGGACCCGGTCCCGGGTCCCGGAGTTCGGCTTTTCGGCGGACTTCCCGTCCAAACCGGAGGTCGAATCCTCGGTCGACGAGGGCGTCAAGCTGACGGGCTATTCGGCAGCGAAGGACGGCACATTGTGCCTCGTCGTGGTCGGCGACTACGGCGGTACCGTCGATCCCGAAGTCGAACTGCCGGCGAGCCGCGACAGCTTCGCCAAGGGCGTGAAGTCCCAGATCACTTCGCAGAAGCGCATCCTTTTCCCGCGCGGGGCAAAAAACCTGCAGGCGCTGCAGTTCGATACCGCCAGCGAGACCTACCTGTTCCGCTCCCTGATCGTGATCGAGGGGCCGCAGGTCTATCAAATTGCGGGCGGCGTTCCGAAGGACGGTGGCAACCGGGCCGACCTCGAGCGCTGCATCCGCGGGTTCGCGCTGATCGTCAAATAGGCGCGGGCAGGGGCTTCACGCGGCAAGCCGGCTGCCGTTGTCGCGCCGCTGCTTCAAGCGCCCCCACGCGGCTGCGGCCAGCGCGAACATCGCGATCGTGCCGGCGCAAACCAGCGCCTGCCCGACATAGCCGCTGACGACGTAGTAAAAGAGCGCCGCGACGATCGCCGAGGCGGGGATGGTGATGATCCATGCCGCCATTACGCTCCGCGCTACGCCCCACCGGACGGCGGACGCGCGCCGCGCCGCTCCCGCGCCGATGATGCAGCCGGTGATGGTGTGGGTCGTGGATACCGGGATTCCGAACCAGGACGCGGTCAGCAGCATCACCGTGCCGCCGGTCGATGCCGAAAAGCCCTGGTGCTGCGACAATTTGGTGATGCGCGTGCCCATCGTCTCGATGATCCGCCAGCCGCCGGTCAGGGTGCCGAGGCCGATCGCGACATAGCAGCTGATTGCGACCCAGTGGGGGACGTGGAAGTCGCCGTGAAGGTAGCCCGTCGAGTAGAGCAGGACGGCGATGATGCCCATCGTCTTCTGCGCGTCGTTGAGACCATGGCCGATCGAATAGGTCGCCGACGAAACGATATGGAGGACGCGGAAGGTGCGCTCGGCGCCGGCTGCGGTCGCTCGCACGCCGAGCCAGCTGGTCAGCAGCATGATGAACATCGACAGGATCATGCCGAGGGTCGGCGAGAGCACGATCGCGACGAGGGTCTTGTTGAGGCCGGTCCACTGGATGCCCACGATTCCCGCATGCGCCACCCCGGCGCCGACGATCCCGCCGACCAGCGCGTGGCTGGAGGATGACGGGATCCCCTTTAGCCAGGTCACGATGTTCCAGAACATCGCGCCGACCAGCGCTCCGAACACCACCGCCGGAGTGACGAGATCCTTGTCGATCAGGCCCTTGCCGATCGTGTCGGCGACCCGGTGCAGTTCCGGCACCGCGAGCGACAGAAAGTATGCGGCGAAGTTGAAGAATGCGGCGAAGGCGACGGCCGTGGCCGGGCTTAGCAGCCGAGTCGCGACCACCGTCGCAATCGAATTTGCCGCATCGTGCAGGCCGTTGAGAAAATCGAACGCCAGAGCGACCGCGATGAGGCCGATCAGCAGCGGAAGCGCGAGCTCGTGCATGTCCGAGCGCCCTAGGCGTGATCGATCACGAGACCGTCGATCTGATTGGCGACGTCCTCGAACGCGTCGGTCACCCGCTCGAGGTTCTTGAACACCTCCCGTGCCACCGCGAACTGAAGCGGATCCTGGCGCGCCATCTGGAATGCGGCCTTGAGCCCAGCGGCGTGGACGTCGTCGGCTTCACCCTCGAGGCTGACGAGCCGGCCAGTGAGCTGGTGCAGCCGGGCCCCGTTGCGATGGACGTCGCGAAGCAGGGGGATGGCCTCGGCGGTGAGCTTGCTCGCCTCGGAGATGAGGTCGATGATCTCCTTCATTTCCGGTCGCAGCTCGCGGACCTCATAGAGATCGATTGCGCGGGCCGCGGCGAGCATTTCGTCGACCGCGTCGTCCATCGCGCCGATGAGCGAGGTGATCGCGCCGCGGTCGAATGGGGTGAGGAAGGTCCGGCGGACGGCGGTAAGGACCTCGCGGATGATGTCGTCCGCTTCATGCTCCCGGTCCTGGATGGTCTGGAGCAATTGCTGCGTCGTGACCCCGTCGTCGGCGAGCCGGCGCAGCGCTTCGGCGGCGCCGACGAGGGTCGCCGCATGGGCTTCGAACATTCCGAAGAAGTCGCCGCGTTCCGGCAGCAGCCGCTGAAACCAAGCGAACATTCAAGCCCCCGTCAGCCGCCTAGTCGAACCCGTGACCGTTCCAATGACAGGCTTTTCGCCGAGCGCAAGGGGCCGAGGCCGGCCGTTCAGCGCAGATGGCGCTTGAAGAAGGCGACCGTGCGCTTCCACGCCAGTTCCGCGGCCTCCTTGTCATAGCGCTCGGCCGACGTGTCGTTGTTGAAGGCATGGTTTGCGCCGTCGTAAACCTGGAAGGTGACCCTCTTCGCTTCGGCGCGAAGCGCCTCGACCCACGGGAAGAGCGTCTGCGCGACCCGCGCATCGAGACCGGCATGGTGCACCAGGAGCGGTGCCTCGACCTTGGCGGCCTCGGCTGGGTCGGGCGCGGGCCCATAATAGACCACGCCGGCGTCGAGCTTGTCGCCGGCGGCGACGGCGAGCCGGTTGACGAAGCCGCCGCCCCAGCAGAACCCCACGGCTCCGACCTTGCCGCCGCGGCTGGACTCGGCGAGCTCGCCAAGCATCGCGACCGCGTCCGAGACGGACTTGCCGAGGTCGAGCTTGCCGATTGCCTCGCGCGCCGCATCCTGGTCGGCCGGGGTTCCGCCGGCGGGCGAGAGGAAATCCGGAGCGACCGCGCGGAAGTTCGCGAGCGCGAGCCGGCGGGCGATATCGCGGATATGGTCGTTCAAACCGCGATTCTCGTGGATCACCATCACCGTGGCCTTGAGCGAGCGGGTGCGCGGCTCGGCGACATAGGCCTTGTAGCCGCCGGCGAGGTCCTGCGTCCGCGTCGTCAAGCGCTTGTCGTCCGGAGGGACGATCGCGGCCGCTGCCGGATCAGCGGCAAGGGTCGCGATGAGAGCCTCGGCGGCGGCGACGCTGCCGGCAAGCACCACCATCCGGGCCATGAAGGTGCGGCGCTCCATGCCCTCGTGGGTGAAGCGGTCGTAGAGGTCGATGGCCTGCTGGCGGGTGGCGGGGTCCATTACGTCTCCTTGATCCACCCCTCGTCTTCGAGGGGAGGGGGGCCGCCTAAGGCGGTGGAGGGTTCTTTTAGCGCTGAGAGACAGACCCCTCCACCATCGAATCTACGTTCGATGGTCCCCCTCCCCTGCATTGCAGGGGAGGATGTCATGCCGGCTGCGCTTGCTGCGCCTGCGCTTCCGCGATCAGCGCCGAGTCGATATCCTTGGCGCGGCGATAGGCGTCCCGGTCGGTCATCCGCCGGGCATAGTCGACGAACACCTCGCGCGGTTCGAGCAGGTTGAAGGCGAGCATGAAGTTGACGTTCGACCCGACGAACAGGTCGGCCGCGGTGAAATGGTCCGCGGCGAGATATTCCTTGCCGGCCAGCGCCTTTTCGAACGTGTCGATGCACAGGTCATAATTGCCGTAGCCGAACATCCGCTGCCGCTCCGGCGTCGGCTCCCAGCCCGCCGCCTTGTTGCTGAACGCGGCCTCGACCGGGCCCGAGGTGAAGAAGATCCAGCGGTAATAATCGGCCCGCTCGGCCGGGGGCGGAGCGAGGTTCGCTTCCGGAAAGGCGTCGGCCAGGTAGCAGCAAATTGCCGCGACCTCGGTCACCACCTTGCCCTTGTGAACGATCGCCGGGACCTTGCCCATCGGGTTGATCGACAGGTACGGCTCGGCCTTCATGGTCGACCCATATTCGACGATCTCGGTCTCATAGGGCGCGCCGACCTCCTCGAGCATCCAGCGGACGGTCTGCCCGCGCGACATGGGATGGGTGTAGAAGATGAGGTCGGCCATGGTCGCGACTCCAGTAGGAACAAAAGGCGAACTACTCGGCTTCGAGCGACTCCTCAAGCATGTTGAGCATCACCTTCAGGCAATTCACCCTGACGGCGCCCCGCCCGATCGCACCGAAATGTTCCTCGCGATGCGTGGTCGGCACTTCGCGTCGAGCCAGCGCCACGTGGACCAGCCCTTCCTCCTGGTCGCGATCGCCGGGGCCGGCGAAACCGGTGACGGCAAGCGCGATGTCGGCCTTGGAGCGGGCGAGCGCGCCTTCGGCCATGGCCCGGGCGACCGTCTCCGACACGGCATCGTTGCGGTCGAGCACGCCGCGGTCGATTCCCAGCAGCTGCTCCTTCGCTTCCTTCGAATAGGTCACGAAGCCGCGGTCGAAGCCGTGGCCGCAGCCTTCGATGTCGGTCATCAGCGCGGCGAACATTCCCCCCGTGCAGCTTTCCGCGCTGGCGAGCTTCAGGCCCTGGTCGCAGATGGCGCGCATCAGCCGCTCGGCCTGCTCGTCCAAATGATCCGGAAGAGCAGGCTCGAGCGTCTCGCTCAACCGCGCTGCCCCTTCTTCGGAGCGGCTGAGCCGCGCTCGGCGGCGCTCTCGTCGCGCTTTGCGCGGAATTCGCTGTCTTCGCTCCAGTTCGGCCAATCGCGCGAGTTGGCCAGCCGCCAGCCCACCGCGTGAAGCAGCTCGGCGTCTTGCGCCACGCCGGTGAAGTCCCAGTCCGGCGAATATTCGTCCGCCGGCTGGTGGTACATTTTGTCGGTATACATCTTCGACCAGGCCTCGGCCCGCGCGA
The DNA here is from genome assembly GCA_035281125.1 of Sphingomicrobium sp. GTDB lineage: Bacteria > Pseudomonadota > Alphaproteobacteria > Sphingomonadales > Sphingomonadaceae > Sphingomicrobium. Next base: position 2,175 of record DATEEM010000010.1, on the reverse strand, counting down.
CTCCGCCGTTCACCAGATCCTGGCCCGGGCTGAAGCTCAGCGCCGGGATCCCGACCTTGGCCATGGTGAAATGGTCGGAGCGGAAGAACCCGCCGGTTTCGGGATGCGGATCGGGGGTGAAGCGCCGGCCGCGCTTCGCCGCCTCCTCGATGAGCATGTCGAGCAGGCCAAACTTCTGGTTGCCGCGCACGGTGAAGTCGCGCGCCGGGCCGAGCACGCTCATCACGTCGGTGTTGATGACGCCGGCCGTCTTGGCCGCCGGATAGATCGGGTTGGCGGCATAATATTCGCTGCCGAGCAGGCCCTTCTCCTCGGCAGTCACGGCGAGGAACACGACCGAGCGCTCGGGACGCGGGCCGCGGGCGAAAGCGCGGGCCTGCTCGATGAGATGGGCGATGCCGGTGCCATTGTCGATCGCGCCATTGTAGATGCGGTCGCCGGTGTCGTCCGGCTCTCCGATGCCGAGATGGTCCCAATGTCCCGTATAGATCACGGTCTCGTCCGGATACTTGCTGCCGCGCACGATCCCCAACACGTTGCGCGACGTGATGACCTCGGTGTTCGCGCTGCCCCTGAGGTCGAGCGTCGCTTTGAGCGGGACGGGCTGGAAGTCCTTGCGCTTCGCGGCTGCCTTCATCGCCTCGAAACTGGTGCCCGACGCGGCAAACAGCTGGGCGGCGAGGTCGCGCTGGATCCAGCCTTCGAGCGGCGGATGCTCGGCCGCCGGATCCTTGCGGACGATGTCGAACATCGCGTTGGTGTTCGAGTTCTTGACGGTCGCCCAGCCGTAGCTCGCCGGCTCGGTCTCGTGGATCACGAGGACGCCCTTCGCGCCCTGCCGGGCGCCTTCCTCATATTTGTAGGTCCAGCGGCCGTAATAGGTCATCGCCTTGCCGCCGAAATCGCCCTCGCCGCCCTCGAAGTCGGGGTCATTGACGAGCACGACCATGATCTTGCCGCGCATGTCCTGGCCCTTGAAGTCGTCCCAGCCGCGCTCGGGCGCCTTGACGCCGTAGCCGACGAACACCAGCGGCGCGTCGGCAATCGCGAGGCCTTTCTCGCCGTTGGTCGGAGCGCGAACCGCGATCTGCTCGCCCTGGGTCAGCGCGGTCGCTTTGCCGGCGATATCGACGTTGATCTGCGGCGCGCCCTGCCATTCCGACTTGAGGAGGGGCACGGCCTGGGTCCACTGCCGCTTGCCGTTGACCACATCACCGCCGGGCTGCAGTCCGGCCTTGGCGAACTGGTCCGACAGATAGGCGACGGTCTTGGTCTCGCCGGCGGTCGCCGGAGCGCGGCCCTCGAACGCGTCGGAGCCAAGCGTCTGCACGTGCTGCGACAGGCGCTCGGTGCTGAAGGTCGCGGTCGACTGCGCAGCGAGCGGAACGGCGGCGATGGTCAAGGCGGTTGCGGCCAGCCAGCGGAATGTCTTCATGGTCTCTCCCCGATACATGGACGTGCGCCGACGCCACAGCGAGCGGCGACACAAAAGGTTGCCGGTCCGATACTTAGCGAATCTCGGCGGGTGAAGCCCCCTCGGCTGCCGCAGTCTCCGCCGCGCGCGGCTTGTCGGTCCGATATTTGTCGAACCAGGCGATGATCGCCGCCGCCTTTGCGGCCGACTGGCTCGGCCGCGCCGCGATGCCGCCATGGCTCGCGTCGGGAACCTTCACCAGAGCGGTCGGCACCTTCATCAGCTTGAGCGCGGAATAGAGCTGCTCGGCCTCGCTGACCGGCGTCCGGTAGTCCTCCGCGCCAACGACGACGAGGGTCGGGGTCTTGACGTTGGCCATCAGGCTGAGCGGAGAGCGCGCCCAGTAAGTCTGATAATCTTCCCACGGCTGCTTGCCGATCCAGTAGCGGCCGAAGAACGGCACACCGTCGGACGTCAGCGCCATGCTCGTCCAGTTGATCACCGGCTTCTGCGACGCCGCCGCCCTGAAACGGTTGGTCTTGCCAATGATCCAGGCCGTGAGGATTCCGCCGCCCGAGCCGCCGGTGACGAACAAATTGTTGGGGTCGGACATGCCGCTCGCCACCGCGGCGTCCACCGCGGCCATGAGGTCGGCATAATCGCTGTCGGGATAGGTCTTCTCGATGCCGTCGGCGAACGCCTGCCCGTAGCCCGTCGAGCCGCGCGGGTTGGTGTAGAGCACCGCATAGCCGGACGCAGCA
>DATEEM010000009.1:0-33750 GCA_035281125.1 Sphingomicrobium sp. | reverse complement strand
GGCGGGGCGAGCGGGTGGCTGTCGAACAGCGGCTACGGCAACGACTGGTTCGACGCGATCGCCAAGCCGACATTCATGCCCCCGGGGTGGGTATTCGGATTGGTCTGGCCGACGCTTTACGCGCTCCTCGGGATTGCGCTGGCGATCATCCTTGCCGCGCCCCCCTCGCCGCGGCGCCGCGTCGCGCTGATCCTGTTCTTCGTCCAGTTGGCGCTGAACTTCGCCTGGTCGCCGATCTTTTTCGCAGCGCACGACATCACGCTCGCCAAATATGTGGTGTTCGTCATGGCGGTGATCGCGGCTGCGGCGGCGGGACAGTTCCTGCGCATCCGCAAGGCGGCCGGATGGCTGATGCTGCCTTATCTCGCTTGGCTCATCTTCGCCGCGGTCCTGACCTCGACCATCGAAGGGCTGAACCCCGACGCAGGGACTGCGCTGTTCGCCTGATCTCCAAAAAACTGGGGATAGTTCAGTCAGTTGGGGATAGGTGCAGGGACCAGGGTGGCGGAACGCGGGCCGAACCCCTAAATCCGCGCGACAAGGAGACAGGCAATGCAGTCCGAGAACAAATTGTTCGACGACTTCGTGAAGATGGTGAACGGGGTTGCCGGGACGGTCGCGGGCATGGGCCGCGAGGCCGAGGCGTCGGCGCGCGAGCGCTTCCGCGAATGGTTCGCCGGAGAAGATTTCGTCGGCCGCGACGAGTTCGAGGCGGTAAAGGCGATGGCCGCGGCGGCGCGCGACGAGAATGAAATCCTCAAGGCGCGCATCGCCGCGCTCGAGGCCAAGGTTGCCGGTCCCGCGTCGGGAGCCGCGAAGCGGACGGCCGGCAAGTCTGCCGGCGGCAAGCCCGGAGCCGGCCGCTGAGCGAAGAAGAAATCCAGGAGGAGCGCGACGACGGCGCTCCGATCGAGGTGCTCGAGGCCTATTTCGAGGCCCGCGGCTGGGCGTGCGAACGCACCGCGGAGGGCGAGATCGTTGCGTCGGCGACCGGCAGCTGGGCGCAATATGAGCTGCGCGGTGTATGGCGCCCCGAGGACCAGGTCCTCCAGTTCCTCGCTTTCCCGGACATCAAGGTCGGGCCCGAGAAGCGCAGCGCGATTTTCGAGGCGCTGAGCCTGATCAACGAGCAATTGTGGCTCGGCCATTTCGAGATGTGGTCGGGTTCCGGGCTCGTCGTGTTCCGCCATTCGACCATTCTCGACGCGCGCGAAGGCGAGGGGCTCAGTCTGGAGCAGGCCGAGGCGATCGCCGAGGCGGCCGTCGAGGAATGTGAGCGCTTCTACCCGGTTTTCCAGTTCGTGCTGTGGGGCGGGAAATCGCCGGGCGAAGCCATTTCCGCCGCGCTCATCGACACTCACGGCGAAGCATGACCAGCGGGCCGCAATTGCCGGCGCCGACCTGGTTCGTCGGCTGCGGCAACATGGGCCGGGCGATCGTCGACGGCTGGAGGGTCGCCGGCATCGACCTGTCACCGGTCGTCGTCATCCGTCCCAGCGGTAAGCCGGTCGAAGGCGTGCGCACGGTCAGCGCGCTGCCGGACGCCGGCGTGCCCCCGCGGCTGGTCGTGCTGGCGGTCAAGCCGCAGAAGCTCGACGAGGTCGCGGGCGAGTTGAAGCCGTGGATCACGTCGCGCGCGACGGTCGTGTCGATCCTCGCTGGGGTCGAGGCCGCGAGCCTGCGGCAGCGCTTCCCGGCGGCCGGCGCGATTGTCCGCGCCATGCCCAATTTGCCGGTCGCCGTGCGCCGCGGCGTGACCGCGCTTTATACCGAGGACGCCGACGAGGCATTGAAGCAGCAGCTCGGCGATCTGTTCGTCGCGCTCGGCTTTGCCATGTGGATGGCCGACGAAGCCAGGTTCGCTGCGGTCGGTTCGGTCGCCGGTGCCGGCCCGGCCTATGCGGCGCGCTTCGTCCGCGCGCTCGCGCGGGCCGGCGAAGCGGGCGGGCTCAGCGCGGAGATCGCCGCCACCATCGCCCTTGAAACCGTGCTCGGCACGGCATGGATGGCCGCGACGACGGGCGAGGGAATGGACGACGTCGTCCGCCGCGTCGCCAGCCCCAATGGCACGACCGAGGCGGGGCTCGCGGTGCTCGACCAGGCGCTCGACGACCTCGTCGGGATCACGATCGAGGCGGCCGGCCGGCGCGGCCGCGAGCTCGCCGGAGAAGCCCGCGCCAAACTTGCGAGCGAAGGCCCGGTCCACTAGTCGCCATTGCCGTAAAGGATGCGGCATGATCGGTGACATCGAGGAGGCCGAGACGGGTCTCGCCTTCGAGCCCGCAGCAACGCGGGTTCCGGCGGACGAGCGCGCGCGGCTCCTGGCGGACCCGGGATTCGGACGGGTCTTCACCGATCACATGGCGATCATCGAATATGACGAGAAGGAGGGGTGGCACGACGCCCGGGTCACGGCGCGGCACGCCTTCACCATGGACCCGGCCTCGCCGGTCCTCCACTACGCACAGGAGATTTTCGAGGGCCTCAAGGCCTATCGGCGGCCGGATGGCGGAGCGGCGCTGTTCCGGCCGGACGCCAACGCCAGGCGGTTCGCAAAATCGGCGGTTCGCATGGCGATGCCGCCGCTGCCGGAGGCGATGTTCCTCGAATCCGTGCGGGCCCTGGTCAGCGCCGACCGCGACTGGATTCCGGAGACCGAGGACGGCTCGCTCTACCTGCGGCCGTTCATGATCGCGAGCGGCGCATTCCTCGGAATGCGGCCCTCGACCCAGTTCATCTACGCGGTCATTGCCTCATCGGTCGGCGCCTATTTCAAGACCGACGCGCCGAGCGTGTCGTTGTGGGTGACCCGCGAATATGTCCGGGCCTCGCCGGGCGGAACGGGCGAGGCCAAATGCGGCGGAAACTATGCGGCGAGCCTGGTCGCCCAGGCCGAAGCGGTGCGCCACGGCTGCGACCAGGTCGTGTTCCTCGACGCGGTCGAGCGACGCTGGGTCGAAGAACTCGGCGGGATGAACGTCTTCTTCGTCTTCGCCGACGGGTCGATCCAGACGCCGCCGCTCGACGGCACGATCCTGCATGGCGTGACCCGCGACTCCCTGCTCGTCCTCGCCCGCGACATGGGCCTGACGGTACGCGAGGAGCCTTATGCCATCGAGCAATGGAAAGCGGATGCCGAGAGCGGCCGGCTGACCGAGGCGTTCGCCTGCGGGACCGCCGCGGTCGTCACGCCAATCGGACGGGTGAAGGGCACCGACGGCGAGTTCGAGATCGGCGGCCAGTCGATCGGCCCGACCACGCTCCGGCTGCGCTCGGCGCTGGTCGACATCCAGCGGGGCAAGGCGCCCGATCCCTACGGCTGGATCGAACGGGTCGCGTAGCGCCGCCTCTTCCAACCGCCGGCTCGACGGTTATAAGCGCCGCTCTCCCGCTCCGGCGCGGATGCGCCTGCTGGGGCGTCGCCAAGTGGTAAGGCACCGGTTTTTGGTACCGGCATTCGCAGGTTCGAATCCTGCCGCCCCAGCCAGTCGCGCGGTCGCGCTTTGTTGACGTCTGGTTGCCTGCCGTATCCTGAATAGCGCGACCTTGGACGAGCCGTTTTCGGCGCAGGACCGACGTTTTTTCCGATCTAAGCCTACTCGCGTCATTGACTTATGTTGAAGAAGGCATAAGGGATTGAAGGTTGTCGAATCGCGCTTCGGAAGGTTGCTGAGCAAGCATTTTTCCGAAGAATTGTTTGATTAGTGCATTCTCGACAGTAGTCCCAATGCAGTTGCTCTATCTCGTGGCGAGCCCGCGGGAGCGAATACTTGCGTCCTGCGCACGATATACTTTGACGGAGGTTAAATTTATTTCGAGGGAGGAGTAGTGATGCTACTGGAAGGCTATCCCGGCGTATATCTGCAAGAAGTGCCGTCTGGCGTCCGGACGATCATCGCCGCTTCTACCTCTACTCTTGCGATCATTGGGCATTTCCCACGCGGGCCGGTCGGTAAGCCAATTAAAGTAACGAGCTGGAGCGACGTCGTGCGCAATTTCGGGGCGCTCGACCGGCGCTACGTCGCTCTTTATGCGCTGCAGGATTTTTTTCTGCAGGGTGGGACCCAGGCGTGGGTCAACCGCGTGGCGTTCGAACGGCCGACCGTTACGCTGATGGGCGTCGACAAGGCATTCACTGTCGAGGCGAAGACCCCGGGGACGGTCGGTGACGGCATTCAAGTGAGCGTAAAGAACAATGTCGACGGCAGTTTCGATATGCGAATTGCCAATGGCAGTGCTGTCGAAACCATCACCCGGCTGAGCAGCGATCCGGCATCCGCCAGGTTTGTCGAACGGATCGTCAATGCACCCGCCACGGAAGGCGGGTCCGCGGCCGTTCAAGTGAGCAACACCCGTTTCCCGCCGGCAGACGTCGCGCAGGCAAGCCCGGCCGTGCTCGCCAACGGAGCGCCGGGCGTGCGTTCGTCAGCGACGATCAAATCGAAGCCCTTCCCCGCGCTGACTCTTCAGGGATTGAGCGGCTGGACTGCCGCGACGAGGGTCGAGGCCGCGGCCGGTACGAACAGCGGTTTCAAGTTGACCTTCTCGGGATTGTCCGGATCGAACGTCGTCAGGGACGATCTGACCGTCAATAACGTGGTTTCAGAGGTCTCCACGGCGCAGGACGGAAGCAATCCGATCGCGGCCGTGGTCATCGGGCGGCAACCGCTTCGCTCACCGCTCGACCTCAGCGGCACGACGCCGGCGGCAGCCAACAGCGGTCCGCTGGCCGGAACGGCCCCGGGTCTACCCGCGGTCGCCACAACCGCCGTTCCTCGCGTCGGAAGCAGCGCCAAAGCCATGGATGTCTCCGCGGCGAGCCCTGGTGACTGGGGCAACAATCTGCGCATCGGGATCGCGACGACGCCGGCCGGTTACGATTTGTTGATCAATGAATATCGGGGAAACGAACTCGTCGCCTCGGAAACATTCCGCGGGCTCAGCGCGACTGCCACCGATGCCCAGTTCGGGCCGTCGATTGTCAACGAGCAGTCGAGGTTGATCAGGATCCAAAACGTGGCCACCGCGCCTCGTCCCACGGACGCCAGCAAGGGGGTGGACGAATTGACTGCCGCCGACCTCACGCCGCTGGCCGGCGGAAGCGACGGAACCTTGCCAGGCGAGCCGGCGTGGGCGGATGCCGCAGCCTCAGTCTTTGGGGGCACAGGCGAGAACATCCAGGGGGCGCAGGGCATCCGGCGCTTTGATGAGATCATCCCCGAGCTGATCAACATCATGATTGTACCAGAGGCGCCCTTGATGACCGACAAGGGCTTTGCGACTTATGCCGCGGCCGGATCCTATTGCGCCGAGGCGCTCGCCTTCCTCCTCGTCGACCATCCGGTCGGAAACGACAGCCTTGAGAACATTGGGGGGTGGGACATCGCCGGCCGGCTCGGTTCCGACCTGGCGCGCAGTGCCGCGCTCTGTTTCCCACGGCTGGACAAGGACGACCCGCTCGGTGGCAAACGCAAGATGCAATCGAGTGGTGCGATCGCGGGACTCATGGCCCGGACGGACGGTCAGCGCGGCGTGTGGAAGGCCCCGGCTGGCCTCGACGCATCGATCGGCGGGATGATCCCGACCGTGAAGATGACCGACCGCCAGCAGGCCAGTCTTAACAAGAGCGGGCTCAACTGTTTGAGAGTGAAGCCGGGCGCCGGAACGGTGCAGTGGGGCGCCCGAACGCTCGCCGGTGCGGACATCCTTGCCAGCGAATGGAAATATGTCCCGGTCCGCCGAACTGCGCTGATGATCGAACAGACGCTCAAAGGCTCTTTGACTTGGGTCGTCTTCGAACCGAACGATGAGAGCCTGTGGGCCCAGATCCGCTTGAACGTCGGCGCGTTCATGCAATCGCTTTTCGTTCAGGGCGCATTTCAGGGGGCAACCCCGCGCGAGGCGTATCTCGTCAAATGTGACGGGGAAACGACGTCTCAGCAGGACGTCAACGCCGGGATCGTCAATATCCTCGTCGGCTTCGCACCGCTGAAGCCTGCGGAATTCGTCGTGGTCCGGCTGACTCAGCTCGCCGGCCGTCTCGCCAACTGATCATCGAAGGGGGAATTTCCAATGGCTGGTTTCGTCATCAACGCCAACCGCTTCGATCCCTACAAGAACTTCCGATTCCGCCTCAAATGGGAAGGGAAGTATGTGGCGGGTATATCCAAGGTCAGCGCGCTCAAGCGGACGACCGAAGTAGTCGAGCATCGGGACGGTGGCGATCCGACCGCGATGCGCAAGTCGCCGGGCAATACGAAGTTCGAGCCACTGACGCTCGAGAGGGGGGTGACGCACGACAAGGAGTTTGAGGACTGGGCGTCGCTGGTGTGGAAGATCAACAACCCTGCAGGAACGCAGATTGCGCTGAAGGCATTCCGAAAGGATCTATTGCTCGAGCTCCACAACGAAGCGGGGCAGGTCGCACTGGTCTACAAGATCTATCGCGCGTGGGTTTCGGAGTTCAACGCCTTGCCGGAACTGGACGCAAACGCAAACGCGGTCGCAATTCAGTCGATCATCCTGCAGCACGAAGGCTTCGAGCGGGACAACGACGTTCCGGAGCCGGCCGAGCCCGCCATCGTGTAGGCGGATCCATGCGCGCGCTCACCGAGACGCTGGCGCTTGAGCTGGTCGAGCGGGGGGTCGGCCTCTCCCCGCTGGACCGCGCCGTCCTGCTCGTTGCCACCATCGATGGAGTCAGTTCGAAGCGTGCTGGTGAACTTCCGCTCGACCAACGCGATCGTCGCCTGATCGACGCCTGCATCCAGTCATTCGGAAGCAGGATCGTCTTCTTTGCGCGTTGTCCGGAATGCCGCGAAGGGCACGAGGCTGAGTTCGATTTGAGCGATCTTCCGACCGTGGGAGTTCGGGAAGTGGAATGCGAGATCGATGGCCGCGTCGTTCGTCTCAGTCCCCCGACGTCCCGTTCGGTGGCGAAGGCGGCTGTCGCGGGCGATCCGGCGGCACTACTGCGGAGCTGCGTACAGAACGTCCCCGCCCGTCCGGCGGCGGATTTCGCGGCCAAGATCGAGGCCCAGTTGGCGGACAGCTTCCCCCTGCTCGACATTTCCTTCGAGCTTCGCTGCGAAGCTTGCAAAACGGCGTTCAACAGCCGCTTCGATGTCGGGGAATGGCTGTGGCGGCAGGTTTGCGACCTTGCACAGCGGGCCGTTGATGCAGTCCACACGCTGGCACGCGCTTATGGCTGGAGCGAGCGCCAAATCCTCCGCATGAGTCCCGCGCGTCGAGCTATGTACCTGGCGCGAGTTCTGTCATGACTTCGCTGTTCGCAACCTTGATCGCGGCTGCGAAGGGCGAGGCCGACATCGTTGAACCCCGGCCGAGAGGCAGGTTCGAGGACGCTGAACCGCAGGACATCGAGTGGCGGGAGGAGACTTTCCGAGAGACGCCCGCGACGCGCGTTACGCCCATGCTGGTGCGGCACTTCCCTGAACGACCGGATCCTCAGTCAGAGCCGGCCGGCCTGCGTGGCCAGCGAGTGGCTGCCCGGCGCGAAACACGCGCGCGCAGATCAGGTCGCGCATCACCGCCGGGCGAGACGGCCGAATCGAAGGCGCCGCAAGTTGCGCCTCGTCCGGTTGCATTGCCCGTGGAGCAACCACGGCGAACGCTCCATTCAGAGCCGATCATCGACGGCGCGCGACGACCAGACCGCGTCAAGCGCACAGTGGCGGCGAAGACGCAGCCTATCGAACCCCTGATGCCGCGAACGCCGGACGGCCGAGTCGAACGGCTCCGTGATCCTTCGATCGAAGGTCGTGGAAAATCGGGTCAGGACGATCGGTCCGACGGCCAATTCCTCCTGCGAATCGGCCGAATCGAGGTACGGCCTCCTGTTTCTCAACCACAGCATTCGGCGCCGAGCCCGCCCACTCGCCCGGTGATCCTCCAACGCGCGAAGGTGCGGCAAACGCTGGACGAATATCGATCTGGTCGGCGGCGCTGAGCGAATGCCCGACGGTTTTGCTCTCGCTGCGCTCAGCCAAGCCCTCCGGACGAGGGTTCGGCAAGCGATCACCGAGGCTGCGGACGTCGCCCAAACCGGTCAGTTCGACATCGTTTCGAAACATCCCGAGCTGCTCGCTTCGCCCACGCCCGGCAAGGCGACGCTGACGCTCTATCCCTGCCGTCTCGTTCCCAACCCCGGCTGGGCATCGAGCCGCCAGGCGGCTTATTCCCCGCGCGGCGAGCGGCGCGCCAATTCGCTGCTGGCGCTCGACGTACAATATGTGCTCGCCGGCTATTCTCCGGAAGCTGGCGACGTTGAGCGTGTACTGGGCTTGGCGCTGCTGGGGCTTCACGAAACGCCGCAGCTATCCCGAAGCCTGTTGCTGGCAGCGGCGAGCGGCAACTTTCCAGCCAACTCGCCATTGCCGCAGGCCCTTCGTGACCTCGCGGATCAGCCGGCGCCGATTACGATCGCTCCCCAGCCGCTGGAGCTAGAAGCTCTGTCGCAACTTTGGTCGACGCTGAACAGCGGCGTGCGGACCGGGATGGTTTATCTTGTCGGGACGCTGTTGATGGAGAGCCGCCGACGCGCAGCATCGGCGCCGCCGGTTCGCGAAGGGCGCCTCTCCGTGACGCAATTGCGCGCCCCGAATATCCTCAGGACCCTGTTCGCGACCACGACGGCCGGCCCGTTCCGAGAGCGCACTGTCGCGTCGCCGGGCGAGATCCTGCGTATCGAGGGATCGGGTCTGCGCGGCGACGTCACCCGCTTGCTTGTCGGCGACCGGTCGGTTGCGGTCGACCCCGCCGCGCTGCGGCCCGATCGCCTGGAAGCCGCATTGCCCGGTAACCTCCGGCCCGGACTGGTCACGCTGCAGGTCCAGCAAGATTGGCCAAAACCCAAAGGCAAGCAGCCGCCGCCGGCCACGGGTGTCGTTCCCGGTGAGCGCTCGAACATCGTCCCGATCGCCATCCGGCCGGTCCTGGCGGGGGCGGGCACGTTCACCGTCGACGGGCGGCTCGATCTTCCCGACGGAAAAGTGAGCTTCGACGTTACCGCGAAATTCGCCGTGCCGGTCGGTCGTAAACAGCGGTTCGAGCTGTTGCTCAATGCAACGACTGCCGCCGCGGACGGCACGTTCGGGACTTTTGCGTTTGCAGCCCCAACGCCGACAACTGGCGGCGACACCAACACCACTCAGCGCAAGGTGACGATCGTCGGCGTCGCCGCGGGGACCTACCTCGCCCGAGTTGTTGTGGATGGCGCTGAAAGTGCCCTCAACGAAGACGCCACCGGCGTCACCGGTCCGATCGTGACGGTGCCCGCATGAGCATTTCAGCTCTCCCGATCTCGCTTCGACGTGATGGTCCTGCGATTGCCGCCGCGCTCGATGAGATTCATGTCCGCCTGGCCGATATAGCCGGGTGCAAGGCGCCCGAACCGATGGATCCGGCGCACGTCCCCGCACCGTTGATCCTCGAACTAGCCCGCCGGCTCGCCCTGTCGGATTCGGAACGCCAGGCTATCCTGTTCGCTGCCTCCGCCGAGTTGTGCGCGACGACCTCGGCCCTGGTGGGCAGAATTGGATCGGGCCCACCGACGGTCGGACTGACGATGCGATGTTGCGAGGGTCTCGACTGGCAGTCGTTCCGCCCCGACGGGGCCCTGCGGCGAGCACGATTGCTGAATCTCGGAGGAGCGGACCATGCCCGCTTCACGGAACGGCCCGTCGCGGTGGAAGAGGCTGTTCTCCATTTCCTCAACGGAGTCGTTCAAATCGCGCCGGAGCTCGTCGCCGTGGCGGCGCCGGCGTCATCCACGCATCCGGTACCGACCGACGAAGGCACGCTTGAAACGATCGCATCATTGTTGCGCTTGCGGAAGTCTCCGTTCGGGACGGCGCCCATCGAAATCGACAGCGAGGATGTCCGCGAAGGCGTGTGCCACGCCGTCGAAGGGCTTCGCCGGGCGGGCTTCGGTGCAATGATCATCGCGACGGGCGTATTGCCGCCGAGTGCGACGGAACTCGCGATGTTGCGCGACTGCTGGCTGAGAGACAGCCTGCTGCACGGTCTGGGTCTGGTTATCGTCGGCGACGGCGATCACTCACATGCCGCGGTGCAACAGGTTTGCGGCTGGAGCGGACCCGTCGTTCTCGTCGGCGTCCCGGCGCGACCATCGATCATCGAAACTCATCGTATCACGATCCGACATGACGGCGCACTTCGCCTGCATGCCTGGACCGCGGCATTGTCTCCCGAGCGATGCGATCGCCACGCTGCATTGCTCGAGCATCTTGCCTCGCGCTTTCGCCTTTCGACGCCGACGATCGCCGCGATCGCGGCCGAGCATGGCGATTCCGATCCTCAAGATTTGTGGAATGCCGCGCGAGTCGCCGCGAGGCCGCGTGCACTCGATCTAATCGAACGAATCGAGCCGGTGGTAACGCTTGACCAAGTCATCCTCCCCGACGACGCCAAGGAAGCGCTGGTCACCATGGTCTCCGCGGCGAGAGTCCATCATCGCATCCTCGCCGACTGGAAAGAAACAAGTGCGGGTGGCCGCGGGCTCGGAATCGCCGCGCTTTTCAGCGGAGAGAGCGGGACCGGCAAGACCATGGCTGCCGAGGCGGTTGCTCGCGAAATCGGAGTCGATCTCTACCGCGTCGAAGTGTCGACGGTAGTCAGCAAATATATCGGCGAGACTGAGAAGAACCTGCGTCGAATTTTTGCCGCGGCCGAGGCCGGGGGCGGGGTCCTCCTGTTTGACGAAGCCGAGGCGCTGTTCGGCAAACGGAGCGAAGTGCGGGATGCGCACGACCGATACGCGAACATGGAAGTTGGTTATTTGCTCCAGCTGATGGAGGGCTTTTCCGGGCTGGCCATCCTCACCACCAACTTCGGGGACGCTCTGGACGAGGCGTTCACCCGGCGGCTCCGGTTCTGCGTCTCCTTTCCGATGCCGGGCGCCAATGAGCGCAAACGGATCTGGTCTGGGGCGTTTCCGCCAAACCTGGACGTGCGGGACGTCAACGTCGAGCGACTGGCGGGGCTTCCCGTCAGCGGCGGAGTCATCCGCAATATTGCGCTCGGGGCTGCGTTTCGCGCTGCGGCGGCGGGGCAAGCTTCGGCAGTTTCGATGAACCAGGTGCTGGAGGCGGCGCGAGCGGAATATCTGAAGCTTGGCCGCCCGCTGACCGAAATCGACTCGAGGCGCTGGTCGTGAGCGGGCTGGTGACGATCGAGATCGCCGAGATGATCGTGCCGGGCGCCGGACGGGAAGAAGGGACGCTGATCGCTGGAGCCGCCCGCGCCGAGCTAAGTCGACTCTACCTGGCGGACGCCAAGATCGGCCTCGCCTGGAGAGAAGAGATCGGGGCGCTCACCCTTCGGCTGGATCCTCGGCTTTCCTGCGGCGCTCTCGGCGAGGTCATCGCCCGCGCGATTCGCGATCGCGCAACCGGGCCGGAGCGGGCGCGATGAAGGCCCAGGTTGCACTGCGCAGCACGGCCTCCCGGCAGCGGTCTGGGCCAACGCAAGGCGCGCGACCCGTCACCTTGCCGCATCGCGCGTTGATGGTTGCGCGGTTCGGATCGAAGGCCGCGCATGTCCCGGCGGTGACCGGCCCGGCGGTGGCCGAAGCGCTCCGGCGCAAGGGCGCCGAGGCCGCGACGTTCGAAGGCGTGGTGCTGGTCCCGGACGAGAGGGTAGGGCCCGATTGCGTCGCGCATGAGGTGTCACACGCGTTGCAGCAACTTGCCGGCGGTGCGGATCCTGTTGGCGCAGCTATCGATCCACCGGCACTGCTCGAACGACTGGCGCACGCGCCGGTCATGCCCGCGGAGGCGCCGGTCGAAGTCCTCGCGCGATCGAACGAAAATACAGCCGACGCCGTCGTGTCGACCGAACCGGCCGCCGCCCCGCCGGATGCGGTTTCGTTGCGCCGAACCGAAGATGTTCCGGCCAACGACGTTGCCGAGCCGCCGGCGCCGCGGCCGCGGGCCGAAATTTCGGCGGGTCCAGACGCGACCACCTCTGTTGAAGGCGCCGATCCTTCGACGGAAACTGCGTCGTCGGCACCGGAAGCTCCGGTCACGGACATCGCCCCGACCTTTGCTCCACCGGAATTCGTCGAGCCGACACTTGACCCGGCTGTCGCAGCGGAACGGGCCGCCGCGGCGGAAGCGGCGCAGCAGGCAATGGCCGCGGCGGACGACCCGAGCGCCGTGATGGAAGCTTACGCCACCATGGCCCCGTCCCAGCAGGCCCAGGTGATGCCGAACATCGGCGCGAGGCTCGGTGAGGCTGCTGCGACGTCGAACGCGCGGCTCGGCGAGGCGACCCCCGAAGTGGCGGTCAATACGCGCGGAGGCGAGGGCCCGATGCCGATGCCGCCGCCGGTCGCAATCCCGGCGGATGCGCCGACCATCGAACTTGGTGAAGCTGCCGAGCCAACAGTGATGGTGCCCGAAGGGCCGGAGCAGCCCGTGCTCCGGGTCGATCCAGGCTATGGACCGCAGATCGAGCGCCGTTTCACGGAGAGCTCGACCCCAGAGCGAGTTGAGGAAAGCGTCGACGCCGTTTCGACAACCAACCCGGGGATCGAAACCCGCGTCCCCGACCGCGCGGACGTGCCGCGGGACGGGGCGAATGACCCGCAGCGGCTTGACGAAGCGCTGACGGCCCAGCGCGATGAGGCGTCCGCGCTTCGGCAGCAGGCCGCGCAAGCGGTCGTTGACGGTCCAGGCCCCGAAAGAATCCAGCCGCGCGCGCTGGAAGCCAGCGCGCCGCCGCCTGAATTCCCGCCACCGGTCACGGAGGGTGTGGCACCTGCTCCCGAAGCTGCGCAGCTGCAGCAAATGGCATTGCCCGAGGCGGTGGTCGCCAGTTTCGATACGGCGGCGACCGACCAAATGGCGGCAAGCGCGCGCGCTGCTCGGGACGAGATGCAGACCGCCGAGGCGACGCGCGACACCGCGCACCAAACGGCGGTCCAGGATGCCGAGACCAAGCGCGTCGAGGCCGAGCAGACCGCCGATCAGTCGCAGCGCGATGCGGTATCCCGGCAACGGCAGAATATCCAGACCGAGCGGCAGCGCACCGTCGACGACCAGAACCAGCGAATGGCCGAGGTCAATGCCGAAGCGGCGCAAGCGCGCGGGGAAAAGCGGCGCGAGGCCGAGCGCACCGCGGCTGACCACCAGCGCCAGATCGACGGACGGTATGACCAGGCGGAACGCGACGCGGAGGCTGAGATCCGCGCCGGCGAGCAACGCGCCGAGGCCGAGCGCGAGCGCAAGAAGCGCGAGGCTGCCGAAGCGAGCTGGTGGGAGCGGGCCGTCAATTTCATCCGCGACGCGTTCAATGCGCTGGTTTCGCTGGTCAATCGCATCTTCGATGCGGTCCGGAGCGCGGTCACCGGCCTAATCGACCTGGCTCGCCGTGCAGTCGTCGGCCTTATCGAGCTCGCATCTCAGGCATTGCAGGCGATCGTTAGCGCGCTCGGCGAGGTGCTCAAGGGACTGGTCGATGGGCTCATCGGTCAGATCTTCCCCGAGCTCGCCGCGCGGCTCAACGCGGCGATCGACAGTGCCGTCAATACCGTGAACAGCGCCATCGACGGCATCGCTCAGGTCCTGACCGACGCAGTCAACGCCATCGCCGCTGCGCTGACTAGCGCGGTCAATGCATTGCTCGACGTTTTTCAGGGCGCTCTCAATACCGCGCTTGCGGTGCTGGAGGCCGCGCTGACGGGCGATTGGGGGCTGCTCCTGCGGAGGATCCTCGAGGCGGTCCTCAACGTGCTTGGGATCGACCCTGCGGCATTCTATGCGCTGATCGAGCAGGCGGCCGACGCCATCACCATCATCGTCAACGATCCCGGCCAGTTCGTCAGCAACATGATCGACGTGGTCGTCGGCGGTGTGCGCCTGTTCATGGAGCATTTCCCCGACCACTTCCGGCGGGGGATCATCGGCTGGCTGACCGGCGCTCTGGGTGACATCCAGATCCCGAACGAATGGAATATCTGGACCATTCTCGATCTCGCGCGGCAGATTCTCGGCCTCACCTGGGACTTCGTGCGCGAGCGGGCAGCACGGATCATCGGTCCCGAAAACGTCGCCCGGATCGAGATGATGGCGAGTTGGATCGGAACGCTGATCACCGAAGGTTGGCAGGGCCTGTGGAACCGGATCCAGGAGTCGCTCGCCAGCCTGCGCGACAGCGTGCTCGAGATGATCCGCAATTTCGTGCTCGAGCGGGTCGTCATGGCCGCGATCACCTGGCTCGCCTCGTTGTTCAACCCGGTCGGCGCGATCGTGAAGCTGGTGATGACCATCTGGAACATCTACCAGTTCGTGCGCGCGCAATTGCAGCGGCTGATGGGCATAGCCCAGGCCGTCGTCGGCGCGATTTCGAACATCGCTCACGGCGTGCTCGAACCGGGCCAGCGCGCGGTCGAAAGCGTTCTCGGGAACCTCGTTCCGGTTGTCATCGACCTGTTGATGAGCTTGCTCGGCGTGACCGGCGTCGCCGCACGGGTGCGCCAAATCATCCAAGACCTCCGCCAGCGCATCGCGGATGCCGTCGATCGAATGCTCCAACGGGTCTTGCAGACCCTTGGCTTTGGTCGCGGGGGCGCGGCAGCAGAGCGCGACGCCGTCGCCGCTGCCGCCGCCGCCGGCCCGCAGCCGGGCCAGATCGGCCATCCGGTGGTGGTCGATGTCGCGCAAGGACCGGATCACACTTTGACGGTCGAACGCAGTGGCGCGGGCGGCGCAACGATAATGCTTCGCACCGAACCGCGACCGCTTGCAGAGTGGCTGAATACGTTGTCAGGTCAGGCAACCAACCTCCCGGATGCGGCACGCCGAAACGAGGCAACCGAGAAAATCGGTCAAGTGAGGACTTTGCTGCAGCAGCTTGATCCTGTGGCCGATCGAGCGGCGTCAGTGGCGCCATCCTCGGGTGGGGCTGGGGGAGCGCCGCAGTCTGCGTCCGATGTTGCGGCCGTCAATTCGCTCGAAGACAGAATTGCCCTCCCTCTTCGGCAGGCCTTCGACGCGGTGGGCGGTGCCGCAGCGACAGGCGAAGTCAAATCCGCTGCCATCGACGCATTGCGGCAGGCGTTCAATCAAGTCCGTCCGGGAACCGTCGAAGTAGTTCGGGCGCGAACGAATGCGATCAAGTCGGAGTTCGCATCGCGCGGGCTCACTGGTTTGCAAGTGGCGGGCGCGCCTGCCGGCCAGATTCAGATCAGCGCGTCCGCGAGCGCTCCGCAAACGGTCACAGTGGGTTTCAATGAAGTATTTTCTGCTCCATCTCTGCAGCCCAACAAATCCCTTTTCACGGACATCGTGAGCACGTTTGTTGGTGAGGCGCGCGGCTCTGAAACGCTTGCGGTCGTCAGCGTAAATGGAATCGCACTTGGCGGTGAGCGCAATGCTGCTCAGCATGCCGAGCAGCAGCT
Organism: Sphingomicrobium sp.; assembly: GCA_035281125.1. Classification (GTDB taxonomy): domain Bacteria; phylum Pseudomonadota; class Alphaproteobacteria; order Sphingomonadales; family Sphingomonadaceae; genus Sphingomicrobium. The sequence goes on along the minus strand of DATEEM010000009.1, from coordinate 18,308 downwards.
TATCGCTAGTCCGGCCTGGCAGCAGGCACTGGACCGCGCCGACGAGCTTGGCACAGAGAGTCAACCCGCAGACCTTGTCATCAGCCTTAATCGGTCGCCTTGTAAGGCAGTCTGTACAGACGTTCTTTCCCGTTGGCTGCGGAACAATCGTCGCAACCATCCAAATGTGCGCTTCACCATCGCTGCGACGAGTCGTTATTCGCCCTCGGTTAGCAAAGAGCATTTGCTGACCCAGATGCTTGAGACACTCGACGCGCTCGGCCGAAACGTCACGCTTCCCTTCGCCGTCATGGAGGCCGAACCTCGTAGCCAAGTTGAGCATTGGTTCGACCAGGTCATGGGTAGCCTGATGCGTTCGGCAACACTCCGCGACGATGAGATCACAAATCAGGATGATCTCGCTCAATTAAGCGGTGCAGGTTGGCGACTTCTCCAGCTGCAAGTCGTCGAAAACGTCACGCCAGCACGCGGCGCCCTCGCTTCCATGCTCACTCAACTCGGCCAGCAACTTGGCCAAGCCCTGCGAGTAGAATGATGACTCCCCTCTCCCCCCGCACGCTGCGCGGCGCAATTGTCACCTTCAGGCTGCCGAGCCCGATTCCGAGCGTCATCATCTTCCAGTACAATCCGGCGAGCCTGTCGCGCACGCTCGAGGTGCGCACTGCCGGCGGCGGCGAGGCGGCCGGGGAAGAGGCGTTCCGCATTGCCGGCGCACCCAACGAGACGATCAAGCTCGATATCGAGCTCGACGGCGCGGACAGCGATGTCGACGACCCCTCTGGCGGCGTGCAGCGTCAGCTCGCTGCGCTCGAGATGCTCATCGCCCCGCCGACCGAGCTGGTGATCGCCAACACGATCCTCGCGCAAATGGGGACGATCGAGCTAATACCGCCGCAGGCCCCGTTCACCATCTTCGTCTTCGGCAGCCAGCGCATCCTTCCCGTCCGCATCGCGGAGTTCGGGGTCACCGAAGACGAGTTCGAGCCCGGCTTGAGACCGATTCGCGCCAAGGTGTCGTTGGGGCTCAAGGTCCTAACCTATTCGGACCTGCCATTCACGCACCCCGGCTACCAGCTGAGCCTCGCCCATCAAGTGGCCAAGGAAGCGTTGTCGCGCGCGGCGACCGCCACCTCCCTCGATGCGGTTCTCGGCGGCGGGCAGAAGATTCTGTGAGGGAGGGACGGTCATGAACGACCCCGACGGCCGCTACGCGCGCTGCGAGATCCGCTATCGCGTGGGCCCTGACGGAAAGCCGGTCGCGTTTCTCTCGCGTCGCTTTCTGCCCGATCCCGCTGGGTTGCGCCTCGCCGGTCACGTTCGAATGGAAGCCGGTGATCGGCTCGACCTGCTGTCGGCGCGGGTCCAAGGTTCGTCTGCAGCTTGGTGGAGAATCGCGGATGCCGCGCGCATAATCCACCCGGACGAGCTGGAAGAACCGCCGCTGCAGAGGCTCGGCGTCCCGCTTCCGGAGGCCGGCTCGTGAACCTGTTCGGAATTCGGCTGACGATTCTGGCCGGGCCAGGCGTGCCCCTGCCTCTGCCGTCGCGCGCGCTCGACGCTCTCGATAGCGTGGAAATCGTCTTGGGCACGGACGACGCATCGGCCCTCCAGGCGCAATTTCGCGCGGGGCGCGGATCTTCGCTGGCCGAGATCGCCGAATATCCGATCATGACGGAACGCGGCCTGCAGGCCGGCGCGCGCATCGTCGTCATGCTGACACTTGGCATCCTGCCGTCCGTCTTGTTCGACGGAATTGTCACGCAGACCCAGTTGAATCCCGGACAGGGCCAAGGCGATGGCACGCTTGCGGTGAGCGCGATGGACGTTCGCGCGGTAATGGACCGCGTCGAGCGCAACGAGAGCTATCCGGCCTTGCCAGTGGCCGCGATCGCCGCGGTCGTCATGGCCCGGTACGCTCAATACGGGCTCATCCCGATGATCATCCCGCCCACGGTCAGCGACGTCGACCTGCCGATCGACCGTGTCCAGACGCAGTCCGGCACCGACCTCGCATTCCTCAAGCAGCTTGCCGAGCGCACCGGCTGCATCTTCACCGTGACTCCCGGGCCCGCGCCGATGACCAGCACAGGCTATTTCGGTCCGATGCCCCGCATGGGTCTGCCCCAAAGCGCGCTGACGGTGAACATGGGGCCGGACAGCAACGTGCTGTCCATCGACTTCCAGAACAACGCCACGGACGCGCACAGCGTCACCGGCGACGTCGTCGATCGGAACACCAACCAGTCGGTTACCGTGCGAACCATGCCGTCGTCGGGAATGCCTCTCGCGACCGAGCCCGCCTTGGCGAACAGCGTGACCGCCGGCGAGCGCCGCTACCAGGCGAGCGGCGGCCGAACCGCGGCGAGCGCAACGGCCGAGGCGCAGGCGCAGGCGGACCGGTCCGCCGACGTCGTGACCGCAGAAGGCGAGCTCGACGGCACTCGCTACGGCAAGATCTTGCAGCCGCGCCAGCTCGTCGGCGTTCGCGGCGTCGGCCGCGCGCACGACGGGCTGTATTTCGTGCGCGAAGTCAAACACCAGCTCAAACGCGGCGAATACAAGCAGCATTTCAAGCTGAGCCGGGAAGGGACGGGCACCACGACGCCCGTCGTCATGCCGTGAGCGACCTTTATCATGGCCTCTACCGCGGCGTCGTGAAGGGAAACACCGATCCGATGCAGCGCGGGCGACTTCAGGTCGAAGTGCCGGGCGTCCCAGGCGCATCGTCTATGTCTTGGGCCAGCCCCTGCTCGCCGTTCGGCGGGAAGTCGGGGATGGGCACCTTCATCCTGCCGCCGGTCGGTGCGAATGTCTGGGTGATGTTCGAGGCCGGGTCGCCGGTCGATCCGGTGTGGATCGGGACGTTTTGGGGTTCCGGCGACACTACCCCAGCCCAGCCTGCGACCGAGCAAACCAAGATATTCAAATGCGACGGCCTAACGGTGAAGCTGACCGACGTGCCGGGCGCCGCGATGCTCGAGATCTCGATCGCCAGCGGCGCGAAATTGAAGATGGGCCCGAACGGTATCGAGATCGACAATGGGACCGGGGCGACGATCAAGCTTCAGGGCCCGCAGGTCAGTGTGAACAATGGCGCTCTGGAGGTGATGTGATGGGCTCGCCGGTCATCACCTCGCAAACAACGGTCAATTGCGGCCATGCCGGAGTGGCGACACATATACCGACCCAAGCCAGGGTGAAAGCAGCCGGCAGCTTCGTCGCCTTGGTCAGCGATCAACATGCGGTTGCCGGCTGTTCGCTGACCGGCACCCCGGGGGCGGTTCCTTGCGTGGTGCTGGCCTGGACGGTCCCTGCAACGCGGGTGCGTGTTTCGAGTCAGCCAGTGCTCGTCCAGACCAGTCAGCCGATCGCGACCGGGCCAGGCATCGTCATGCCGGGGCAGACACGGGTAATGGCCACATGAGTTGGCTGTCCTACCCATACCGTCCGGCTCTCGGGCGAAGTGCGACGTCCGATGCGGAACGTCACGCCCGCGAAATGCTCGAGTTAGTGCTTTTCACCGCCCCGAACGAGCGCGTCCATCGACCGGATTTCGGCTGCGGCCTCAACCAGCTCGTTTTCCTCGGAAATTCGCCGGAATTGGCATTGTCGGTCGAAATGGCTGTGCGTTCCGCCGTGCAGCGCTGGCTGGGTGAGGTGCTGACGATCGAAGGTCTCAGCGTTGTGGCCGAAGACGCGACATTGACTGTCACACTCGCATATCGGCTGCGTGAAACGGGCGAGACCGGGTCGACTACGCTCTCGAGGACCGTGTCGTGAGCTGGCCGAGCGGAGATATCCGTCGCGAAGCGCGCGTCGCCCGGCTTCGAGAAGCGGCGGCGCTCGGTGCACCCCAGGTCAACGGCATCGTTTCGGTCGCGGTGACGGAGACCGGTGGCACGGTTTCGCTCACTTGCGAGTTGATATTCGCCCCGCCGCCGGGGCCGCCGGCACCGGTGCGCAGTACCGATGTTTCGATCACCGGCGGAGTTCGTCGGCCCACGATCGCGGCGACCAAGGCCTCCGTTGCCGGAAATATCCTCACGATCGATGTCGCCGAGCGCGGCGACTTTTCGACTTACGAACTGTCGCTTCGGCGCGGCGGCGAACCGATCCCGGGCTTCGACGCCTTGCTATCTTCCATTCCCGTTGGGTTCCGGCTCCAATGCCAGCAAGGCTTCGATTGCCGCGATGAGGGACCGTCGGAACAGGCCGCCGAAGCAACCGCGCCAATCGACTATTTGGCGCGCGACTATGAGGGCTTCCGGCGCCTCATGCTCGATCGCTTCGCCCAGCTTTCACCGGGCTGGACGAACCCCGGACCCGCATCGCTCGAAGTTACGTTGATCGAGCTTCTAGCCTATTGTGCCGATCGCATTTCGTATGCGCAGGACTCGGTCGCGACCGAAGCCTATCTCGACACGGCGCGACGCCGGGTTTCAGCCAAGCGCCACGCGAGGCTCGTCGATTACCGGATGGGTGAGGGGCGCAACGCGAGAGCGTTCGTCCACGTTCGGCTTCGGTCGCCCGCGGCCGGCAACGCGCCGATGCATGCGACCATCAGCGCCGGGACGCGGTTCATGACCCGGTCCGAAGGCGTGGGTCCGGCGGGCCCCGAAACGCCCGAGGTCCTTACGGCGAGGGCAGCGGGCGCCCAGGTTTTCGAGGCTATGGAGCCCGCGCGGCTCAGCACAGCCCACAACCGGATGGTTATTCACGACTGGCTGATCGATCGGGATTCCGAACTGTCGGTCGGAACGACCGAGATTGCCGTAGTGGACGAGGGACGCTTGCTCACTCTCGCCCCCGGCGACTTCATCCTGATCGAAGAGGTTCTAGACAGGTTCGGGAACAGCTCGCCGGACCCAAACCGCCGCCACGTTGTCCGCCTCACCGACGTCACCACGCAGGTCGATCCGGTTGGAACCCATGACTCCGGTGGCAATCCGGCCCCGCTCGAGATTCTGCGCCTGCGCTGGGCGGCGGCCGATGCCCTGCCGATGGCTCTCCCGCTCCGTACGCGGGACAGCACGGACACCGTCGATGGTATCGTACCGTCGCCTAGGCAACCGACCCTTGTCGCTCGAGGCAATATTGTCTTGGTGGATCACGGCGAGTGGCAAGGCGTCGAAGATATTGTTCCACTACGCCGGCCAGGGCGCCGCCGCTTCACGTTGCCCTTGTCCGCCGGGCCGATCACGATGCAGCCGCCGCACGATCCGGCGAGTGCGGCCGCCATCGTCATGAATCCAGCCGGTCGGCCGGTCGCGCAAATGGCAATCAAGCGCGGCTCCGATCCTTGGGAGATTGTCGACGAGCTGTTCGACGAGACCGGTGATCGATTGGTCCTCGACATCGGTGACGAGGGGCGCGCTGAGCTGCGCAGTGGCGACCTCAGCCGCGAAGAAGCCTTTGATGAGGCGCTGGCGTTCACTGTCCGCTATCGGCTCGGCAACGGTTCGCTCGGCAATGTCGGAGCGGAATCGATTGCCCATCTGTTGACTGGTCCGCACACCGACCGGAACGGCTCCCTGATCGCGGGATTGAGCGCCCGGCCGGGCGATATCGAACTGGTCCGCAACCCTCTTCCGGCGCGCCTTGGAGCCGAACCGGAAACGATCGAGGAGGTGCGCCTCCGGGCGCCGATGGCCATCCGCCAGCCGGATCGCGCCGTGACCGGAGCGGACTATGCGGCGTTCCTGTCGGCCCATCCGCTCGTTGCCGGAGCCCGAGCGATCGAACAATGGACCGGCTCCTCGCGGGCCGTGGTTCTGATGGTCGATCTGGTCAGTGGAGGGTCGATCGACGATCAGCTTGAGCGCGAGTTCCGCGATCGCCTTGAACGCGTGCGGCTCGCCGGCCATTTGCTCGAGTTCCGCAATCCGACGCTCGTCCCGATCGAAGTGGCGATGCGCGTCTGCGTTCGCGCCGGCGTCGCTCGCGACGACGTGCTCCGGAGATTGTCGCGGCTGTTTTCGTCGGGGCGGCTGAAAGATGGGACGCCAGCCCTGTTTCACCCCGACAATTTCAGCTTCGGAGACTCGCTGCGATTGTCGCGCCTCTATGCCGCCGCCCAGGCTGTTGACGGCGTTGCGCACGTCGAAATTACGTCGCTTCGCCGCCAGGGCGTGCCTGCCGACGATGCACGGGTTCTCGACACCGGTACGCTGGACTTTGGTCCCTACGAGATTCCGCTTCTCGCCAACGACCCGAACTTCCCGGACCGGGGTGTGGTTCACTTTGCCATGGAGGGCGGCGCATGAGCGAGCCAGCCATTCCGAGCCCAAGCGAACGGCCGGATCGAATCGCAGCCGGCCTCACCGCGGTCGACTATGCCCACGGCCGCTATGCGACGTTGCGCGACGCAATGCTCGAAGTGGTCGCGCGAGACACGCGGTATGTGCGCGAGCTCAACACCCGCGATCCCGCGGACCCGACAATTGCGCTCATCGACAGCTGGGCGGTCGCCGGCGACGTGCTCAGCTTTTACGCGGAGCGAATCGCCAATGAATCCTGGCTCGGCACTGCCACGGAACGACGGTCGCTACGGGCGTTGGCGAGGCTGATCGATTACGAACTCCGCCCGGGCAAGGCAGCCGAAACGTGGATCGCATTTACGCTCGAGGACGCCGCCGGCGCGCCGCTCGAGGTTCCAATTCCGAAAGGAACTCGAATCCAATCCGTCCCGGGTCCGGGCGAAACGATGGTGACGTTCGAAACTGTCGAGGCAATCACCGGGCGTCCCGGCATGAACGCGATGCGGCCGCGGATGACGCGACCGCAGACGCTCGATGACGTTGCTACGGGCAGTTCCGCCCTTTGCGCAGGAGTTTTGAACGACATCAATCGCGGCGACTGGTTGTTGCTGGCGCGTTCGAGCACGGAACTGAAGCGGGCGGAAAAGGTCCTCGTCGATCCCGCGTCACAGACGACGCGGGTCGATTTCACTGCCCAGCCGGTCGGGCGTCCCGTTTTCCTTCCGCTCCTAGCCAATTTCGTGCCGATCGTTCGGAGCATGGTCGGCCAGGTCCTCTCTCCGTCTGTGGTCGCCGGAGAGATCAAGGGTGTTCGCCGCAAACAGCAGGCCCTTGAGGCGGAATTCCGTTCCGCGCGGCTAAGCAGATTCCAACTCAGCCGTCACCTTTGGGCAATTCGGCCCATTCTGTTCCGACCCATTGAACCCCAGGGTCTGTTCCATTTCCGTGCCCGCGCGGCGATCTTTGGCCACAACGTTCCGAACGAGGCGGCAGCTGGTGCGACGCGCTCGCCGTCGGTGCCGACGATTGGTCAGGCCTGCGTCGCGCGTATCCTCTCGCTCGACACGGAAGTGCGCGAGCTTCGGCCCGGAAGCTGGATTGCTTTTTCCCGGCTGGTCGGCGCGTCCTTCATCACCAGGATCCAGTCCGTCGATACCGCCACCGCAAGCTACGGCAAACTGAGTGGCCGCGTCAGCCGGGTGACGCTGGAGCAAGCCTTCCCTTCCGATTGGACCAACGTGTCGGTTGCCGACGTCACGGTTTTGGCCGACGCCCGGCCGATTAACCTCGCACCTTTGCCGGTGACTGAGGATGTGGTCGGTGCCGAGCTTCGGCTTGACCGCTACATTCCCGGCCTTGCGGCCGGCACGCCGGTCGCGGTCACCGGCGAGCGCTCGGATTTGCTTGGGGTCGTCGAAAGCGAAGTCCACAAGATTCGCGACGTGGAGATCGACGATGGTTTCAGCGTCATCACGCTGGCCAGCGCCATCGCCGGTCCATTCGCCCGTTCGACCGTCTCGGTGAACGCAAACGTTGCGCTCGCTACCCATGGCGAAAGCGGGGGACAACCGATCGGACACGGCGACGCCTCGGCAGAGGGACAGATGTTCAGGCTGCCTGTCGTCCCTCTGACGCATGTCGGCGCAGCTAATCCGAAAGGGCTGGCTGCAGAGCTTGAGATCCGCGTCGACGGCATCCTGTGGAGTGAAGTCCCGTCGCTCCGCGACGCGGGTCGAGGCGCGCGGGTCTACGCCCTTCGCTATGCCGACGACGGATCGGTCTGGGTGCGCTTCGGCGACGGCAAGCATGGCCGGCGTCTGCCGACCGGGACGAATAATGTCGTCGCCCGCTGGCGTAAGGGGTCCGGACGGGAGGGCATGGTTCAAACCGGACAATTAAGCCTGCTTTCGGGCGCGCCTCAGGGCGTGAAGGGCGCAACCAATCCACTTCCGGCGACCGGGGCCGCCGATGGGGAAACGCTCGATGAAGCACGCGCTAACGCGCCGCTCTCCGTGCTCACCCTGGATCGGATCGTCACACTGCGCGATTATGAGGATTTCGCCCGAGCGTTCGGGGGAATCAGCAAGGCGCGTGCGGTTTGGGCATGGAATGGGCGTGCCCGGGCCGTCGCAATCACGGTTGCGGGCGCCGAAGGCGCCGTTCCAACCGAGCGAGACATAGACAATTTGCGAACTGCCATTACCCGGGCGTCCGACAGTGCCGCTACGCTGGCGATCATGCCGTACCGGCCTGCCTGGTTCCGGTTGCAGGCTATTGTGAACGTCGATCCGGCCCATTCTGCCGACGTCGTCCTCGCCGCCGTCGAATCATCTCTGAGGGATGAATTTTCCTTCGAACGCCGCGACCTCGGTCAACCGGTCGCGCGTTCCGAAGTGATCCGCGTAATTCAATCCGTTCCGGGCGTCGATTGGGTTGACCTCGACTTTTTCTATCGCGGCGACACGCCCGTCCTTGCCGACATGCTGTTCGCTGAGGCGTCGCGGTCGGGCATTCGTCTCGGTTTCGGTGCCGCACCTGTCGCCGCCGAATTGCTCAGCATTTACCCGGGCGCGCCGGACCTGAGAGTCGCGCGATGATGGTGCGGCCAGAAAGCCCCGCGGCCGAGCGCCTTCTCGATCTGCTGCCGCAGATCTTTCGCATGCGTGACCGCGACGAAGCGGTGCGCATTGCCAATGCGCTGGGATTTCCGGCGCCTGGCGAGTTGGCGGATACGGTGGAAGGGCCCTTAGCGTCCTTGCTCAAGGCCCTGGGACGGCAACTTGACCTGCTCGAAGCCGAAATTGACTGGCTTTACGAAGATCAGTTTATCGAAACCTGCGCCGATTGGGTCGTGCCATATATCGGAGCGCTTGTCGGAGCTCGCATAATCGACTTGGGCGATGCCCAGTCCGCTCGCCGCCAGGTCGCGGACACGATCCGGAACCGACGCGGTAAGGGGACAGCCCGCGCCCTCGCCGACCGCGCTGAAGCAGTATTCGGTCGGCCGGCTGAGGCAATCGAATACGGACAATACATCGTCCAGACCTTCAATCCGAACTTCCCAGGTGAGACGACGAATATGACCGCGGCCGTCAACGGTCCTGCCGGACGGCGGCTCGGCGTTCGCTCTGCTATCGGTCAGCATCTCGTCGAAGTGCGGGATATGCGCGAGGGTGGCCGCTTCGCGCCTACCAATGCGGGCGCACGGGTGTGGACGACCTTCGTCTACGAACATCGTGAAGTCGTGCCGAGCCCGGTCGCCGGCGGCGCCGATGGGCGATATCGATTCGACCCACTTGGCCGGGACCTCGCATTGTGGAGTCGCGGCGGTCCGCGCAATCCCGATCGGGCGCGTCTTGAAGCGAGGGATATTCCCGGCCCAATCGCCTTGGTGGAGGCCGTAGATGCGCCGGATGCCTTTTATGGCACCGGCGATCGGAAAAGCATCTCGATCCGCATCGCAGGCACTACTCAGCCAATTAATGCCGTGTGCTTCTGCGATCTGGCCGACGACCCGGTGACGGGTGGATGGAACGACCGCGGTAGTCCCGACGAAAAATCCAAGATTCGAATCGATCCGGGGCTCGGTCGGTTCGTCCTGCCAACTGCCGGCGCGGGTGTGACCCCAGACACCCTGAGGGTTCGCTACCGGATCGGTTTCGACCTGAGGATCGGTGGGGTTGGACGCACCGAGGATATTGCGGGGGATGAATCCAGATTGGCGGAGGTCCTTGGAGATCGGGACCGGCGTCCATCATCAGTCAGTTTTTCTTCGCCACGGGTGGTACCGGCCGGCGTTGCGCCGGCGAATGCCGCCGCCGAGCTCAAGACCGCGCTCGACGGGCTCGATCAGACGCCGGCGGTCAGGATCGCCTTCGGCGGGACCCTCGCCACGCCGGCGACGACGACCCTTGCCGCGAACACGCATGGCGAAGTGCGGGGCGGCGATGAAGTCTGGCCGACGATCACCATCGCGTCGTCCTGGGTCGTCAAGGGCGCTGGATCTGCCCTGACGTTGCGCGGGCTGCGGTTCGCCGGGGGCGATCTGGTGATCAAGGCCGGCATTAGCCAGCTCACCATCATCGATTGCACATTCGTCCCCGGTTCTGCGCGAATCTTGATCGAGGAACCGGACTGCAAACTCCTTGCCGTGCGATCGATTCTCGGCCGAATTCGATGCGGGCCGCCGGTTGAAATCGACTTGCTCGACTGCGTCCTCGACAGCGGAGACGCAGACATCGCGGTCATTGCGGCACTCGACGATACGGTTGGCGGCATTCTCTGGGCGGAGCGGAGCACGATCATCGGCGACGTCCGGCTGCTTGCAATCGACGAGGTGAGCGACTGCGTGTTCGCCGAACGCCCAACGCGAAGCGTCGCTGGCGCCTCGGTGTCCGTGCAACGGACGCAAAGTGGATGTGTCCGGTACAGCGCAGTTCCGCGAGGATCTGCGGTGCCGCGCCGTTACCGGTGTTTTCCGGCTGAAGGGGACACGACGTCCCCCGCGCCTGTCTTCGCGAGCCTTGATTATGGCGAAGCGTCATACGCCACGCTTGTGGCCGCGAATCCCGATCCCCTCCTGCTCGGCGCTGAAAATCACGGCGAAATGGGGGCGGGCAACAGAATTAGCGTCCATCGACGCAAGCGCCTGCTCGACGCGGACCTTTTTGACTGGGTTCCGTTCGGCATGGCGACGGCAACCGAGCTGGCCAGCGAGTAGGAGGGTATGATGCGCGGCGACTTCACCAGGGATACCCGCGAACGGGCAAGGCGCGATGGGGTCCGCTCGGTGCTTCTGGAGCAGGGCCGCCCGCTTCTCGAAGCCGATCTCAACGAACAGGCAGGTCTCGTCGCGGATCGAAGCGAGGCGATCGTCCGCCATGTCGTCGGCATTCGCGGCGCGCCGCGCGACGATGCCGGATTCGCCATCACCTCGACTGGCTTGAGTTTCACCATCGGCGCCGGATCGATCTACGCCGAGGGTACGCCGGTCCACAATTCCGCCCCGGTCGCATATGAAAATCAATTTCCTGCCGGCATCCTGCCACAGCTGACGAGCGTTGTAGCCGACGGCCAGGAAGCGCTGGTTTATCTCGAAGCAGTGTTGCGTCCGAGCCTGGACGAAAATCTGTCCGAACCAGCGCTGGATGGAGTGCATACCGCCGTTCGCGAAACCGTCGGCTGGGCCGTGCGCGTCGCACCGCTGACTGGCATCGGTATGAGCAAGCCCGCGCTGATCGACGCTCTCGCCCGGAACGGGATCGTGACGATCATTCCTTGGCAGGGCACAACGGGCGGTCTGGACGCGGATGTCGATACGGCCAGCGCCGATCCCGGCCCGTGCGAAATCGCGCCCGCGGCCGGCTATCTCGACCAGCTCAATCGCCTTTATCGGGTCGAGATCCACGCTGGCGGAGCGCCTGGGACGGCGACCTTCAAATGGACCGAGGATGCGTCGCGCGAGGCGGGTCTGAGAACCCAGGGGGCGGGATTCGCGATCGATCTTCCCCAGGCCAGGATTGCCGAATGGTTCCCGACCGGCTCGGTGGTCGAGATCATCGACGACAATCGCGCGAGGGCGGGCCTTCCAGGGCCCATCGGGCCTATTGCGAGTGCCCCGGGCGCACAATTGTCAATCACCGGCATCGGGGCATCCGAGCTTTCGGCCAACGTCCGCATTCGTCGCTGGGCGCAAATGCCGTCGCCCGTGCCGGCTGGGCGGGCATGGGCGCCCTTGGCGAAAGGCGTACGAGTGAGGTTTTCGGCCGGCAATTATTCCCCCGGAAGCGCCTGGACGATTCCTGCGCGCACGATCCTGGGTGACATCAGCTGGCCCCCGTACCGCCCGGCCGATATCACCGAAACCAGTGGCGGAACGACTTTCGAATTTTATTCGCCGCTGGAAGGGCGCCGGCGTCATTGCGCACTGGCCCTGATCCAGCGGAGCGGCGCGAATTTTTCAGTCACGGCCGATCTCCGCGACCTGTTTCCGCCGTTGACCGACATTACCGCCGACGCAGTCCGCTACGACGATGCTCGAACGGCGCTTGGCGCAGACGACGTCCAGGAGGCGATCGAGGCTCTCGCCCAACGCCGCGGCGACTGCTGCACCTGGCACGCGCGCCCCGCTTCCGATCTACAGGCTCTGATCGACTCGCTCCCGGCCCGTGCGAACGGAACCCTTTGTCTCGCAGTGGGCAATTATGCGCTCGCGGCCCCGCTGCGCATTGTCGGGAAGGGCCATGTGCGGATCGTGGGCGTTGGCCCGGGGAGCAAATTGTGGTGCCGGTCCTCGACCCAGGCGCTGGTGATCCAGGATTGTCTTTCTATGGAAGTTGCCGACCTGCTCGTCGCGGCGGAAAATCCGGGGCCACCGCCAAAGCTGGGGCGTACGACGGGAGCGATCGAGATCGCCGACACCGGCCCAGTGCGGATCATGCGTTCGACTGTCATGGTGCAGGGGCGGAGATGGCGTCAGGCCGCCGCCGTTCGGATCGCCGGATCGTCGAAGGAAGGCGGCGGGGATATCGTCGTCGATGATTGCGACCTCGTCGCCGGTGATCTTGCCACGGGTATCCTGATTACCGACCCTCGAACCGCGCGGATAACCAATAACCGGATTCGACCGCGCAACGAACCCCAAGCGAGAACCGTGGCGCGCTGGAGCGAAGACAAGGCAATTGCCGCAGCGGTCGGACGTATTGCCTTTAGCTACGCAATCGATCAGCCGGCGGGGGCTCGCGCGGTGTCTCCGGTTCGACGCGATCTTGGGATTTTCGCGGAAAGACGCCAACGGTTCGGTAGCTTCCCGTTGAGTTTCTACGCTTCAAGGATGATCATCGACGATGCCTGGAAAGTATTGACCGGGCTTGTGGTGGCAGAAAATCCAACGGCGGACTCGCGAAAGTTCCGTCTTCGCCTCAGGCATCTCGCCTCGGCCATTCTACCGCATCGCGGTCGCGAGAAGATTGCCGGCAAGCCGTTCGAAGGGTTCAAGCCCTTCTATGATTACGTGATCCGAGTGATCACCGCCACGATTGACACCGGGATTGTGGTGGGTGGCACGCATGCCCGCGATGTGACCGTCATCGGCAATCGAATTGAGGGAGCGTTCCACGGGATTCGAGTAGGCATCGGCAGTGGGGTTCCGCGCGCCAGACTGATGATGGGAACGGTCCGGATCAACCGCAATCTAGTTCGGTTGCGTGTCGCTCCCGCGGACATTGCGCGAGTTGGCATCTACGTCGGCAACGTTCAGTCGGCCTGGATTGCCGATAACGACGTGGCGACGGAGCTGTCGGATCCGGAATTCGCGGGCACTCGGATCGATCAGCTCAGGGCGCAGAGCCTCGGGCGCCTCCATAGCGAAGGCATACGTGTCTTCGGTGTCCTCGGATCGGTGCTCCATGTCCGTGGAAATGTCGTTTCTGGCTGCCTCGCGTCGTACACCGTGACGCCTTCGCCGGGGACTGACAGTTCACGCAAGCTTTGGATTGTTCAGGGTAATTTCTCCACAACGGCCCCCGCTCCCTACCGACTCGACGGGCGGTGTCGAAGCGTCGACAACGTGTGACGTAAAGCCGTTGAATCGCTTGACCTTCACGGAGCTTGGAGTCACTGTCCACGAGCCGCCAACAAATGGTCTGTGGTTGCTTGGATCGGTTTCGTTGTTGAGAGTTCTTCGGGTTCAGTCTTCGACAGTTCCCTACGGTTCGCTTTTCGACGTTCGCTGTGAATGGTGATTGTGGGTCGAAACTTGGTGAGGCAAAGGTGGCAGGGGTGTCAGCCGGACGAGGTCCGCTTTCCCTGCCGCCACGCCCTTCGGGACGAGTTAGATCGGGTAGGCCCCCGGCTCGCTTGAAATCGTGATCCAGCGCAACTCGGTGAAAGCCTCGATCCCGGCCTTGCCGCCGAATCGCCCGTAGCCCGACGCGCCGGTGCCGCCGAACGGCATCTGCGGCTCATCGTGCACGGTCGGGCCGTTGACGTGGCAGATGCCCGAGCGAATCCGCCGCGCAACGCGTAGGCCGCGCGCGGCGTCGCGGGTGAATACCGACGCCGACAGCCCGAACTCGCTGTCGTTCGCGGCGCGGATCGCTTCCTCCTCGTCCGCCACGCGGATGATCCCGACGACCGGGCCGAAGCTCTCGTCCCAATACAGCGCCATGTCGGGCGTCACGCCGTCGACGACCATCGCAACATTGCCGGAAAGCTGGCGCGCGCCCGTGCCGACGGCATCGTCGACCAGCGCGGCAACCTTGGCCTGTGCCGCGGCGTCGACCTGTTCGCCGACCGCCGCCGCCGGCATCGACCCGGCCTTGGCCGCGAACTTCTCGACGAACGTTTCGGCGATCGCCTCTACGACGATGATGCGTTCGGTCGACATGCAGATCTGGCCGGCATTCATGAACGCTCCGAATGCGGCCGCCTTGACCGCTTCATCGATGTCGGCGTCGTCGAGCACGATCAGCGGCGCCTTGCCGCCGAGCTCGAGAAGGACCGGTTTCAGATGTTCGGCGGCGCGACGGGCGATGATCTTCCCGACTTTCGTCGACCCCGTGAAATTGATGCGACGAACAGCCGGATGGTCGATCAGTGCGCCGACGACCTCTGCTGCGTCATCGATCGGGTTGGTGACGAGGTTGACCACGCCATCGGCAAAACCGGCCTCGGCGAAGGCGTTGACGATCAGCGCGTGGGTGCGCGGGCAGCGCTCGGAGGCCTTCAGGATTACCGTATTGCCGCAGGCCAGCGGAGTCGCGATCGCCCGACAGCCGAGGATCACCGGAGCGTTCCACGGCGCGATTCCGAGGATCGCGCCGACGGGTTCGCGCAGCGCGAGCGAGACCAGTCCGGGCTTGTCCGACGGGATCACTTCGCCGCCGATCTGGGTCGTCAGGGCCGCGGCCTCACGCACCATGGCCGCGCCAAGCTGGACATTGAAGCGCGCCCAGGGCTCCGACGCGCGTAGCTCCTCGGCCATCAATTCGACGAACTTGTCCGCCCGCGCCTCGATCGCCGCCGCAGCGGCGTTGAGCAACGATCGCCTCGCATTCGGACCAAGTGCCGACCAGGCCGGAAAGGCTCGGCTGGCCGCTTCGGCGGCTTCGTTGGCTTGATGAACGGCGGTCATGCTTCCCCGCTACATCGCTCCGGCGACGACCGCTACTGCGGGCAACCGCATCCGCTTCGGAGGGAAGCTTAAGCTCCTGGCGACGGCGTGAAACCTAGGCCGCGGAATGCCCGCTTCGAAATCTGATCAACGGCAGCGGCCGCGCGAGCTCCGCCGCCGAGTCCTACTGCCCGCGCGGGTGCGCGTCGGCGCGTCGTGGAGCGATGCATGCATCCTCAATATTTCGTCGCGCGGAGTGATGATCCATGCCGGTCGGCCCTTCACCCAGGGGAGCGTGATCGAGTTGCGGCACCAGGAGCATGTGATCGTCGGTCGAGTCGTGTGGCGGGAGGGAGCCAAGGCGGGCCTGCGTTCAGACGACCGGCTGCCGGTCGAGCAGATCCTGTCGCTCGCCAATGCGAGCGCATTCCAGCTCGCGGTGACCGATCGGAAATTCGTCGAGCGAAGGCGTCGCCCGAGAACGCACGAACAAAGCCGGATCCGAGCCCGCTATGTCGAGTTCGCGGGCATCGTCCTGATCGGCCTGGTCCTTTCGGGAGCGGTGGTCTCGCTGGTCAGCGAAGCCCTGGCGCGCCCGTTGGCGGAAGTGAGCGCTGCGCTCGGCGGGAACTGAAAGCGGCTTCCACCGGCGCATTCTGCCGTTAATGGCGGGGCATGAACCCGCTTTACGAGCAGATGCGGACCAGCGTGTTCGAGCGCATGTCGGCGCTCGCGGCGAAGCATGGCGCGGTGAACCTCGGACAGGGTTTTCCCGACTTCGGTTGGCCGCCCGAGATCCTCGAAGCCGCGGCGCGCGCGGTCTGCGAGGGCTCGAATCAATATGCGCCGTCGCGGGGGGTGCCGGCGCTGCGCGAAGCCGTCGCGAACCACTATCGCCGCCATCAGGGGCTCGGCCTCACCGCCGACCACGTTTGCGTGACCAGCGGCGCGACCGAGGCCCTCGGCGCGGCGATTCTCGCCACGGTCTCGCCCGGAGACGAAGTGATCCTCTTCACCCCGGCCTACGACAGCTATGCGCCGATGATCCGCAGGGCGGGGGCGACGCCGATCGAGATCGCGCTACGGCCGCCGGCTTGGCGAATCGAGGGGGAGACGCTGGCCGCGGCTGTGTCGCCGAGGACCCGCGCGATCCTGTTCAACAATCCGCACAATCCCGCCGGCCGCCTGTTCGACGCCGGCGAGCTGGAGACGGTTGCAGCAATCGCTTGCGAGCGCGACCTGGTCGTGATCAGCGACGAGGTGTGGGAGCATATCACCCTCGACGGCGGCCGTTTCGCCTCGCTCGTCTCTCTGCCCGGCATGGCCGAACGGACGGTGAAGATCGGCTCCGCCGGCAAGATTTTCTCGCTGACCGGCTGGAAGGTCGGCTGGATGGTCGCGGCGCCCGAGCTCGCCAACGTCGTCGCTCGCGCCCACCAGTTCCTGACCTTTTGCACGGCGCCTAACCTGCAAGCCGCAGTCGCCTTCGGCCTCGACGAGGGCGATTCCTGGCTCGACCCGATGCGCCGGCGTTTCGGCCGTGCCCGCGACCGCATGACAGCAGGCCTGCGGGAGGCGGGCTTCACCGTGCTCGACGCCGCCGCGACCTACTTCCTGTGCGTCGACCTCGCCGCTTCCGGGGTCGCGCTGGACGACGAGAGCTTCGCCGACTCGGCGGTCGAAATGGCCGGGGTCGCGGTGGTCCCCCTGTCGGCCTTCGCCGAGCAGGACCCGTCGCGGCACCTCGTTCGATTGTGCTTCGGGAAGAAGGACGAGACGATCGACGCGGGGGTCGCGGCAATGGCGAGGGCCAAGGAGCTGCTTGCGTGACGCCCAACCAGGAAGTGGGCCAGATCCTCGACCTGTTCGGGATCGAATCGGCGGGCAAGCTCGTCAGTTTCTCGCCGATCGACGGCAATGCGATCGGGCGGGTGCCGGAGTGCGACCCGGAGGCCGTCTGCGGCCGCGCCGAGCAGGCCTTCCGCAAATGGCGCACGGTCCCCGCGCCGCGGCGGGGCGAGCTCGTGCGGCTGCTCGGCGACGGCCTGCGCGAAGCGAAGCCGGTGCTGGCTAAGCTGATCACCCTGGAATGCGGCAAGATCCATCAGGAAAGCCTGGGCGAGGTCCAGGAGATGATCGACATCTGCGACTTCGCGGTCGGCCTTTCTCGCCAGCTGTACGGGCTGACGATCGCCAGCGAGCGGCCGAGCCACCGGATGATGGAGCAATGGCATCCGCTCGGCCCGGTCCTGGTCATCAGCGCGTTCAATTTCCCGGTCGCAGTCTGGGCGTGGAATGCGGCGCTCGCGCTGGTTTGCGGCGATCCCGTGATCTGGAAGCCGAGCGAGAAGACGCCGCTGACGGCCGAAGCCGTGATGGCGCTGGTCCGTCGTGCGCTGGAGCGGTTCGGCGATGCGCCCGGCGGGCTC
The DNA here is from genome assembly GCA_035281125.1 of Sphingomicrobium sp. GTDB lineage: Bacteria > Pseudomonadota > Alphaproteobacteria > Sphingomonadales > Sphingomonadaceae > Sphingomicrobium. The sequence goes on along the minus strand of DATEEM010000009.1, from coordinate 510 downwards.
GTGCAACTCGTCCAGGGTGGCCGCGAGGTCGGCGAGCAGCTCGTCGACGACGCGCGCATTGCGCTCGTTTCCGCAACGGGCTCCACGGCGATGGGCCGGGCCGTCGGACCGCGCGTTGCGCAGCGGTTTGGCCGGGTGCTCCTCGAGCTCGGCGGCAACAATGCGACGATCGTCTGCCCGTCCGCAGACCTCGCCCTTGCAGAGCGAGCCATCCTCTTTTCGGCGGCTGGGACCGCCGGGCAGCGCTGCACCACGCTTCGGCGGCTCATCGTCGATGAAAGCGTTGCCGACCAGCTCGTAAGCAGGCTCAGGCATCTCTTCGCGAACGTGAAGATCGGCGACCCGCGCGAGCCGGACACCCTCGTCGGTCCGCTCATCGACGAAGCGGCATTCGAAGGAATGCAAGGCGTCCTCGGCAAAGCGACCGACCGCGTCAATGCAGTCCCCGGCGGATTCTACGTCCGTCCGGCCATTGTTGAGGCACCTGCTCAGGAAGGGACGGTCCTGAAG
>DATEEM010000008.1:0-50286 GCA_035281125.1 Sphingomicrobium sp. | reverse complement strand
CCCAGCGTCGAGTTGATGGCCGGCGCCCCGGCCGCGTTGATGAATTCACCGGTGAACGGGTTCTGCCTCAAGAAATTATACCCGGACACGATATACCTTTTGTCGAACAGGTTCTTGCCGTGGAGGCCGACCTGGAACCGGTTGCCCTCCGACCGCCACACGATGTTGGCGTCGAGCAAGGCGAAGCCCTTCTGGTCGAGCCCGGGAATGCGCAGCTCGAACTGCTGACTCTTGCTTCGGTAGGAGACGGTGGTGTTCGCATTCAGCCGGCCGTTGAAAAGAGGCGTGTCATAATCGAGCGAACCGCTCAGCGTCCACTTCGGCGTGTTCTGCACCTTGCGGAATTTTGCGACGTCCATCTCGTGCGGCGCCACGGGCAGGCCGGTGACCGGGTCGAACGCGACGACCGTGTCGAAGTGCAGATATTTGGCGTCGAGATAGCCGAGCGTGCCGGCCCAGGTCAGGCGATCGCCGGCCGTGGCGAGGTCGTTGGCCATGCGCCAGTTGGTCTCGAGCTCGACCCCGCGGAAGCGCGCCTTGCCGGCATTGGTGGTAATCCCGACGAACGTCGGAACGCCGCCCGCCGTCACGCCGCCGAACGAACCCGGAACCTGCACGTCCTTGTAATTGGCCTGGAACACGGCGAGCGCGAACTGCAGGCGCCGATCGAGCACGGCCGCTTTCCATCCGGCTTCGAAGCTGTCGACCGTTTCGGGGTCGAAGGCCATGAAGTCGTAAATCTGATCGGCCGTCGGCGGGACGTTCGGGTCCTCGCGCGGCGTCGCGGTCGTCAGGCCGCGCGGGTCGAAGCCCCCGCCCTTGAAGCCGCGCGAGTAGCTCAGATAGATGTTGTGGTCCTTGTTCGGTTTGAAGCTGACCGAAGCGCGCGGGGTGAACGCGACGTCGGTCCGGCTGCCGTCGAAGCTCGAGGTCGGCGCGCCGACCTGCGTGCCGGTCTGGTCGAACGGCGGCGAGCCGCCGAGCTCCGGAGCGCCGCCGTTGAACAGGTTCGCGCGGAAGATTTTCGCGTGGCGCTTGTCGTTGGTGTAGCGCCCTCCGAGCGACACGCTCCATTGCTCGGAGATGTCGTAGGTGAAATCGCCGAACACGGCCCAGGTCTTGGTATCGACGTCGCCGCGAGTCGTCGCGGTCAATCCCGGCAGCAGGATCAGCGGCCCGGTCGTGTACAGGCGCACGTCGAACACGTTGAAGGCGTTGGCGTCGAGATAATAGAAGCCGGCGACGCCCTGCAACGGGCCCTTGTCGACGAGGAACTGGAATTCCTGGCTGAACTGGCGGTTGCGGTAGATCGCCGGCACGTCGACATCGACCGCCGGCAGCGCGTCGAAGTCGATGGGCGTGTGGCTGCGGTCCTTGCGCGCGGCGGTGATCGACTTGAACGTTAGCCAGTCGGCGATTCCGATTTCGCCCTGTAGCGCGAAGCCCCACGAGCGAACCTTCTGCTCGGGATCGTCGAGCGCGCCGCGGCTGTCGAACTCGTCGTCGAGAACGGGAGCGCCGCTGAGCAGGCCCGGGATGAGCCGATGACCGCCGCGCGGATTGCTGTCGTCCCACGTCTTGTCGGCCGAGAAACGGAGGAAAACGTCGGAATCCGAATCCTCGAACTCGATTGTGCCGCGCGCGGCCCAGATGTCCTTGTTGTAATTTTCCTTGCCGGTCGTGAGGTTGTCGCCGAACCCTTGGCGGGTCAGCCGCGCGGCGGCGGCGCCGAGCCGAATCCCGTCCGTGACCGGGCTCGAGATGCTGGCGATGAGGTCCGCCTGGCGATAGGTTCCGAGGTTCGCGCGCAGGCTGGCGTGCGGCCCGTCGGTCGGGATCCGCTTGGTCACATATTTGATCGCGCCGCCGATCGTGTTGCGGCCGTAGAGCGTGCCCTGCGGACCGCGCAGGATTTCGATCCGCTCGACATTGTAGATGTCGAGCAGCGCGGCCTGCGGGCGGTTGAGATAGACGTCATCGAGATAAAGCCCGACGCCCTGCTCGAATCCCGCCACGGGGTCCTGCTGACCGACGCCGCGGATGAAGGCGGTCAGGGTCGTGTTGGTCCCGCGCGACGTCTCAAGGTTCACGTTGGGCGTCGTGTCGCTGATGTCGGTGATGTCGAGCGCGCCCTGGCGATTCAGCTGCTCGCCGGAATAAGCGGTGACCGCGACCGGGACATCGAGCAGCAGCTCGCTGCGGCGCCGGGCGGTAACGACGATATTCTGGCCGCTGGCGGCGGACGCCAGGTCCTGAGTCTGCGCATCCGTCGGCGCCGGCGGCTGAGTCGCCGGAGCATCCTGGGCCAGCGCCGGAGTTGCGATAAGGGCCGCCGCTGCCACGGTACCGAGCAATGCGGCGCGTGCGTAGTCGACGCGCATGTCTGAATTCTCCCCCAGGCGAGCGGGATTGCGCTCGCAGTCCGAAAAGTGTCATACTGAAAGTTGAACCGGGTTTCAACTTGCGAAATCACGCATGCCCGGTAGGGGGTGATCATGGGGGCCGGCGTGGCGAGGGACGAGCAGACCAGTCCGGCGAGCGACGGCAAGGCGCCGCGCACGCCGCGCGGGGAGCGCACGCTGCGCAAGATTCTCGATGCGGCGCGCGCCGAGTTCGGGGAGCGAGGCTTCTCCGACAGCTCGATCGTCGCGATCACCCAGCGCGCGGGCGTCGCGCTCGGCACTTTCTACACTTACTTCGACAGCAAGGAGGACGTGTTCCGAGCGCTGGTGAAAGACATGTCCGCGCAGGTGCGCGATCACGTCGCCCCGGCGTTCCACGGCGCGGCCGACGCGCTCGACGGCGAGCGCCGGGCGCTTGAATCCTTCCTGCAGTTCGCGCGCGGGCATCGCGACGTTTACCGAATCATCGACGAGGCGGAGTTCGTCGAGCCCGACGCTTATCGCGAGCATTATGACACGACCGCCTCGCGCATTGCCGCCCGGCTCAAGGCGGCCCGAAAGAGCGGCGAAATCGCGGGCGACTTTTCCGACCGCGACCTCGATATCGTCGCCTGGGCAGTGATGGGCGCCAACGTCTTCCTCGGACTGAAGTTCGAAGTCTGGTCGAGCGCCGACGCCAAGCGCGTCGCAGAGGTGACCAGCCGCCTGCTGCGCAAGGGCCTTGGCGCATGACCGAGCTCTCCGCGACGCAGCGCTACGAGGATCGCGACTTCACCGTCCGCGACGGGCTCCGGCTGCACTATCGCGACTATCCGGGGGACGCGGCGAGGCCGCCGGTCCTGTGCCTTCCCGGCCTCACCCGAAACGCCAAAGACTTCGGCGGCCTCGCCGAGCATGTGAGCCCGCGGTTCCGGGTCATCGCGCTCGACTTCCGCGGCCGCGGAAGGAGCGACTATGACCCGGTCCCCGATCGCTACATCCCGCCGACCTACGCGCTCGACGTCCTGGAGTTGCTCGACCAGCTCGCCATTCCGGAGGCGATCTTCGTTGGCACGTCGCTCGGCGGGCTGGTCACCATGGCCGTCGCCGCGCTCGCACCGCAACGCATTGCTGCCGCCATCCTCAACGACGTCGGGCCGGACCTGAGCGACGCCGGCCTCGAGCGCATCCGGTCCTATGTCGGAAAAAATACTCGCTTCCAGAGCTGGGACGAAGCGGGTCAAACGATCGCAGCCAACAACGCGCACGCCTTCGAGACTTACGGCCCCGCCGACTGGATCAACATGGCCAAGCGCAACATGCGCGAAGACAATGGCGAGATTGTTTTCGACTATGACATGGCAATCTCCGAGCCGTTCAACACCAGCGGACCGGCGCCGCAGGTCGACATGTGGCCGCTGTTCGCAGCCCTCGCGCAAAAGCCGCTGCTCGTGATCCGCGGCGCCAACAGCGACCTCCTCACAGGAGAAGCGCTGGCAAGGATGCACACCGCAGCGCCGGCGATGAAGTCCGCGGTCGTGCCGGCTGTCGGCCATGCGCCGGAGCTGACCGAGCCCCAGGCAACCGCCGCGATCGATGCATTCCTGGCCGAGGTCGCGGCGCGCTGATTACTCGTAGGTTCCCATCCCGACCAGCACCGCGGCGAACAGGCTGATTACGATGAAGGCGAAAATCGTCAGCAGCGTCGCGCGCCACAATGCGCCCCACCGGCCGAGCCGGTAGGCGCCCTTCAGCTGCCGGTACATGTGGAACGGGGGGAGCAGCCACAGCAAGCCGCCGATCGCGGCGAGGCCTATCGACTGGAACAGGATGCCGGCGACGACCAGAAGCATCATGAAGCACAAGGAATAAGTGACGAAGACGGTGTGATCATACATCCGGAACCGCCGGCTGAACGGAAACAGCAGCCATACGAACGGCACCGACAAAGGGATGATCAGCCAGCTGAACTTATAGGCGTTGGTCTTGAGCTTGTAGACGAGCAGCTCGGGGTTCTTCGCGGCCTTGCCGATGCCCTCGTTCAGCCAGTCGGGCAGATCGCTGGACGTCCGCACCGCAGTCTTGCTGAAATCCCCTTCCTGGACTGCTTTCCCAGCCTCGATCTCGGCCCGTAGCTCGCGAATGCGCTCGTCCAGCGAAGCGACCGGCTGGCCGGCTTTCCGCGCGGCTGATAGCCGCGCCTCGAGCTGGACCAGCCTGGCTTCGTTCAGTTGAATTTCCTTGCGCAGGTCCGCTTTCGCCGCCTCGGGAAGGTCGCCGAGCGTGCTTCCGGCGAGGCTGACCGCCGCGAACATCAGGAAGACGCAGAACAGGAACAAAGCGACCGGGGAAATGAAGCTGGCGCGCTGGCCGTCGACGTAGCGGCGGGTCAGCTCGCCCGGCCGCCAGGCGAGCAACGGCAGCGTGCGCCAAATCTTCCCCTCAAAGTGCAGCACGCCATGAAGAAAGTCGTGGAAGAAGGCGGTCAGCGTCCGGTGAACGTGTGCGCGCTGGCCGCAGGCGTGACAGAAATCCCCCGCGAGACGCGTCCCGCAATTCAGGCAGTTTGCTTCGTGGGTATGGCCGTCGTCGACCATCTCGCCGGCCTTGGGCTCGACCGCGCGGCCGACGAGCCCGCCCGTCACCGCGTCGCCGATCGACTCGATCTCCCCGACCATCCCCGCCCCTTTCGAACGCACATTATGCGGTGCGGCGGCCGCGTGCTAGCCGTCGCACCATGGCCCGCATCGGACTTCTCGGCGGATCGTTCAACCCGGCGCACAAGGCGCATCGGCGGATCAGCCTTCATGCGATGGCCGCGCTCGGGCTCGACGAAGTCTGGTGGCTGGTCTCGCCGGGCAATCCGCTGAAGGCCCAAGCCAAGGACATGGCGCCGTTCAAGGCGCGGCTGGCCTCTGCCCGGCACATGGCGCGCGGCGCGCGAATCCGCGTCAGCGACGTCGAGCAACGCGAGGGAACCCGCTACACTATCGACACTGTGCGTCTGCTGAAGCGCCGGTTCCCGAAGCATCGCTTCATTTGGTTGCTCGGAAGCGACACCCTGCCAAATTTTCACAAATGGCGCGATTGGAGGGGTTTAGCCCGCGAAGTGCCGATTGCGGTGATTCCGCGGCCCGGTTATGATTCGGCTGCCCACGCGGCTCGCGCGATGGGCTGGCTGCAAAGGTTCGTCCGGCCTTTCAGCCAAGCGCGAAACTGGACGGAGTGGAGGGCACCGGCGATCCAGCTGCTTCGCCTGCCGCGAGACCCCACGTCCGCAACCGCCATTCGCGCGCATTTCCCAAATTGGCACCGCCGGGCCCCAAACGCGTCCCCGCGCGTTCCGCGTCTCGGCCAGCCATTGTCATCAAGGAGACCCCTTGACCGAACGTCCCGCTGAGACCGGCGCCACTGCCGCGCCTTCGTCCGTCGACGTCGAACAACTTCATCGTCTCGTGCTGCAATCGCTCGACGACGACCAGGCGCAGGAGGTGGTTTCGATCCCCCTGGCCGGCAAATCGAACATCGCCGACCATATGGTGGTCGCTTCCGGCCGCTCGACCCGCCAGGTCGCATCGATGGCCGTTAAGCTTGCCGACAAGATCAAGGAGCGATTTGACAAGATCGTCCGAATCGAGGGGCTTCCGGCAGCCGACTGGGTGCTGATCGATGCGGACGACGTGATCGTTCACATCTTTCGTCCCGAAGTAAGAAGTTTTTACAATTTGGAACGAATGTGGGCGTTTGGCGATTCGGACACGGGCATGGCGGCTCGCGGGTGAGGCAAATGCGGCTTTTTGCGTTTCTTCTCACGCTTCTGGCGTTCGTCGCGCAGCCGGCAGCGGCTGCCTCCAGCCCGAACCTGCAAAGCCTCGAGCAGCAGCTCTCATACCTCGTTTCGAACACTTCGGCGGACGTCGGGGTCGCCGCGCTCGATCTCAAGACCGGTGAAACCGTCAGCATCCGGGGGAGCACGCCCTTCCCGATGGCGAGCACGGTCAAGGTCGCCGTAGCCGCTTTGTATCTCGCGCAGGTCGACCATGGGCGCCGCTCGCTCGACGACACGATCAACGGCGTATCCGCGCGGACGCTGATGCGGCGCATGCTGGTCCACAGCGACAACCGGGCCACCGACATCCTCATCCGAGACCTCGGCGGGCCGGCGAAGCTTAACAGGTGGCTCCATGACAACGGCATCAGGGGCCTGAGGGTCGATCGCACCATCGCGCAGCTGCTGGCCGCCAAGCGCGACCTGTGGGACCCGCGCGATTCCAGCACGCCGATGGCGATGGTCGAGCTGCTGAACCGGATCTACCGGGCGCAACTGATCAGCCCGGACAGCCGCAATTATCTGCTCGACGTTATGGCGCAGTGCCAGACCGGCAGGAACCGGATGAAGGCGCTGCTGCCCTCCGGCACGCCGGTCGAGCATAAGACCGGCACGCTCAACGGCTATACCAGCGACGTCGGCTTCATCAGCCTGCCCGACGGCCGCCGGGTCGCGGTCGCGATCTTCGCCCGCGGCGGCGCCAACCGGCCGCGAACGATCGCCGAAACCGCGCGCGCCATTTACGACGGGTTCACCCGGGCTCTCACCTGGTCGTTTTCCGCACCGGTTTCGGCCGTTTCCGGACAATAGTGCTCCTCCACATCGTTGCGCGAGGGAAAATCGGCCGCTCTCCGGAAGCCGAGCTGGTCGACCGCTATCTGAAGCGCATCCCGTGGCCGATCAGGCTTACCGAGCTTCCGGATCGCGGCGGCAGGATACCGGACCTGCCCGCCAACAGCGTCGCGGTTGCGCTCGACGAGCGCGGTCGGTCGCTGGCGTCTTCCGAGCTCGCCAAGCTGCTTGAGAGTTGGCGCGACGGGGGAAAGCGCGAAGCGCGGTTCATGATCGGAGCGGCCGACGGTCACGTCGAGGCGCAGCGGGCGAGCGCGGACCTGGTGCTGTCGTTCGGTCCGGCCACCTGGCCGCACCTCCTGGTCCGGGCCATGCTGGCCGAGCAATTGTTCCGGGCAACATCGATCCTTGCGAACCACCCCTATCATCGCGAAGGTTGACGCCGTGACTCGGACCGCGGCCGGCCTTCTGCTCCTCGCACCAGCGCTGCTCGCTGCAAGCGCGCCCGTGCCGGTGCCGGGCGAACCGCTCGATTCCGCGTTGCAGCGCGCCCGGGCCGAGCAGCGAGCCGCCACAGCCGAAGCCGAACGGCTGGAAAAGATCGCCGCCGCCGCGCGAAACGAAGCCGCGCAGCTTCAGGCGCAGCAAGCAGCCGCGACGAGCGCGATCGAAGCGGCGGAGGCCCGGATCACGGCGGCGGACGCGCAGCTTCGGCTCGTATCGGCAGCCGCCGACCAGCGCCGCGAACGCCTGCGCCGTGAACAGGGCCCGATCGCGGCTCTGCTGTCCGGGCTCGTCATGATGGCCCGCCGCCCGCCGCTCCTGGCAATCGCCGACCAGGGCGGCACGGACGATCTCGTCAAGGTCCGCATCCTGCTCGATTCGACGATGCCCGTCATTCGCCGGCGGACCGCCTCGCTCTCCGCCGAGCTGGCCGAGAGCGAAAGGACGGAGACGGTGGCCGCCGCCGCGCGAGACGAGCTCGTCCGTAGCCGGCGAGACCTGGTCCGGGAGCGTCAGCGCTTCGCCGCGCTCGAAGCGCGCGTGCTCGCGCAATCGGCTTCGGCGCGGGGGGAAGCGCTTTCCGCGGGAGACGTCGCGCTGGCGGCCGGCGAGAATGTCGCGCAGTTGAAGGGAAAAGAAGGAGGAGCTCGCGCGGCCTGGGCAATCGCGTCCGAGCTCGCCGCGAGCGATCCCGCTCCCCCGCGCCCGACGGCACCCGAAAGTCGTCGCCGCCCCGCCCTTACCTACGTGCTTCCGGTCGCCGCGCCGGTCACTGAGGGATTGGGCACCGTCAGTGCGACCGGCATCCGCTCGCGCGGCCTGTCCCTGGCCACCAGACGCGGAATGCCGGTCGTCGTCCCGGCCTCCGGAACGATCCGGTTTTCGGGCCCGTACCGGAGCCACGACGGGGTGGTAATCATCGATCACGGGAACGGCTGGATCAGCCTTCTCGTCGGCGTCGCCTCGCCGTTGAAAGCGGGTCAGCGCGTGCGGCTCGGGGAGTCGCTGGGCCGGACGCTCGGACCGATCCAGGTCGAACTGTCCCAAAATGGGCAGCGCGTGTCTCCGGCCCTCATCGCAGGTTCATCTCGAACGCTGTCAAATGCCCGCGAAGGCGGTTAAACGCGTCGCCGCCAGAATAGGACGAAGATCATGAATGCGATCCGCAAATTCCTGCCGCCGGTTGCGCTTGTCAGCGCGCTCGCGCTCCTCCCGGTCACCGCCACGTCCTTCGCGGCCGCGGACACGACCAATTACCAGGAGCTCGAGAAGTTCATGAGCGTCTACCAGCAGGTCAAGCAGAACTATGTCGTCCCGGTCGACGACCACACCCTCATCAAGGGTGCCATCGACGGCATGCTGTCCTCGCTCGACCCGCATTCGAGCTATGCCGAAGGCGCGGACTATGACGCGCTGAAGACGCTGATCGAGGGCAGCTACGGCGGGCTCGGCCTGTCCGTCGGAATGGAGGACGGGACGGTCAAGGTCATCGCCCCGACCGAGGACACGCCGGCGTGGAAGGCAGGAATCAAGGCCGGCGACTACATCACGCACATCAACGGCGAGCTGATCTACGGCTATTCGCTCGACGAGGCGGTCGAGAAGATGCGCGGCAAGCCGGGCACGGGGATTAAGCTGACCGTAGTGCGGCGCGGACGCGACAAACCGTTCGACGTCACTTTGGTCCGCGAGGAGATCAAGCTTCGGCCGGTCAAGTGGGAGGTCAAGGACGGCATCGGCTACATCAATATCAACCAGTTCGCAGCCGGCACCGGCGCGGCGACCGAAGCGGCCATCACCGCGATCGACAAGGCGACCGGCGGCAAACCGCTCGGCTACGTCATCGACCTGAGGTCCAACCCCGGCGGCTCGCTCGACGAGGCAATCCAGGTCAGCGACGCCTTCCTCGAAAGCGGCGAGATCGTCTCGCAGCGCGGACGCGAGAAGGATGATATCCAGCGTTACTACGCCAAGCCGGGAGACATGACCCGCGGCCTGCCCATCATCGTCCTTACCGACGTCGGCAGCGCCTCCGCCTCCGAAATCGTCGCCGGCGCATTGCAGGACCATCGCCGCGCCCTGGTGATGGGCGAGCGGACGTTCGGCAAGGGCTCGGTTCAGTCGATCGCCATGCTCGGCGACCGCACCGCACTGCGGCTGACGACGGCGCGCTATTACACGCCGTCCGGCCACTCGGTCCAGGAAGGCGGAATCGATCCGGACATTCGCGTCCCGCAGTTGTCGGACCCGGACTATAAGGACCGACCAGTGACCCGCGAGGCGGATCTGCGGCGGCATTTGCTCAATCAGGCGAAGGTCGACGACAAGCTTCTCGAAAGTGACGACACCACCGATCCGCGCTTTTCGGCGACGGCGGCCGAGCTCGAGAAGAAAGGCATCAAGGATTTCCAGCTTCATTATGCGCTGAACACCCTGAAGCGGATCGCCGGTCCGCTTAAGCCGACGTCGATCGCCAAGAAGGGGCAGTGACCGCGACATGACGGAAGCGGTCGCCGAACGTCCGCGCGCCTTGCCACCGCTGGGCCGGCCAGCGCTCGCTCGCTGGGCGGCGCTCGCGGTTCCCGCCGCGCTTCTCGCCGCCGCCTTCGGGTCGCAATATCTCGGCGGGCTGTACCCATGCGAGATGTGCTGGTGGCAACGCTACGCCCATTTGGCGGCGCTGGTCCCGGCGGCGCTAGCCTTCACGGCCCCCGCGCCGTCGCCGCGCGCGCGGCTGATGGTCCTGCTTGCGGCAGCAGGAATCGCTCTCTCCGGCACGATCGGCGTCTATCACGCCGGGGTGGAACTCAAGATTTTCGAGGGTTTCACGACCTGCACGACAGTGGCGGCGGGCGCCACGACCGACGAGCTGTTCCGCCAGCTCGCCGCAGCGCCAGTAGTCCGCTGCGACCAGGTGCAATGGTCGTTCCTCGGAATTTCGATGGCGGGCTGGAACGCGATCCTGTCGCTCGGCGCGGCCGCCGCGATCGGCTTCCTGACGTTGCGATCGTCCCGGTCATGACCCGTTGGCGGCCGGGAGCGCGGCGCGCGGATCCGGGATCGATGCTGCGCGTCGACCAGGCCGGCGAATATGGCGCGACCCGCATCTACGCCGGGCAGCTCGCGGTGCTGCGTCCCAATTGCTCCGAAGCCAAGCTGATCGCGCGGATGGCGGCGCAGGAGGAAAGGCACCTGGCGCGGTTCGACCGCTTGATGTCGGAGCGAGGCGTACGCCCGACCGTGCTTCAGCCCTTGTGGAACGTCGCCGGCTTCGCGCTGGGCGCGGCGACCGCCCTGATGTCGGAAAAGGCGGCGCTCGCTTGCACCGACGCGGTCGAGACCGAAATCGATCGTCATTATCAGCAGCAGCTGGACGAGCTCGGCGATGACGATCCCGAGCTTGCCGAGGACATCGCGCAATTCCGCGCCGAAGAGCTGGAGCACCGCGATTCGGCGCGCGAGGCCGGCGCCACGGAGGCGCTCGGTTATCCGCTATTGACCGCCGCGATCCGCACCGGCTGCAAGGTTGCAATCGCGCTGTCGAAACGCATTTGAGGAACCGGAAACGGATTCGGCCGCTGAAGCCGGGAAGGACGACGATGACGAAGATCATGATGACAAGCCTGGCGGCGGCGACCGCGGCTCTCGGCGCCGGGGCGGCATTCCTGCCCGCGACGGCCACGGCTCAGGACAGCGTCGCGGAGGTCGTCGTGTTCGGCAACGACCCGTGCCCGCGCTCGACCGACGACAAGGTCGTGATCTGCGCCCGCAAGCCCGAAACCGAGCGCTACCGGATCCCGGAAAAGCTGCGGAGCGGTGGCCCGCGCCAGGCGCGCGAGGCGTGGGCGAACAAGGCGAAGTCGCTCGAGACGGTGGGCGCCACGGGGACCTTCAGCTGCTCGCCGGTCGGTCCCGGCGGCTACACCGGCTGCATGACGCAAATGATCAACGAGGCGCGGCGGCAGCGCCGCGAAGCGACCGAGCAGGATACCGCTCCGGAGCAGTGACACTTGCCGTCATCGCCCGGGAGCAATGACGGCTAGGCCTTCGCCCTTTCCGCCGCGATCCAGGCGTTGATCTGCGCTTCGAGCGCATCGAGTGGCAGCGAGCCCTGGCCGAGCACGGCGTCGTGAAAGCGGCGCAGGTCGAACTTGCCGCCCAGCTCCTTCTCCGCCTTCGCCCGCAGCTCGCGGATCTTGAGCTCGCCAAGCTTGTAGGCGAGCGCCTGGCCGGGGGATGAGATGTAGCGGTTGACCTCGGCATCGATATTGGCGTCGGTCAAGGTCGTATTGTCCTTCATGAAGGCGACCGCCTGCTCCTTGCTCCAGCCCTTGGAGTGAAGCCCGGTATCGACCACCAGCCGGGTCGCGCGCCACATCTCGTAGCCGAGGCGACCCATGTCCTCCTCGGGCGTGTCGTAGATCCCCATCTCGATCCCCAGCCGCTCGGAATAAAGGCCCCAGCCCTCGACGAAGGCGGTGAAGAAGGCGCCGTACTTGCGCCACGCCGGCATCTCCAGCTCCTGCTGCAGCGCGATCTGCATATGGTGGCCCGGCACCGCCTCGTGGACGGTCAGCGCCGGCACTTCCCACAGCGGCCGCTGGTCGAGCTTGGTCGTGTTGACCAGGTAGAAGCCGGCGATCCCGGCGTCCGGACTGCCCGGCTGGTAGCGCGCGGTCGTGTCGCCCGGCGCGGTCGCCAGCGGCATCGGCCGGATCCCGTAGGGCAGCCGCGGCAGCTGCGTGAACAGGCTCGGCATCTTGCCGTCGATCGTCTTGGTCATCAGCGCGGTCGCTTCGAGCAGCTCCTCGGGCGATTTGGCGAAATGTCTGGGGTTTGTGCGCATCTCGGCGATCATCGCCTCGCGGGTCGGATAGCCGGCTTTTTTCGCGACCTCCTCCATCTCGGCCCGGATTCGCGCGACCTCACGCAGCCCAAGCTGGTGGATCTCGTCGGGAGTGCGGTCCGTCGTCGTGTGGAATCGGACGAGATAGTTGTAATAGTCCCGGCCCTGCGGGAGCGACGAGACGCCCACGGTCTTTCGGCACCGGGGCGCGAGCTCAGCCTCGTAGAGCTTGGCGAACGCCTCGTAGGACGGGTTGATCTGGTCGCGGATCAGCGTCGCGGCGCGCGCCTTCAGGTCGCTCCACTGGGCATCGCTCACGCCGGCCGGCTTCTGTCCGGCGAACGGCAAATAGAAACGCGACTTGGCCGGGTCGGCGGCGATGTCGCCGCGGATCCCGGCCGGGATGCCGGTCAGCGTGACGCACGGATGGACATAGCCCTCGCGCGCCGCCTTGAGGCTGATTTCGCCGTAGGCGCGCATCCGGTCCGGAACGAAGGCGATCCGGCGAAGGTAGTTTTCGTAATCGCGGAGCGTCCGGAACGGCTGGTTCTCGGCCAGGCCCGAGAGAAAGCCATGATAGCTCCCGCCGGTCGAATAGAGCATCTGCCGCTGGCCGAACTTGTTGAATTCGACGTTGTTCTCAAGCGTGCGCCTGAGGATCGCGTGATTGGCCTGGTCGACCGGGCTGAGTGACAAGGGCGCAATCGCCTTGAGCCGCGCGAGGAAAGCTGCGGCTTCGGCCGCCTGGCGGTCGAGCTCGGCGAGGCTCAGAACGTCGAGCTGCGCATCGTAGGTCTGCACGCCGACGGCGCTGGCGAAGGTCGGGGAATTCCTGAGCTGCGCCGCCCAATAATCGTCCATCAAGGCTTGCAGGTCCTCCGCCGGGCCGGCGGCGGCCGGAGCGGCGATTGCGAACGCGGCCGCGACGGAAAGCGCGAGCATCCCTGTGCGCATGTGTTCCTCCCCTTCGTGACCGGAGCCTAGTCCCGGCGCGGCGCGGCGCAACCGGCGTTTCGACGAAGGGCGGTTCAGATCCGGCGTCCTCGACAATCCTCGAGCTGCGCGGACTTCGGTCGTGGCGCACGCCGGCGCCTGCTTTCGCTGCCCAACCCCGCTTACCGGGTCGTCGGGCAGGTTCACCATGCGCAACATGCCGGACACTTCGCTCGTTCAGCCCCCGATTATCGGTGCCCAAGGCGAGGGAAGCGGAGATGATCCAGCGCTCAGCGGACGCAGTTATCATCAAGGAGGGACTGCGCCATGCGTTCGAGGCCGAGCGGGCGATCGAGCCGCGGAGCAACACGCGCAGCGCGTGGGAAGAGCTGCTCAAGGACGCGCGCGGCTGCACCCGCTGCGATCTTTACAAGCATGCGACCCAGACCGTGTTCGGCGAGGGACCGCTCGATGCCTCGATCCTGTTCGTCGGCGAGCAGCCAGGCGACCAGGAAGATCTCGCTGGACGTCCGTTCGTCGGGCCGGCCGGCGCAGTGTTCGACGCCGCGCTCGAGAAAGCGGGCATCGATCGCGCGGGCGTTTATGTCACCAACGCGGTCAAGCATTTCAAGTTCGTGCTCCGCGGCAAGAGACGGATCCACAACAAGCCGGACGCAGGCGAGATCAGCGCCTGCCGCTGGTGGATCGAGCAGGAGCTCGAGCTGATCCGCCCGCCGGTCACCGTCGCCCTGGGCGCAACTGCCGCCCGCTCCCTGTTCGGCAAGGTCGTGACGATCGGCAAGCTGCGCGGCGAGTCCCACCGCCTTGCTGACGGCCGCGAGTGCTGGGTGACGGTCCACCCGAGCTCGCTGTTGCGCATCCCGGACGCCGAGGGACGCCGCGAGGCGCGCACTTTGTTCGTCCGCGACCTCAAGCGCATCAAGGCGCGGGTGGACGCGCTTAGTCGCTAGAATCTATAGCCGACGCTCGCGCGGATGCTTCTGGGCGCGCCGGGAGCAATGTTGTTGTCGTTGTGCGCGGTCGGGAAATAGTCGGCATCGAAGAGATTCTCGACATTCACCTGCGCCTCGATCCCGGGCGCGACCGTGTAGAAGAGGGCGGCATCGACCCGGGCATAGCCCGGCAACTTCACATTATTGCTGATCGAAGCGTAGGACTTGGATCGCGCGATCAGGCCGAGGCCGAGGCCGAAGTCCCTCGACACGTCATAGCGGTTCCACAGGGAGAAGCTGTGGCGCGGGACGAGCGGCAACGCGCGGCCCTTGGGGGCCGCGGTCGTCGTCCTGCTGATTTCGGCCTCCTGGAGCGCGTAGCCGGCGGAAACCTGCCAGCGGCTGGTGATGCTCCGCTCAAGGCCAAGCTCGAGTCCGCGGGTGCGCGACGCTCCCGTCAGCACGATCCGGTCCTGCTCGTCGCGGGCCTGGGTGTTGGTCCGGTCGAGCTGGTAAACGGCCAAGGTCGCAAGCAAGCCTTCGACCGGCTCCCACTTCGCGCCCACTTCATAATTGTCGAAGCGCTCCGGCTTCAGCTGGTCGGTGGTCGAGCTGAGCCCGCTGAACTGGTCGCCCGATTGCGGCAGATAGGACCGGCTGTAGCTGGCATAGAATGAAAGATTGTCGCGCGGCTTGAGGACCAGGCCGAGACGCGGCGACCACAGGCTGTCGCGGCGGCTGAAATCGGTGCTCCCGACGCGCAGGTCATCGACCTTCAGCCTGAAGCTGTCGAAACGCAGGCCGGCGACGATCTCGAGCCAGCTGGCGGGGCGAATCTGGTCCTGGACATAGGCTGCGAGGACCGTCGCTTTGGTGCGGTTGTTGGCGTCATTGCCGGCCGAGGCGAAGGTCACGTCGGCGTCAATCGTCGGATCGTCGACCGGAACGCGATTGCCGGGCAGGCCAAGGATGGTTCCACTCTGGCGATGGTTGCGCGATGTCTGGCGGCCGAACTCAACGCCGAACAGCAAGGTCTGGTCGATTCCCGCCAGGCGATTTTCCCACACGAGGTCGGTCTGGCTGAACAGGTTCTGCCGGTCATTGCGGCTGTTGTAGGCGCCCAGCGCGACTTCGCCGTTCACCACCGGACCGTTGGGGAAGATGTTCTGATAGAATTTGTCATAATGCCCGTAGAGGGTCTTGTTCCTGATCGTCAGCCCGTCGCCGAATTCATGGTCGATGCCGATGCGGGCAAGATGGACATCGGCCTTGGCATAGCTGTCGTCGGGATCGCCGAAAAAGGTCCGGTCGTGCCCGTCGAGGGGCTCGCCGGCAATCGACGGCACGCCGCGATCGGTGGTCCGCCGGTCATGGAAATATTCATAGCCAATATCGACCCGCGTGTCGGGTCCAATGACGATCCCCGCGGTCGGGTTGATCCCGTAGCGCTCGAGGTCGACGTGGCGGCGGAAGCTGTCCCCATCTTCGTAGACGGCGTTGACACGCACGCCGGCACCGGCCGCGAGCGGCTGGTCGACATCGCCGGTCAAGCGGAAGCCGCCGAAGCCGTCGCCCGACACGCGAAGCGCGCGGAACGGCGATAGGGTCGAACGCTTGGTCACGCGGTTGACGATTCCCCCGCCGCCGCCGCGGCCGAAGATCATCGCGTTCGGACCCTTGAGGACCTCGACGCGGTCTAAGTTGTAGAAGTCGCGGAAGTACTGAACGTCGTCCCGAATCCCGTCGATGAAGAAATCCGCCGTGGTGTTGTTGCCGCGAAGGGTGAACTGGTCGCGGTTGCTTTCGCCCGTGCCCGGAGTCGCGCCCGGCACGAAGGTCAGCAGATCGGCGATGGAACGAAGCTGCTGATCGACGATCTGGCGCTCGGATATCACGGTCAGCGCCTGGGGGATGTTGCGGATGTCGGTGTTGGTTCGCGTCGCCGTGCTGGTCGAGCGGACGCCATATTCGGATCGTTGCCCGGTGATGACGATGTCCCCGCTTTCGCCCGCATCGGCCGCAGCCATGGCTGACGCCGTAGCGGACGCCGACGGAGCCGCGTCCGCGGCCTGTGCCTCGCCGGCGATGAGCAGCGCTGTGCCGGCGAGCGAAAGCGCGACCTTCGACGCGACCGCGGTGCGCCTCTGAAGATGACTCACGTATAACCCCTTATTGCGAATTGTTCTTATTTATTGCGCTCCTGATAATCATTCGCAATAAGCTTGCAACCCAATTTCGGGGTGTAGAGCAGCGGGCGAGGCCCAAGGCATTGGGAAAAAGGCAGAAATAAATGGCTCGGCCTGCCTTAAGCGGCTCATGATTGGATCGGGCTGCCCACGCGGCCTAGCGGCGCGAAAGCCGAAGCGGCAGGCCGCCGGCCGGGCGAAGCGTAACCATGCCGGCTGCCCGCACCGCGTGACCGGCATCGACGAAGCGCCAGTCGTTGAGCCAGACCGCCAGCAGGGTCAGCGCTTCCGACATCGCGAACTGGGCGCCAACGCAGGTTCGAGGACCGGCGCCGAACGGCAGATATTGAAAACGATGGCGGCCGCCCTTGTCCGCGAAACGTTCGATGTCGAATGCGTCCGGATCGTCCCACAACCTCGTGTGGCGATGGACCAGCCACGGCCATATCGACATGATGTCGCCCGGCCCGACTGCATGGTCGCCCAGCCGGTCGGCGCCGACCGCCTGGCGGTCGAAGCGCGGCACCGGCGGGTAAAGCCGCATCGATTCCATGAGGAACAGCCGCAGGCGCGGCACGCGCTCCGCAATGCTGGCGGCATCGCTGCTCTCCAACGCCGCGCCGGCCTCGGCCGCAAGTTCCTCCTGGAGCCCGGGCTGGACCGACAGCAGGAACAGCGTCCAGGCCATCGCATTGGCCGTGGTCTCGTGGCCCGCGAGATAGAAAGTCGCGGCGTTGTCGACCGCGAGCGCGCGCGCCTCGGTATCCGGGAACTGCTGACGCAGCGCTTCGATCATGCCGCTCAGGAAGTCCCCGCCGATCCGTCCGCGCCAACGATCGTCGACGACAGCGATCAAGGTCTTGCGCAGGTGGATCTGGCCGCGCTTGCCGGCTCGCCCCTTCGGCGTCACCGGAAATTGCGGCAGGCGGAACAGCGCCAGCATCCGCGCTTCGGAGAAACCCTCGATCGCTGCGGCGATCTGCCGCATTGACTGTTCGGACGTCAGCCGCGGATCGCCGCCGAACAGGGCGAGGGCGATGATCGTCATCGTCGTGCGGGTCGCCTCCACCGCCATGTCCCGCCGCTCTCCGTCTTGCCAGCGGCCCATGGCCGCCCGGGCCGCTTCGACGAAGGTCGCGCGCTGCGCCTCGACCGCTGCGGGGGAAAAGCTCGCCGCAACGATCCGCCGCTGCGACCGCCAAAGCTCCCCGTCCGATGTTAGCAAGCCGGAACCGATGATCGGGTTGAGCAGGGATTTGACGATGTCGGGCTTGGCGTAATTGGCGGCATTGTCCAGCAGCACATGCTCGATCATGTCGGGATCGAGCAGGACATGGACGGTGAACCCGAGGATGTTGCGCTTCAGGTAATCGGTCTCGAACGCCCGTTCCGACCAACCGTAGACCGAGGTCCGAGCCCGTTCCCCGAAAAAGCCGCGCCACGTTGCGACCGGTTTCGGCAGGCGGGGCGGATGGGGCGGGACGAAGCGCACGGTCACTCCGCGGCCAATAGCGTCTCCGCACTGCTGAGGTCGACGGAAACCAGCCGGCTGACGCCCTTCTCGATCATCGTCACGCCGTAAAGCCGGTGCATCCGGCTCATCGTCACCGCATTGTGGGTGACGATCAGATAGCGGGTATCGGTTTCCTGGGTCATGCGGTCCAGCAGGTCGCAGAAGCGCTCGACATTGGCGTCGTCGAGCGGCGCGTCGACCTCGTCGAGCACGCAGAGCGGCGCGGGATTGGTCAGGAACAGAGCGAAGATCAGGGCGATCGCGGTGAGCGCCTGTTCGCCGCCGGAAAGCAGCGTCAGGGTCGACAGACGCTTGCCCGGCGGCTGGGCCATGATTTCGAGGCCCGCTTCGAGCGGGTCGTCGCTCTCGACCAGCTCGAGATGCGCCTGGCCGCCATCGAACAGGGTCGTGAACAGGCGGCGGAAATGCGCGTCGACCTTCTCATAGGCGTCGAGCAGACGGACCCGGCCCTCGCGGTTGAGATTGCCGATCGAGCCGCGCAGGCGATGGATGGCCTGGGTCAGCTCCTCCGCTTCCTCCGCGCCCTTGGTGCGAGACTGGTCGAGCTCGGCCAGTTCCTGTTCGGCGACCAGGTTGACGGGACCGATCCGCTCGCGCTCGGCGGTGAGGCGTTCCAGGGTCGCGGCTTCGGCATCGGAGTCGTGCGGCTCGTCGGCATCGAAGCCGAGCTTTTCCGGGAGCCGCTGGGGCACGCATTCGAACTTCTCGACGCAAGCGCGCGCGAACTCCGCGCTCCGCGTCTGCTGTGCTTCGGCCCGGGCGGCGGCCGCGGCCCGACGTTCGCGCGTGTCGGCGGAGCGCTCGTTGATCGCCGATACGGCCGCCGCAGCGGCCACGACGACCTCCTCCGCCTCGCGCTCGGCCGCCGTCGCCTCGCCGATCCCGACCTGGCTTTCGTCATTGGCATGCTCGAGCTCGGCGATCTTCGAATCGAGCGCCGCCGGCTCCTGCTCGAGCTGGGCCCGCTCGGCCGCCTGCTGCGTCTTCCGACCGAGGGCCAGCGCAAGCCGCTGCTCGGCGTCGCCTTGACGCTTGCGCCACTCAGCCTGCTCACGACCGGCCGTGCCGTGGCGCTCCCGGTCCGCCGCGGTTTCGCGGGCCCTGGTCGCCGCCTCGGCCCGCTTCTCCGCGACGGCCGACGCGGCCTGGGCGGCACTGCCGCGCGATGTTTCGACATCTTGCTCCAGCGCCGCCGGATCAGGCAAAGCTGCGAGCGCGCGTTCCGCCGCGGCGACGGCCCGTTTCGCCGCGTCGAAGACCGAAACGAGGTCCGCCTGCCGCTGCTCGAAACCGCTCCGCTGCGCGTCGATCCGCTCGAGCGCGGCGGTCGCCGCGTCGATGGCGCGGGTGGCGTCGCGCGTGTCGCGTTCGGCGGCGAGCGCCGCTTGGCGCGCGTCCTCCGCGGCCTTGCGGCATTGCTCCATCGCAGCGAGCGCCGCATCGCGCGCCGCAATCGCCGCGTCCACCGATCGTTCGAGGCCGGGCAGCTCGTCCGTGAGCGCGGACAGGCGATTGGCGCGCAGCAGGCGCTCGGCGGCCGCCGCTCCCGCATCCTCGGCGACGAACCCGTCCCAGCGGCGCATGCGGCCGTCGCGGGTGACGAGGCGCTGGCCGACGGCGAGTTCCTGGCCCTCGTCACGATCAGCGACGGCGACCTGCCGCAACCGGCGCAGCAATTGCCGGGGAGCCGTCACATGGTCGGCGAGCGGCTCGGTTCCCGGTGGAACCGTGGGGTCGCCGGGCCGGATTTCACTCCCGAGCCAGCGGCGCGCGCCCCCATCGCCGACCGCGGCATCCGCGTCTTCGCCGATCGCGGCCGCGAGCGCGCGCTCATACCCCGGCTCGGCCTCAAGACTGGCGATCGCCGACCCGCGGCCCTGATCGAGCGCGCGGGCGAGCGCCTCGTGCTCGGACTTGGCGGCGGACAGCGCGGCGCGCACCGATGCCAGCCGGCTCTCCGCCTCGTCGCGGTGTTCGGCGGCGTCGGTCCGGCCCTGCTCCGCCTCGACCCGCCGGGCTTCGGCTTTGGCGAGGGCTTCCGCGGCTGCTGTCGCCTTCGCCTCGGCTTTGTTGCGCGCCTCGACCTGATCGGCGCCGTCGCCCAAAGCTTCGAGCTGGCGGGCAAGCTTGGTCTGTTCCTGCTCGGTCCGTTCGAGCTGCGCGCGCGCGGCTTCGAGCGCCGCTTCGGCGACGCGCCGCTCGGCACGCATCGCCGCCTGTCGCGCGAGGAGCTCGGCCAGAGCGGCCTCGGCTTCGCGCGACGCGCTTTCCAGCGCGTTCAGCTCGTTGGCGATGCGCGCCGAACCGAGCTCGGCATCCTCGAGCCGCCGGGCAATCTGTGACCGCTCCTCATCGAGCTGCGCGAGCGCATGCGCGGCATCGCTCTTCAGCGCTTCCTCCCGGGCGATGTCCGCGGTCAGCGCGGAATCGAGCCGGTCAAGCTCCGCGAGCCGCCGCACGACCGTGTCCCGCCGGGCCCGCGCAGTCGCCAACTGATGAGCGAAGGCGTGGCCTTCTTCGCGAAGGTCGGCCAAAGCCGCGCGACGGCCCGCCAGCGCCGTATTGGCCTGGTCGTGCGCGGCCTGCGCCTTGGCGATATCCCTATGGATCCGCTCGACCTCCTCCGCGGCGTCGCGCGCTTCGGCGTTCGCCGCTTCGGCGGCCTGCTCCGCTTCGACCCAGCGCGCATGCAGCAGCCGGCCCTCTACCGAGCGGATTTGCTCCGTCAGCTTGCGATAGCGCTCGGCGGCGCGAGCCTGACGGCGGAGCTGGGCCGCGCGCTGCTCCTGGTCGGACAGGATTTCGGAGAGGCGCGCGAGGTTGGCTTCCGTGGCTCGGAGCTTCTGCTCGGCATCCTTGCGCCGCGCGTGCAGGCCCGAAATCCCGGCGGCCTCTTCAAGCAGCTGGCGCCGCTCGACCGGCTTGGCCGAGATGATCGATCCGACCTTGCCCTGGCTGACGAGCGCGGGTGAATGGGCGCCGGTCGCAGCGTCGGCAAACAGCAGCGCGACGTCCTTCTGGCGAACGTCGCGGCCATCGATGCGATACGCCGACCCCGCGCCGCGCTCGATGCGTCGGGTGACCTCGCTCTCGCGCGGACTTCCGTCCTCCTCGGTCGTCCGGTCGAGCAGGATCGAAACTTCGGCGAAGTCGCGCGGCGGGCGGGAAAGCGTGCCCGCAAAGATCACATCGTCCATGCCGCCGCCGCGAAGCGACTTGGGACTGCCTTCGCCCATCACCCAGCGGATGGCTTCGAGCAGGTTGGACTTGCCGCAGCCATTGGGGCCGACGATGCCCGTAAGCCCGGGCTCGACCCGAAGCTCGCACGGCTCGATGAAGCTCTTGAAGCCGCTGAGCTTGAGCCGCCTAATGCGCAAGCTGTCTCACCCTCCCCGCGAGCAGCGCCTAGCGCCCCGCCGCCTTCTTCAGCAGCGGCTCGAGTTGCTCCCACGTCGCCGCGCCCGTGACCTCGCCATTGATCAGAAAGGTCGGCGTGCCAGCGATGCCGGCGTCCGCGGCAGCCCTCGTGATGCCGACAAGCCTTTCTGTCGCCTTTGAGTCGGTGAGGCACTGGCGCGCGCGCGCCGCTGTAACCCCGAAGCGCGCGGCGATCTGCGGAAAGCCCGCAATCTCGCCGATCCGAGCGAGCCGCTGCTGATCGTCCATTTGCTCGAACTCCGCCCGTTGCGCCTCGGTGAGGGCGGCGATCTTCCCAAGCCATTCCGGCTGGCTGTCGAACACCGCCCGGGACATGGGGAAGAATTTCGCCGGCCCGGCGCAATGCGCCAGCAGGCTCACCGAAACGTCCGGCCCGTTCAGAAGGAAGCTGCGAAACTCGTAGCTGACGCGGCCCGGACGGACATAATGCTGGACCAGCGGCGGGACGCCGATCTGATTGAAATCGCGACAGTGCGGGCAGGCCAGCGACCCATATTCGACGAGCTTCACCCGGGCCTTGGGATTGCCCATCTGAAAGCCGCCGGCCGGGGTTTTGACGACGGTACGACTCCAATCGACCGGCGCGGCCGACCTGGCCACGAGCGGACCGTTCCAAAGGAACGCGAGCGCGCTCGCGGCAAGGACGGCTCGACCAGTTCTCAACGCAGCGCCTCGCGCAGCTTCGGTTCGAGCGTTTCCCACGAGGCCGTCTGCTCGAGCATCTTTCCGTTCAGGATGAACGAAGGCGTGCCGGGGAATTGCGGAAATTCGTTGGTCACGGCCTGCGAACTCTGGACCAGCTTGTCGACCTTCGACGCGTCGGTGAGGCATTGCGTGCTTCGCGCCGGGGGCACGCCGCGCACCGCCGCCCAGTCCTGCAGCCCGGCGAATTTCGCCGCCTGGAGCGGAAGCTGGTTGGGCGCCAGGGTCTCAAGCTGCTCCAATTGTTCGCGCGGCGTCGACTGGAACTTTTCGAGCCAGGTCGCCTGGTCCTTGTAGAGCGCCCGCATCAGCGGAAAGAAGGTTTGCGCGCCATTGCAGCCGGCGATCATGACCGCAGGGAGGTCGAGGCCGCTCAGCAGGTACGGCCGGAACTCCCAGCTGACTTGTCCGGACTTCACATATTTGTCGACAAGCGTCGGGACGCCCCGCTCGTCGAACTCGCCGCAATGCGGGCAGGTCAAAGCGCCGATCTCGACCAGCTTCACCTTGGCGTCGGGGTTGCCCATCATGTAGCCGGCCGGCGTCTCGGTGACGACCGTCGTCCAGTCCCCGCCCTTCGGCGGAGGAACCTGCTCGAGGTTGATCGGCGCGTTGGCCGCTTCATTGCCCTGCTGCGAATTGCAGGCGGAAACGGCGATCGCCGCCGCGGCGCAGGCCAGGAAGTGATATGGCTTCATCGGTTCATTTGCTCCGGGTGATCTCGGGAAGTGGCACGTCATCGGAATTACCGAATGACGGCGGGCCGCCACTAGCCCCAATTTTCGAAGCAAGCGACTCCAGGCACACACGGAGCTCCGGATCGGCAATTTCCCGTAGGCCTTCGCCAAGCTCCCTTGGAATAGGTCTCAGCTCAGGGCGCTTCGGTCTCGCCGGCGGCGCAGCCGGCCGGCCCTGCTTGAAGATCACGCGGTTGATGGCCTGATGCCCGAAGAAGCGATTGACCCGCTCGATGATGATCGGGGCGAGATGCTGGATCAGCGGGGCGTGCGCCCCTTCGACCAGCAAGGTAAGCGCGCCGCCGCTCTTGCGCCCGGCGGGGAAGCGGATCGATTCCGGCGACGATACTTTGGCGTAGCGCTCGCCGACGATCTCGCTCCAGCGGCTCACGATCGCGCTTTGCACGAAGCCGAACCGGCGGAAGGACTGACCGCCGACTTCTCCGATCAGCTCGGCGGCCGAACGCGCGCGGCAGCTCCGCTCCGTTGCCTCCGGCTCCGACTTTCGCTTCGTCATGGTCATAGACCATGCCATAGCGCTTCGGTGACCGCCAATGTCCCCGAGCGTCTGCTCAAACATTATGTGGATAACTTCCGACGCCTTCCATGGCGCGCCGCGCCCGGGACTGCGGCGCCCGATCCGTACCGGACGTGGCTGAGCGAGGTCATGCTCCAGCAAACGACCGTCGCCGCCGTGATTCCGCGATTTGAGCGCTTCGTCGCCCGGTGGCCGACCGTCGCCGCACTTGCCGCCGCGCTTGACGAGGAGGTCCTCTCCGAGTGGGCCGGGTTGGGCTATTATGCAAGGGCGCGCAACCTCATTGCCTGCGCTCGTGAAGTTGCGCGGCGCGGCGCGTTCCCGTCGAGCGCCGCGGAGCTTCGCCGCCTGCCGGGGGTCGGCGATTACACCGCCGCGGCGATCGCCGCGATCGCGTTCGGCGAACGGTGCGCCGCGGTCGACACCAACGTGACGCGAGTCATGGCGCGGCTTCATGGCATCAAGCGGCCGGCGCGATCCGCAATCCGCGACCTGACGCTGGCCTTGGCCCCGGCCGATCGGCCGGGCGACTTCGTCCAGGCGATCATGGACCTTGGCGCGACGGTCTGCCGCCCAGCATCGCCGCTGTGCCACGCCTGCCCGCTTGCCAGCGATTGCGCGGCTTGCGCCAGCGGGGTGCCGGCCGCCTTCCCCGAGCGACTAGCGAAGCGCGCGCGTCCGCGCCGCTTCGGGATCGCCTATTGGATCGAGCGGGACGGCCGCGTCTGGCTGGTCCGCAGGCCGGATCGCGGCCTGCTCGGCGGTATGGCGGCGTTGCCAACCACGGATTGGACGACCGAGCGACCAGATCGCCGTCCCGCGACCGTCGGCGTCGTCCACCATGGCTTCACCCATTTCACGCTCGAGCTCCAGGTCGAGCGCGCCGGCGAGCCGAGCGGGACCGGCTGGTGGCAGCCCGTCGAGCGCCTGGGCGAGGCGGGGCTGCCGACACTTTTCCGGCGTGCGGCCGAGCTCGCGCTGCGCGAACCTGCAGCGGCCGCGGCGGCGGCTTGAAGAAGCGCCGAGTCGTCCGTAAGAGGCCGCGGAAATCTTTCTATTCTCGGCTCCGAGATCACAGGGAATCTTCATGGACGATCGTTTCAACACCATCGCCGGCTGGGTGCTGTTCGCGGGTATCGTCGCGCTCGGTTCGTCGATCGTCGCGGGCGAATATTACCATAGCGAGCGGCCCGAAAAGATGGGCTACCCGATCGAGGGCGTGGTCCTGGAAGAGGAAGGCGGAGCCGCCGCCGAAGAGCCGATCGAAGTCTTCCTCGCCAAGGCCGACCCGGCCAAGGGCGCCGACGTGTTCAAGCGGTGCGCGTCCTGCCACAACGCCGAAAAGGGCGGCGCCAACCAGCTTGGCCCGAACCTGTGGGGGCTGCTCGGCGAGCCGATCGGCCAGGGCCGCGGCTACGCATTCTCGGCCGCGCTCTCGGGCAAGGGCGGGACCTGGAACTGGCATAACCTCAGCGACTGGCTGAAGAGCCCGAAGACCTTCGCGCCCGGCACCAAGATGACCTTCGCCGGAATCAGCAACCCGCAGGACCGGGCCGACCTCCTCGCCTATCTCAACCAGCAGAGCGACCATCCGCAGCCGATGCCGGCTGCGCCGGCCGCACCGACCGCCGATCAGGGCCAGCCCGCCGACGCGACGGGAGTCGCAGGCAGCGGAACCAACGACGGCGCTCAGAAGGCGGGCAAGGAACCGGTTCCGACCGAGCAGCAGACCGGCCCGAACCCCAAGAACGTGGGCGGCGAAGGCGCGTCGAAAGTCACAGGGACGGAAAGCGCCAAGAAGCAGTAGTTCGGCGCCCGAGGGCGCGCATCACTCCGGCGGCGCGTTGAGGATCGGTGCCGGCGCGGGATTTTGCTCGTAAAAGCGCTGGACATAGTCCCAGGCCTCGCCGGCTTCCTCGCACCAGCGGAACAGCTCGAGGTCGTGGGGCGCGATGACCCCCTCCTCCGCAAGCCCTTCGAAATTCACCATCCGGCTCCAGAAATCCCGTCCGAACAGCAGGATTGGCAGGGGCCGAACCTTGCCCGTCTGGACCAGCGTCAGCAGCTCGAAGAATTCGTCGAACGTCCCGTAGCCGCCGGGAAAGACGGCGACCGCGCGCGCGCGGAGCAGGAAATGCATCTTGCGAAGCGCGAAATAGTGGAATTGGAAGCTGAGGTCGGGCGTCACGTAGCGGTTGGGCATCTGCTCGTGCGGGAGGACGATGTTAAGCCCGATCGATTCCCGGCCTTCCTCCATCGCACCGCGATTGGCGGCTTCCATGATCGACGGTCCGCCGCCTGAGCAGACCACGAACTGCTTCTTGCCTTCCTCGTCACATCCGCAGCGGCTGGCGAGGCGGGCCAGTTCGTGCGCGACGTCATAATAATGCGACTTGGCCTTGAGCCGCTGGGCGATCGCGACCTGCTGCTCATTGGAGGCCGCGGCGACCAAAGCGTCGGCGCGGTCCGGCGAAGGAATCCGCGCCGACCCGTAGAACACGAAGGTGGACCCGATGTCGGCCTCGTTGAGGAACAATTCCGGCTTGAGCAACTCAAGCTGGAAGCGCACGGGGCGCAGGTCCTCGCGAAGCAGGAACTCATTGTCCTGAAACGCGAGCCTGTACGCCGCGCTCTCCGTCTGGGGCGTCGACGGCACATGGCTGGCAGCCTGGGCATCGACCTTCGACGTCGGGAAAATGCGCTTGGGCGGAACTGCATCGGTCATGGTGCGACCGCCTAGCGGCAATCGCCGACAGCGTCACGCCGCTTTACGCAGCGGCGCCTATGCGCGCGATCAGCGGGATCGCTGGCGCTGCGTCAGGCGGCGATGAGCGCTCCGCGCAGGATCTGGTCCTCCAGCGTGCGCCCCGCGCCCAAGGCGACGCAGCTCATCGGATTGTCCGCGACCTTGACCGGCAGCCCGGTCGCATCCTGCAGCACCAGGCAGATGTCGCGCAGCAGCGAGCCGCCGCCGGTCATGGTGATCCCCTGATCGATGACGTCTGCGGCAATCTCGGGCTGGGTATTCTCGAGCGCGGAGCGCACGACCTCGATAATCTGGCCGACCGGCTCGGCGAGCGCGTCGGCGACCTGAGCCTGGGTGAGCTCGATTTCCGCCGGCACCCCGCGGCTGACGTCCCGGCCACGCACCGACGCGGTCAGTCCGGGACCATTCGACGGCCGCACGGCCGAGCCGATCTCGAGCTTGACCCGCTCTGCCGTTCCTTCGCCGATCAACAGGTTGAAATTGCGCCGCACGTAGGACGCGATGGCGTCGTCCATGCGGTCTCCGCCGACTCGCGCGGAGCGGCAGAAGGCCAAGCCCTGGAGCGAGATGACGCCGACCTCGGTCGTGCCCCCGCCGATGTCGACGACCATCGACCCGATCGGCTCGGCGACCGGCAAGCCAGCCCCGATCGCCGCTGCCATCGGCTCCTCGATCAGCGCGACCGAGACCGCTCCGGCATTGCTGACCGCGTCGCGGATCGCCCGGCGCTCGACGGAAGTCGCGCCGGAAGGCACGCAGATCACGACCTCGGGCCCGCGCGAGAATCGGCTTGGGCCGCCGTGCGCCTTGCGGATGAAGTGCTTAATCATTTCTTCGGCAACTTCGAGATCGGCGATCACGCCATTGCGAAGCGGCCGAATGGTGCGCAAGTTGTCGGGCGTCTTGCCGAGCATCAGCTTGGCGTCGTCGCCGACCGCGCGCACCTTGCGGACGCCGTTGACGATTTCCATCGTGACCACGGACGGCTCGCTGGTGACGATGCCGGCCCCGCTGACGTAGACGACGGTGTTGGCCGTCCCGAGATCGATCGCGACCCCTCGCGCAGAAAATCCGAAGATTGAACGCATTTGCCTGACCCCCCGGGGCTGGAGCTTGCGGAAAGCGACTCCCGCACAACGGATTAGGCTCGATTGGCCGGCGGGCCATATGGTTAATGGCGGTTAAGCGCCGGCCGTGGCTTTCGCACGGCGAGCCGAGGCTAGGGGACCGATGCCGCGACGAGGTAATTGAGCCGCAGGTCTTCGCTGAGATGCAACCCCCGCGTCGGCGACCATGCGATCCCTTCGAAGTCCAGGCACTTGAGCCCGGCATCCGCCATGAACTGCTTCATCCGCACCGGCGGGATGAACTTGCTGAAATCGTGGGTGCCCTTGGGAATTCGGCCCAGGCCCTCGCCGAGCGTGATCATCATCAGACGCGACCAGTTCGTCTGGTTGGGCGTGGACAGGATCAACAGCCCGCCGGGCGCGAGCCGTCGCGCGAGCTCGTCAAGGAAGCTGGCGGGATCGATGACATGCTCGATCACCTCCATGCAGGTGACGAGGTCGAACCGGCCTTCGAGCTCGCCGACGTCACCGGCGCGATAGTCGATCGCGAGTCCCATGGCGGCCGCGTGCTCGCGGGCGACCGCGATGAGCGCCGGCGCGGCATCGATCCCGGTGACCTGCGCACCGAGGCGCGCCAGCGGCTCGGCCAGGAGCCCCGCCCCGCAACCGACGTCCAGCGCCGTCCTCCCGTCCAGCGGCGTGCGTCGGTGCTCGTCGAGCTGCCAGTGCTGATCGATCCGGTCGCGGATGTATTTCAGCCGCACTGGGTTGAGCTTGTGCAGCATCGCCTCCGAACCGTCCGGATCCCACCAGTCTCCCGCATGGGTGGAGAACTGTGTCACCTCCTCCGGAACGATGCTTGTCTCGGCCATGGCCGCCTCCTAACAGGGCGCGCCCGATTGCCCAAGGAGCCCAATGCCCCGCATCGTCATGAAATTCGGCGGCACGTCCATGGCCGGGATCGAACGCATCCGCAGCGTAGCGTCGCGAGTCCAGCGCGAAGCGCAGTCGGGCAACGAGGTTCTCGTTGTGGTGTCGGCCATGGCCGGAGAGACCGATCGCCTGGTGCAATTGTGCCGCGAGGCCGCGGCACGGCATGACCCTACGGAATATGACGTCGTCGTCGCCAGCGGCGAGCAGGTGACCGCGGGCCTGCTCGCGATGACGTTGCAGAACATGGGCCTCAAAGCCCGCAGCTTCATGGGCTGGCAGCTGGTGCGGGCGTCCGGCGTTCACGGCAACGCCCGCGTCGAGGCGATCGAAGCCGCGCTTCTCGACGAGGCGCTGACCGGCGGCACCGTCGCGGTCATTCCCGGCTTCCAGGGGGTATCCAACGATGGCCGCCTGGCGACGCTGGGCCGCGGCGGATCGGACACGTCCGCCGTCGCCATCGCCGCCGGCGTGAAGGCCGACCGATGCGATATCTACACGGACGTCGACGGCGTCTACACGACCGACCCGCGGATCGTGCCGCAAGCGCGCAAGCTCACCCAGGTGACGTTCGAGGAAATGCTCGAGCTGGCGGGGGTGGGCGCCAAGGTGCTCCAGGTCCGATCGGTCGGGCTGGCGATGCGCGAAAATCTCCCCTTGCGCGTATTGTCGGCGTTCGAGGACAATCCCGGCACGGACATCGTCGCGACGCTTTCGGGAGACGGAATGGAGCGCAACCTGATCGCCGGCATCGCCGCCGACCGCAACGAGGCGCGCATCACGCTGACCGGCGTGCCCGACCAGCCTGGCACCGTCGCTCAGGTGATCACGCCGATTGCCGAAGCCGGAATCCAGGTGGACATGATCGTCCATGCCGCGACCCCGGACACCGGAGCGAGCGACCTCACTTTCACCGTCCCGCGCGCCAGCCTCGCCCAGGCGATGGCGGTGATCGAGCAGCGGCGGGGCGACATCGGCTACGGACAATTGCTGCCCGACGACGCCGTCGCGAAGGTCAGCATCGTCGGCGTCGGAATCCGGTCGAACCCGCAACTGGCGGCAAAAATGTTCGAAGTTTTGGCAGAACGGCAGATCAATCTGCTCGCCGTCTCGTCGAGCGAGATCAAGGTGAGCGCGTTGATTGCCGAAAGCGAACTCGATCTGGCCGTCCGCGTGCTCCACAGCGCGTTCGGCCTCGACGGGGAGCCGACCGCGTGAGCGGCGAAGGGCTGATCGCCGAGCCACGTGCGGTCCACCCGACCGCCGGCCATGCGCGACTCAAGGAACTGATGCACCGCGGCACCGACTTCCTCGGCTGCACGCACGCGATCATGGGCGGGGCGATGAGCTGGGTTTCCGAGCGAAACCTCGTCGCGGCTCTGTCCAACGCCGGCGCTTTCGGGGTCATCGCCTGCGGCGCGATGACGCCCGAGCTGCTCGACACCGAGATCACCGAGACCAAGGCCCGGACCGACCGGCCGTTCGGGGTGAACCTCATCACCATGCACCCGCAACTTTCCGAGTTGATCGAGGTCTGCGCCCGGCATGAGGTCGGCCATGTCGTGCTCGCCGGCGGCCTGCCGCCGGGCTGGGCGATCGACAAGGTCAAGGCGAGCGGCGCCAAGCTGATGGCCTTCGCCCCCGCGCTCGCGCTGGCGAAGAAGCTGATGCGCTCGAAGGTCGACGCGCTGGTGATCGAGGGCATGGAGGCGGGCGGCCATATCGGCCCGGTCTCGACCTCGGTGCTTGCGCAGGAAATCCTGCCCAACGTGTGCCACGATATCCCCGTGTTCGTCGCCGGCGGAATCGGCCGCGGCGAGGCGATCGCGGCCTATCTCGAGATGGGCGCGGTCGGCGTCCAGCTCGGCACGCGCTTCGTCTGCGCGCACGAGAGCATTGCCCATCCCAATTTCAAGAAGGCGTTCATCCGCGCCTCGGCCCGCGACGCGGTTTTGTCCGTGCAGATCGATCCGCGATTGCCGGTGATCCCGGTGCGCGCCCTCAAGAACGCCGAGACCGAGCGCTTTGCCGCGAAGCAGCGCGAGGTCGCGCAAAAGCTCGACGAAGGCGCGATCGAAATGGCCGAGGCCCAGCTTCAGATCGAGCATTATTGGGCAGGCGCGCTGCGCCGAGCGGTGATCGACGGCGATGTCGAGACCGGTTCGGTGATGGCTGGGCAATCGGTCGGCATGGTCAATCGTGAGGAACCAGTCGCGGCGATCATCCAGGAACTGGTCGACGAGGCCGCAGCGGCCCTAGAAAGCCGCGGGTGATCACAACGGTTCCCGCCACCGTTCTTTTGATCGTCGGTGCAACGGCCGGAATCCATTACGTGCCCGGGCTCGACGTCTATCTTGCGGGCGCCCGCGGCGCCTTGCGCTGGCTCGGTCTCTTCGAGGACTCTCTCGGCGCGCTCCAGGCGCCGGCGAGGGGCAAGCGGACGTAGGGCAATCCTCAGGAAAAGAGTCGGAAAGCTTCAGGTTTTCCCACGCGTCACCCGCTACCGCCCCTCGACCAGCCAATCGAGTGAGGGACATGAAAGAGCTATTGATCGTCGAGACGCGCGACGCCGCGGATCATGCGGATCCGGCGCGAATGGCGGACCTTGCCGCCGGCGTGGCGCGAGCCGGCGTGCCGGCAACCATCTTCCTGACCGACAACGGTGCGTTCAACTGCCGCCGCGACAGCCTCGAGCGCGCGATGGCGGCAGGAGTTCAAGTCCATGTCGACCGCTTCGCCTTGGGCGAGCGAGGAATCGGCGAGGCGACGGTCCCCGAAGCCGTCGCCCTCGCCGGCATCGAACTCGTGGTCGACCGTCTCGCCGACGGCGCGTGCGTCATGTGGAGGTGACCATGAAACCCGGCAAAACCTTGACCTTCGTTCTGATGGACGCACCGTTCGAATCCGCCCGAACCGCCACCGCCCTGCGCGTGATCGACGCATCGATCCGTCGCGGCTTCAACGTCAACGTCTTCGCCTACGAAGGCGCGGTCCTGCTTCCGTTTCGCCATCAACAGCCGCATCCGAACGCGGTGCATGGCCGCGACGTCGGCGAGGAGGACCACCCGCTGCCGCGTGAATGGATCGCGGGGCTGATCGCCATGGCCGCCGGCCAGGGCGTGGATTTCCATTGGATCAACTGCGGCCTGTGCGTCGACGAGCGCGGCGCCAGCGATGCGATCGACGGGGTCGAGCGGGGCACCCCGGCCGACCTGTGGAAGATGGCTTCGGCATCCGACAACACGCTTGTCGTGCCGACCGCCTGAGGAGCGAGCGATGAAGCATCTCAATATTGTGTCAAGCGGGTACCGGGCGACGATCGAGGAACAGGACGACACGGTCGTCTGGATTTCCCACGCGATGCGCAACGCCGGTGCGGCCATCGATCTGCTGCTGTGCGGCGCGGCGGTGAACTATCCCGTTCGCGGCCAGAGGGTCGACCCGGTGACGTTCGGCGGCCGCCCTCAGAAGCACGGCCCCGATGTCCACGCGCAGATAACCGGCTTCGTCGGCAGCGCATCGAAAGTCTACGCCTTGCGCGAAGACCTCGATCAACGCGGTATCGATCATTGCAGCCTGATCCCGGAGGTGGACCTAATCGGCCGCGACGAACTCCCGAAACTCCTCTGCGCCTACGATCAGGTCTGGCACTGGTAGCGATTCAGCACGGACGACCCCTGATCGACCGAGCGATGCGCTCGAAACGGGGATGCCCGCGATAGCTCAGAAAGTCCGGGTCCCGTTCGAGCCAGCGACTGTGATTCCAGCCGAGCTCAACGACTTGCTCAAGCAGGTCGAGCGCCATTCGGCTATCTCCGGCGCGCGCGAAAGCGCAGGCGAGGTGGTAGCAGGGCTCGTGGTTGACCGCGGATTTCGCAAGCGCGTCATAGGCCGCGCCCTTCTGCCCCAGGTGGTAGCGGGCGCGCGCATCCGCGCAAAGGGCGCGCGTGTCGTCGGGAAAGGCCGCGATATAGGGAATGGTCCGCGCCACCGTCATCGCAAAGTCGCGCTTCGCCAGCTCGTCGTCGCCGAGCATCTGGCGCGCCTTCCCCGCCAACATCAGCGCATGGTAATCGTCTGGCCTAAGCGCCGCCGAGCGCTCGAGCATCGGCGCCGCCAGAGCGATGTTCAATTCGGCGAAGCAGGCTCGGCCGAACAGATAATGCGTTTCGCCGCAATCGGACTTTAGCTGCATCGCGCGGGCGAACTGCTTGGTCCCGACATCCAGCTTACCGTTGATCGCGAAGATCAGGCCTTCAACCGCATAGGCCTGCGCGAGGCCCGGTTCGATCGCTTTGGCAATCCGGCAGTGGGCCAGCGGCTCGTCGAGCGTTCCACCGTCGGGCTCGTAATAGGTTTTGAGGAAGGTCAGCGATTTGGCGAGCCCGACGTGCGCGGGAGCGAATCCCGGGTCGAGCGCGAGGATTTCGCGGAACCGCTCGGAGGCCGCTGCCGTGTTCGATTTGTGTCCCCGGTCGAACAGCGCCGAAGCTTCCAGATACATGGCATAACATTGCAGCGTCAGGTCGGCGCGATTGTGGCCATGGGCGGGCCAGTCGGCGCCGGGCCGGTTGACCCCTTCCGCTCCTTCGGGCTGTCTGAGCAGCCGGTAACCGCTCTTGTGGATGGTCTCGATCAAGGCGGGCGAACGCGGATCGTCGTGGAATGCGCGCCGCAACTCGCCGATCGCATGGGTGAGCACCTCCTCGGTCACGATCACATTGGGCCAAACCCGTTCGAGCAGCGCGTCGCGCGACCACATATGTCCCGGCGTTTCGGCCAACGCCTGGAGGACACCGGCAGCCTTGGGCGAAAGGCGGCTCTCGCCGGCGTTTCCGCAAAGGCGGCGCGTGTCCGGGTCGAATGTCCAATTGCCGATCGAGATCATGGATTCGCCTTTGCCCGGTAACCGCTCATTCAATTGGGCGAACGCTCGCCCGTTAGCACGTGGTCGCTACGCAGGTGAAGCATTGCGTTGGGCACCTGCTGCCGCGTGACACGGCCGCCGCGCATCTGGTAGCGGCTCCGCAATGCCGAGCTCCGCCGCCGCTTCCGCCCGCGAGATCCTGACCGGTCTCCACGAGGTGATGGCGGCGCGCGGGTCGGTGCAAAACAAGCTCGACCGGGTCGTCGACCTCATCGCCGACAAGATGGAGAGCGAGGTCTGCTCGATCTATCTTCTTCGCGACAACAAGCTCGAGCTGTTCGCAACCCATGGCCTGCGCAAGGAGGCGGTCCACGTCACCAAGCTTCGCCTGAGCGAAGGGCTGGTCGGAACGATCGCGGCGGAAGGCCGCATCCTCAATCTGGCAGAGGCTGCGGAGCACGCCGCTTTCGCCTATCGGCCCGAGACCGGAGAGGAGCGGTTCCATAGCTTCGCCGGCGTGCCCATCGTCCGCCTGGAGAGCCCGATCGGCGTCCTCGCCGTCCAGCACGCCGAGCCGCGGCGCTATGAGGACGTGGAGATCGAGGCGCTTCAGACGGTGGCCATGGTGCTATCGGAGATGATCGCCGCCGCGCGGCTCGTCGACGGCGCCCGGCGCAGCCGGATGCGCAGCGCCGGGCCGCTGCGGCTGTCGGGCCTCAAGCTCGTCGCCGGGATGGCCAAGGGCGAGGCCGTCTTCCACCAGCCGCGGGTGGTCGTCGAGCATACCGTCGCCGAGAACATCGAGGCCGAGCGCGAGCGGGTTTACGCGGCGTTCCGCAAGATGCGCGAGCAGATCGACAACATGACCCGCGAAGCGGAATTCGGGACGATCGGCGAGCACCAGGAGATCCTCGAGACCTACCGGATGTTCGCCTACGACGAGGGCTGGTCGCGGCGCATCAACGAGGCGATCGACAGCGGACTTACCGCCGAGGCGGCGATCGAGCGGGTCCAGCAGCGCACGCGCGCCCGGATGCAGGACATCGACGATCCCCTCTTAAGGGAGCGGATGCACGACCTCGAGGACCTTTCCAACCGCCTCCTGCGAATCGTGTCGGGACGGATGGGGACGGCCGCCCAGACCGGGCTTTCGCACGATACGGTCCTCATTGCCCGGAACCTCGGCCCGGCGGAGCTGCTCGAATACGATCGCCGCCGGCTCAAGGCCGTGATCCTCGAGGAGGGCTCGCTAACCTCGCACATGGTGATCGTCGCGCGCGCCATCGGCGTTCCCGTGGTCGGCCGCCTGCACGACATCCGCCACAGCGTCGAGGAAGGCGAGCCGATCCTCGTCGACGGCGACAACGGCAGCGTCATCATCCGACCGAGCCGGCAACTCGTGTCCAGCTTCGAGCACCGGATGAGCCTGAGCCAGAAGCGGCGCGCCGAGTTCGCGGCGGTCAGGACGCTCCCTGCGGTGACGCAGGACGGTGTTCACGTGAGCGTGATGGTCAATGCCGGGCTCGCCGAGGACGCGGCCACCTTGTCGATGATGGGCGCCGACGGGATCGGCCTGTTCCGCACCGAATTCCAGTTCCTCGTCTCTGCGACCTTGCCGGGCCGCGAGCGCCAGCAGCGGCTCTACCGAAAGGTCCTCGAAGCCGCAGGGAACCGGCCGGTCGTCTTTCGCACGGTCGACATCGGCGGGGACAAGGCCCTGCCGTACCTCACCGACGTCCACGAGGAGGCCGAGAACCCCGCGATGGGCTGGCGCGCGTTGCGCCTGTCGCTCGATCGCCTGACGCTGATGAAGGCGCAGGCGCGCGCCCTGATCGAAGCGTCCGGCGGCAAAGTCCTACGGGTGATGTTCCCGATGGTCTCCGAACCATGGGAATATGATGAGGCGCGGGCGCTGTTCGAGGAGCAGGTGGCGTGGGCGCGCAAGGCCCATCGCAAGCTGCCGTCGCGGATCGAATATGGCGCGATGCTCGAGGTCCCGAGCCTCGCCGAGATGCTCGACCAGTTGCTCCCCCGGCTCGACTTCCTGTCGATCGGCACCAACGACCTCACCCAGTTCCTGTTCGCCGCCGACCGCTCCGACCCGCGCCTCGCGCAACGCTATGACTGGCTGAGCCCGGCGATCCTGCGCTTCCTCAGGCGCGTCCTCGACGCGGCGCGCGACGCGAACGTGCCGGCGCGGATTTGCGGCGAAATGGCAGGTCGGCCGCTCGAGGCCATGGCGCTGATCGGCATCGGCGCCGAGAATTTCTCGATCACTCCGGCTGCGGTCGGTCCGGTCAAGGCGATGGTCCGCTCCCTCGATGCCGCCGCGGTCCGATCCCGGCTCGACCAATTGCTCGGCAAGCCTCCGAAGGACATGCGGAAGGCGCTGGTTGACTGGGCGCGGCGGCACAACGTGACGCTCGGCTAGCCTGGGCGGTTGACAGGGGGGCCTGAGCCTTCACAGTGATCTTGATGACGCCGAATTGAAAGCGGGGCGATGGACGAGGAGGAACTGGTCGAGACGAAAGTCCCCTCGGTCGGCGAGCGATTGCGCGCCGCGCGCGAGGCAAAGGGGCTCAGCCTCGAGGACATCGCCGCCCAGACGCGGATTCCGCGGCGCCATCTCGAGGCGATCGAGGCGGCGGACTGGGATCGGCTGCCGGCGCCTACTTACACCGTCGGCTTCGCGCGCAACTATGCGTCCGTCGTCGGGCTCGACCGCGCCGAAATCGCCGACCAGCTGCGCACCGAGATGGGCGGCACCCGGCCGGCGACCACGACGGAAATCTTCGAGCCTGCCGACCCGGCCCGGACAATGCCCAAGTCCCTGGTCATTGGCGCAATCCTCGCGGTCATCCTGCTGGTCGTCGCGATGAGCTGGCTGAACCGACGCTCGCTCGAGGCGTCAGACGAGCCCGCTAATCCCGCGACTGCCCGCGAAACGCCCGCGGCGCCCGCCCCGACGCCCGCCGCGCCACCCCCTGCAGCCGCGTCGCAGCCCGTTGTGCTGACCGCCACCGACGCCGTGTGGCTGCAGGTGTACGAACGGGGCGGAGCGACCTTGTTCTCGGGAACGCTGCAACCCGGCCAGATTTTTGCCGTTCCCACGACGTCCACGGCTCCGCTGCTGAAGACTGGAAAGCCGGAGGCGCTCCGCATCACCGTCGGCAATACGATCGCGCCCGCCGTCGGACCCCCGGCGACCACCGTGAACGACGTGAGCCTGCTGCCGGGCGATCTGCTGCGGACGGGTCAGGCGGCGGCGCCGCAACCGCAGGCGGCCCCGCCCGCCGTAGCGCAACCGCGAACGGCGCCGACCGAGCGTCCCGCGACACCGCCGCCTGCACCGGCGCCAACCGACAATAGTACCGGCGTCTAGGGATTCATCGCCGGGAAAGCCGCCGCGAGGCACATTGGGAAGCACATAAAAGCGTTGGGGATCATCCAGTGACAATCTTGCGTGCCCTTGCCGCCCTCGCGGCGTCCGCCAGCATCGCGTCCATGTCGGGCTCGGCATTCGCGCAGCGGCAGCCGCCCAGTCCCGATCAGCGGCTCGAGCGGCTCGAGCGTCAGGTCCAGCAGATCCAGCGCCAGGTGTTCCCGCGCGGCCGGCCGGCGGACACGGCCGGCTTCGCCAACGAACCGGCGGCGACCCAGTCGTCGGTGGTTACACTGGACCAGCGGCTCGACGCGCTCGAGCGCCAGATGGCCGACATCTTGCGCTTGTCGGAAGAGAACGGGAACCGACTGCGCACCCTCGAATCCGACTTGGCCCGGGCGCGAAGCGACCAGGAGCAGCGGATCGCGACCCTCGAGCAGCGGATCAGCGAGGCCGTCGCCGCGGAAACCGCTGCACCCGCGGTTACGCCGGCCGCGGACACGCCGCCCAAGGCCGCGACGCCCAAGCCCCCGGCCGCCAAGCCGAAGACCGACGCCGCATCGACCGCCGGCGGACCGGACCCCCAGGAGGCGGCCGATTCCGGGGAGGACGCCTACAGCGAGGGCTTCCATTTGTGGGAAGCGGGCCGGTACGACGAAGCGATCAGCTCGCTCAGTGCATTCGTCGCGAATTATCCCCGACATCGCCGCCTAAGCTATGCGAAGAACCTCATCGGCCGTGCGCTGCTCGACAAGGGGGACGCGCGCGCCGCGGCCAAAGCTTTGCTTGAAAACTATCGCAGCAATCCAGACGGCGCCCGAGCCCAGGACAGCCTCTATTATCTCGGCCAGTCGCTGATGAAGCTCGGCCAGTCCGGCCAGGCGTGCAACGCCTATGCGGAGCTCGAGTCGGTCTACGGTTCGAAGGTTCGCGCCGACCTTAAAAAGCAAATCGCCGCCGCCAAGACCGACGCCCAGTGCGGCTGATGTGCTAGGGCGGTGGGGATGCATCCCGATCCCGCCCTGGTCGAACGGTTCCGTGGCGACCTCGACGCGCTGATCGCACCCGATGCGCGAATCGGCGTCGCGATTTCCGGCGGCCCGGATAGTCTCGCGCTCCTCCTGCTCGCCGCGGCGGCCCGGCCCGGCTTGGTCGAGGTCGCGACGGTCGATCACGACCTGCGTTCCGAGAGCGCCGCCGAGGCGCACGCCGTCGGGCAGACCTGCGCCCGGCTGGGCGTGCCTCATGCCATTCTGACGGTCGAGTGGCGCGAACTTCCCACATCGAACATCCAGGCCGAAGCGCGCGAGGCGCGCTATGCAAAGCTCGCGTCCTGGGCGCTGGACAACCAGCTCGCGGCCGTGGCCACGGCGCATCACGCCGACGACCAGGCCGAGACCCTGCTGATGCGACTTGCCCGCGGCTCCGGGGTCGCCGGGCTCGGCGGTATCCGCCGCTGGGCGCCCCTGGGCATGCGCGGCGAGCGGGGCCAGCAGCATGCGATCATCATCCGACCGCTGCTCGGCTGGCGCCGCCTCGAGCTAGAAGCCATCGTCCGCTCGGCCGGTCTCGAACCCGCCGACGACCCAAGCAACCGCGACCCGCGCTTCGACCGGACCCGCGCGCGGCGGTTGCTTACCGACAATCCTTGGCTGGATCCCGCCCGTCTCGCCGCGACGTCGAAAAATTGTGCCGAGGCCGATGCCGCACTGCGCTTCATCGCCCGGCGCGAATATGCCGAGCGAAGCTCGAGCGACGGGACGAGTCTCGATGCCAGCGCCCTCCCCTACGAGCTGCAGCGGCGCCTGCTGGCTGAAGCGATCGAGGTGCTGACAGGCGAGAATCCGCCCGGTCCGGACCTCGTCCGAGCGCTCGACACGCTGCTTGATGGCGGAACCACCACGCTTGCCGGATTGAAGCTGGAGGGCGGTCCGACGTGGCGGCTGACGACCGCGCCGCCGCGACGCCCGCTTCCTTAGCTCCGGCGCAGCCCGAAAAGGTCATTTCGCCGCCGCATCGGACTCGACCTGTGGATAACTTACGTTAAAGTCGCCTGGCCGAATCGCGAGTTGACGCTTCATCGGGGAAGGAGCGAAATGGAATCGGACGTGCGCTTCTATCGCCGCCGTGCGAACGAGGAGATGGCCGCGGCCGGCCGCGCCGTCACTCCAGCCGCGCGCGACCGCCGCATGCAGCTCGCCGACGCCTTCCTCGAACGACTCCGCGAACTGGAGAGCCAGTCGGCGTTCGAATGGGCCGGCGACGGACGCGCCGGCCGACTCTGACCGCCCGGCCGTTCACCACTCCCTAAAGCCGCATTGTTATTAAGGTAAACGCGCCTATTTTATGCGCGTGGGCGTTGATGCCCGGAAAGACGAGCGATGGACGACAAAGAACAGAAGCCTGGGAACCCCTGGACCAAGAGTTTGCTGATCTGGATGGGCATACTCTTCGCGCTCGTCCTGTTCGCGCAAATGGTCGGCGGCGGCTCGCGCGCGGCGGCCGGCCAGCAGATGGCTTATTCCGACTTCGTCCGCCAAGTCGACGAGGGCAACGTCAAATCGGTGACCATGGCGACGAGCACCAATCGGGATTCGGCCATCAGCGGCAAGCTCCAGAGCGGCGAGGACTTCAGCACCATCGCGCCGGCGGGATCGAACGTCGCCGAGAAGATGGTCGAGAAGGGCGTGGCGGTGCAGGTTAAGCCCGAGGAGACGGGAAGCATCTGGGTGCTCCTGCTTTATAATTCGCTGCCCTTCCTGCTGATCCTCGGAATCACCTTTTTCGTCTTCCGCCAGATGCAGAAGAACGCCGGCTCGGGCGCGATGGGCTTCGGCAAGAGCCGCGCGCGGATGCTGACCGAGAAGCAGGGCCGGGTGACCTTCGCCGACGTCGCCGGCATCGACGAGGCCCGCGAAGAGCTTCAGGAAATCGTCGAATATCTGAAGGACCCGGGCAAGTTCGCGCGCCTCGGCGGCAAGATTCCCAAGGGCGCGCTGCTGGTCGGCCCCCCGGGCACCGGCAAGACGCTGCTCGCCCGCGCG
Source organism: Sphingomicrobium sp. (assembly GCA_035281125.1). Classification (GTDB taxonomy): domain Bacteria; phylum Pseudomonadota; class Alphaproteobacteria; order Sphingomonadales; family Sphingomonadaceae; genus Sphingomicrobium. The sequence goes on along the minus strand of DATEEM010000008.1, from coordinate 10,856 downwards.
ATCGCGGGTGAGGCGGGCGTCCCCTTCTTCACCATCTCCGGCTCGGACTTCGTCGAGATGTTCGTCGGCGTCGGCGCGAGCCGCGTCCGCGACATGTTCGACCAGGCCAAGAAGTCGGCGCCGTGCATCGTTTTCATCGACGAGATCGACGCCGTCGGCCGCCATCGCGGCGCGGGGCTCGGCAACGGCAACGACGAACGCGAGCAGACGTTGAACCAGCTGCTGGTCGAGATGGACGGCTTCGAGGCCAACGAGGGCATCATCATCATTGCTGCCACCAACCGGCCCGACGTGCTCGACCCAGCGCTGCTCAGGCCCGGCCGCTTCGACCGCCAGGTGGTCGTCCCGCGGCCCGACATCGACGGCCGCGAGCAGATCCTCGGCGTGCACATGAAGAAGGTGCCGCTGGCGCCGGACGTCGATCCGCGCGTCATCGCCCGCGGCACGCCCGGCTTCTCGGGCGCCGACCTCGCCAACCTCGTGAACGAGGCGGCGTTGCTTGCCGCACGCAAGGGCAAGCGCCTGGTCGCGATGCAGGAGTTCGAGGAGGCCAAGGACAAGGTGCTGATGGGCACCGAACGCAAGTCCATGGTCATGACCGAGGACGAAAAGCGCATGACCGCCTATCACGAGGCGGGGCACGCGATCGTCGCGCTGCACGAGCCGGCGTCCGACCCGATCCACAAGGCCACGATCATCCCGCGCGGTCGCGCGTTGGGCATGGTCATGCGCCTGCCGGAACGGGACAATTATTCCTATCACCGCGACAAGATGTACGCGAACCTCGCCGTTTCGATGGGCGGCCGCGTCGCCGAGGAATTGATCTTCGGCTACGACAAGGTGTCTTCCGGCGCCTCTTCCGACATCAGCTATGCGACCAGCCTCGCCCGCGACATGGTGACCCGCTGGGGCATGTCGGACCTGATGGGCCCGCTGCAATATGCGGACAATGAGGAGGAAGTGTTCCTCGGCTATTCGGTCAACCGCCAGCGCAACATGTCGAACGAGACGGCGCAGGCGATCGACAAGGAGATCCGCCGCATCGTCGACGAGGGCTATGCCCGCGCGAGGCACCTGCTCGAGGAGAACCGCGACGAGCTCGAGACGCTCGCCAAGGCCCTGCTCGAATATGAGACGCTGTCGGGCGACGAGATCAAGACGGTCCTCGCCGGCAAGCCGCTCGACCGCGGCGGGGCCAAGGGCCCGACGATCCCCGCGGCGGGCTCCTCGATCCCGAAGGCAAAGCGGCCCAAGGGCGGCGCGATCGGCGGCCCGGCCACCGCGGGCGCCTAAGGCCTGACGCCCTTCCAGCTGCGCGCGGCGAGGCGGACGACCAGCGGCGACAGGCCGCGATGGTTGGCCTCGAAATAAACCGAGTCGGAGCCGAGCTCCTTCTTGAGCCGGCGGTGCGCTTCGCCGAGCGCGTGATAGGGCAGCCCGGGAAGCAAGTGATGAAGCGCGTGATAGCGCAGGCCGACCGGCGCCCACAGCACCGGCAGGGTGGCGGGCGGCGGCACGTTGACGCTGTCGAGGAACTGGGCCGTCACGGTCATCGGCTCGCCCTCATTCTCCCACAGATGCGCGACCAAGGTCCGCACCTGGTTCAAGAACATCACGCCCGAGGCGACGCCGAGGAAGATGAGGAACGCGCGCAGTGGGATGATCCCGCCGATGACCAGCGCCAGCAGCGTGATCGCCCAGACGCTCGCAGCCGCCTCCTGCCACGCCCAGTCGCGTGCGAACTCGCCTTCCGGCGCAGGCCGGACGAACTTCGGGTTGATCTGCAGCCCGGAATATTTCCCGACCACCACGGCGCGCAGCTTCGGGATCAGCAGCGACAGCGGCGCCAAGATCGCGAAGCGGATCAGCATGCCAATAGGCGCCAGCGCGGCGACGATCAGGAACAGCGGCAGCGTCCACGGGTGCATCAGCGCCAGCGGTAGATATTCGGGATCGTCGACCGTGCCATAATAGCGCTTGGCGTGATGCTGGTTGTGGACGCCCTCGTACATGAAGCTCGGCACCAGCAGCGGCACGCCGACAACCAGGTTCCAGGCGAAGCGGAAGCCCCTCACCGCGCCCTTCTTGATGTGGGTCAGCTCGTGGATGAACGAGCCGGCGCGATAGAGCGCGAGCACGGCGATTAAGCCGGTCGCGAGCGCCAGTGGCCAGCTCAGCGCCATGGTCGCGAACAGCGCGGCATAGCCGAGCACTGCCGAGCCGAGCATGTCCGCCCAGTAAATGCGCGAATTGGGCACGTTGAGCTCGCGCGTCAGGTTGGCGGCAGCCTTCAGCATCGCCGCATCGTCCTTCGGCGGGCCTGTCGGGCGCCGAGCCGGCGGAGCGCCGGCCGCGCTGCGATCGAGGGTTGCAGTATCGCTCATAAGTGGTTCGGGAGCTTCGTCTTTGCCCCGAGATAGTGGCGCCAATGCGGCGGTTCAAATGCGCCACGCGCGAAGCTGTGTTGCCGAATACCGGCGCGAACCGGGTGGGGCGAGCGTCTGTCGCCCTACATGAAGTTGTTGGTTGTCGAGCCCATCGTCTGCGACCCGCCCGTCACCGACCCGCCGGACGCGATCTGCTGTTGCACCGCCTGGGTCAGCTGTGGGCTGGTCGTCGTCGCGGTGCACGATGCCGTGCCGCTGGCGACGGAGGCGGCGAGGGCGCTCACGGAAACGCCGCAAACGCTCGCGGCGACGTCGATCGGGACCTGCGCGGTCACCGGGATATTGTCGCGGTTGATGCGGAGGTCGACCGAGAGATTGTTGAGGACATTGCGAAGGTCCACGCTCACCAGCGCCGGGATGCTCGTGCCGCCGCCCGACGTCGTGCCGCCGCTGGTCCCGGTCCCCGTGGTCGCCTCGGTCGAGCCTGCCGCGCTGACTTCTGTGCCCGAGTCCGTCGCCTGCGTTGATTTGCATGCGGCAACCGCCACGGCGAGCGCGGCGAGGGCGGCAGTGGACAGGATGTGGCGCGTCGCCATGTCGCTCTCCTTCAGAACCTGGGTGCGTTGGGATCCGTGGTGGTGGGCTGAGTGGTGGTCGTGGGCTGCGTCGCCGTCGACGTCCCTGTCGTGGAATTGGTCCCCGAGGTCGTGGTCTGGGCTCCGCCCCCGACCGAACCGCCGGCGGCGATCTGCTGCTGGATATATTGCTTGAGCTCGGGCGAAATGCTGTTCGCGGTGCAGCCGTCGCTCTTCCCCCCGCCGCCGATCGACAGGATGTTGATCGACACGCCGCACACGTTCGCGGCGATGGTGATGGGGATTTGGGCGTTGATCGGGATGTTCGACTTGTCGATCTTGAGGTCGAGCGCGAGATCGTTGAGCACGTTGGAGAGGTCGACGTTGACCAGCGACGTCGTGACCGAACCGACGCCGTCGGCGACGGCGGACCCGGCGCTCTCCACCCGGTCGACGGCGGAGGACGCGGTCTTGCAAGCCGACAGCAGCACCATCGCGCCGAGCAGCGGCGCAAATTGACGCACACGCATACGAATCATTCCCTCTGTTGGTGCGCTAACGTTCTCCGAGGGGCTTGGTTTCGGCCACGCTGGCGCGGCGGCACCGCGCCCGCTAGTTCCCGCGCATGAGCAGCGTGCCCGTGACCGTCCGGCCGGTGGAGACCAAGGCCGACCGCAAGGCTTTCGTCGACTTCGCCTGGGACGTCTACAAGGACGACCCGGCCTGGGTCCCGCCGCTCAAAAACGAGGTTCACGGGTTGATCACGCCCGGCAAGAATCCGTGGTTCGAGCATGCCCGCGCCCAGCTCTGGCTGGCCGAGCGCAACGGCGACGTGGTCGGTCGGATCAGCGCCCAGGTCGACGAGCTGGTGCAGCGGCACATGGGCCAGGGCATCGGCCAGTGGGGATTCTTCGACGCGCTTGACGGAGAGACGGCCCTTGCGCTCATCGCCACCGCGGAGGACTGGCTGCGACAGCAGGGCATGACCCGCGTCTTGGGCCCGATCAGCCTATCGATCTGGGACGAGCCCGGGCTCGAGATCGAAGGGTTTTCTGAGCCGCCGACCGCGATGATGCCCCACCATCGCCCGGAATATCACGCATGGATCGAAGCCGCGGGCTACGCCAAGGCCAAGGACCTTCTGACCTACGAGCTCGACATCACGCACTGGGAAGACCCAAAGATCGACCGGCTGATCGCGATGGGCGAGCGCAACCCGCGGATCCGCATCCGCACGGTCGACAAGTCGCGGTTCAACGAAGAAGCGCAGATCATCCTCGGCCTGCTCAACGACGCCTGGTCGGACAATTGGGGCTACGTGCCGCTGACCGAGGCCGAGATCGCCTATGCCGGCAAGAAGCTGAAACCGATCATCTTCAACGAGCTGGTGCGGATCGCCGAGCTCGACGGCGAGCCGGTCGCCTTCATGATTACCATCCCCGACATCAACGAGCTCATCGCCGACCTCGACGGCAGACTGTTCCCATTCAACTGGATCAAGCTGCTGTGGCGGCTGCGGAAGCCGCGCACCCGGCGCCTGCGGGTGCCGCTGATGGGCGTGGCGAAGTCACTGCACCACAGCCGGCTGGCGAGCCAGCTGGCCTTCATGATGATCGAATTCACCCGCCGCGACGCGGTGTCCAAGTTCGGTGCGAGCGTCGGCGAGTTCGGCTGGATCCTGGAGGACAATAAGGGGATGCTGTCGATCGCCCAATTGCCGGGCGCGGAAATCAACCATCGCTACCGGATTTTCGAGAAAGCGCTCTAGCGGCGATGCGACGACGCCGGCGACTCAGACGCAGCAGAAGTACTGCGTGGTTGCCGCGTTATCGTGGCTATTTCGGCCGCAAGAAAAGGTCCGATCCCGAGCTCGACGAAGGCGGCGTTCCGGTCGACCCGAACAAGCCCAACACGCTGACCGGCGGCGCTGCGGCCGAGCTCGAATTTGACGAATGACGCACGTTAATTGAGCTCGATCCACGTGGGCGCGTGGTCGCTGGCTTTTTCCTGCGCACGCGCCCATTTGTCGACGCCGGCGCCCTGCAGGCGATCGGCCGCCTCTGGCGAGCACAACAGATGGTCGAGGCGGAAGCCGAGGTCGCGCTGCCAGCAACCGGCGGTATAGTCCCAGAAGGTGTAAAGCTTCTCCTCGCGCGGATGGAGCGCCCGGAGCGCGTCGCTCCAGCCCTGGTGCAGGATCCGCCGCCACGCCTCGCGCGTCTCCGGCTGCATCACCGCGTCCCTCGCAGTCGCCCGTGCGGAAAAGACGTCGCGGTCCTCGGGCACCACGTTCCAGTCGCCGCACAGAATCGCCGGACGCTCATCCTTCAGGAGCTCAGCGGCATGCGCACCGAGGCGTTCCATCCAGCGGAGCTTGTAGTCGAACTTCTCGGTTCCGATGGGATTACCATTCGGAAGGTAGAGCGACGCGACCACCAGGCCCTTCGCTTCCGCCTCGATATAGCGGCTGTGGGTGTCGTCCGGATCCCCCGGCAGGCCCATTCGGCGAAGTCGCGGCGAGTCGTCCCGGGCGAGGATCGCCACGCCGTTGAAGCCTTTCTGCCCATGCCAAACGGCTCCGTAGCCAGCCGCCTCGATGTCGGCGATCGGGAGCTGATCGTCGGCGCACTTCAGCTCCTGCAGGCAGGCGATGTCGGGCTTCTCGCGATCGAGCCATTCGAGCAGGCGCGGCATGCGCGCGCGGATGCCGTTGATATTGAAGGTCGCAAGCTTCATCGCATTCCGCTTAGCGGCGCCGCGTCAGGCGGGAAAGCGGGCGTAGCCCTGCTGCACCACGCAATCGACCAGCGCGCGATATTCGGCGAAGCATTTGTCGCCCTCGCGCACGACACCGAGCTGCGGATCGGCGCCCTGCCGGGGCACCAGCGTGATCGGCACGGCCGCGGGGGTGAGCTGGGCGCCGGCGCCCGCCGCCAGGGTCAGCAGGATGCCGCTCATCGCACCGCCGCCGCCCGGGCGGTTCATGGTCGCGAGGCGGTACTGGCCCTCCGTGACCGTCACGAGGTAGATGGCGCCCGACATGTTCGGAAAGGAGACGAAGCCCTTCTGTTGGTATTGGCTGTCAATCCGTTCCGCCTCTTTGAAGACGAGGTGGCCGACCTCATCATTCCAGGCAATCGCGGTCAAATAAGCGAAGATTGCTCCGGGCTCGCTGAACGATGGGCGCAGCGTCAGATAGGTTCCTTCGAGCCACTGCACGGCCGGTCGGGTGTAGGCGCCCATGGCATCCGGAGCGAATGACCGTAGCTGGGCCTCACGGCTCCTCAGCGTTACGCCCAGCGCGTCCTCGAGCCGTACCACGGTGGCAAGCGTGAACGGACGGCTCCCGGCGAGCGCCTTTTCGAGCGTCGACAGACTGACCTTCGCATGGTCGGCAAGCCACTGACGCGAAAGACGCCGCCGGGCCAGCTCCTCGCGAACGATCAGGGCGACGGCTTCGCTTCCCTCGAAGCTCAACTCATTCGACATGGGCTTGCCCGTTCACTGCGACTTTTCCGCACGATGCCGTGCGTTTCGTCAACAAGGATCGCACGGCAGGACCGCGTTGGTCGGTCAGACCGAGAAGCTGCTGCCGCAGCCGCACCCCGACTGGGCATTGGGATTGGTCACGCGGAAGGCGGCGCCGCCGAGGTCTTCGACGAAATCGACGGCCGAGCCGCGGACGAGCTCGAGGCTCATCGGGTCGATCACCAGCTTGACCCCGTCCTGCTCGGCGATGGCGTCTTCGGCATCGGGAGCGTCGGCGAGTTCGAACTTGTAGGTGAAACCGGCGCAGCCACCGCCGTCCACCGCGAGCCGCAAGATCGCCGGCTTGTCCTGGCGCTGCGCGATCCACGCGACGCGCTTCGCGGCGCGTTCCGTAAGAATGATGTCGGCTTCGCTCACCTGGGCGAGATAGGAAGCCCCGGACGGGGCAACAAGCTTATTTGCCGGGGCCGCCGAGAGCCAGCGATTCCATCGACGCGGCGTTGGCGCGGCGCTGCATCGCAAGCACGTAGTCGGTCGACTTCATGAAGGGGATCGGATTGACCGCGCGCCCGTCGATCCGGACTTCGTAATGCAAGTGGTTGCCGGTCGAGCGGCCGGTCGAGCCCATGCGGCCGATCTGCTGGCCACGCGCGATGCGATCGCCGGCGCGGACCATGATAGCCGAAAGGTGGCCAAAACGGGTGGTGATGCCCTTGCCGTGGTCGATTTCGACGAGATTGCCATAGCCACCGGAGTTCCAGCCCGCGCGCAGGACCGTGCCGTCCGCCGTCGCGTAGATCGGCGTGCCATAGGCGCCGGCCAGGTCGATCCCGGGATGCATCGCGGCGGCGCGGCGGAACGGATCCGAGCGGACGCCAAAGCCGCTGGTGAACTCGACGCCGGACTTGACCGGCTTGTCGGAAGGAATCGCGATCACGCCGTCCTGGAGCCGGTCGAGCTTCTTCCAGCTGTTGAACAGCGCCTTGAACGTCGGATTCCCCGCGCTCTCGAACGGTCCGCCGACGCCTTCGCCGGACGTTGCCGGGTAGAAGCCGAGCCGCTTCAGCGACGCAGCGTCCACGTCTTCACCGGCCAGCGCTTCGGCCAGAGCCAGCTGGCGCTGCTCGATGGCCTGCACGCGGCGCTCGGTCTCGGCGGTGAGCTGGGCGACCTGCGCGGCATAAGACTTGGAGGATGCGGACTGTGCGGTCGGTTCGGCCGAGCCCCCGGCGACGAAACGGGCGGTTGCGTAGCTCGACCAGGCGACCAAGACCATCATCGTTACGAAGAAGACGGCCTGAACGGGGGCGGAAACTCGGAAACGGCGAAGCTTGGCGCCGTCATGGACGAAGAGATCGCGGTCGCGAAACAGGGTGCCCGTAGCAGCCAAAACTTGCGTCATCTTGTCCCCGCTCCAAAAACCCGAGCGCCGCGCACAACGGCACGCCGCCTGATGTTCGTCCAAATCAGGAGCTCCCCAGCCCCACGAGCCCTACCCGCAATTGCCCTTCGCGGGATGGCGAGGACCGGACTGACCCCGAACGGTTAATGAATTCAACCTTGGCTGGCCGTTACCGGGATGAGCTGCGAGGTAACTGCGGTGAGCCGTTCAACCGTTCTCGTTACGGCCCCGTCCCCCAGCGAATTCAGCCTGTTGCGCGATCGAGCCGACGAATCTTTCGCGCGTGCCCTTGCCGCTGCCGCACCGGGCTATAGAAATGGCTGCGGGCCACGCCGTCCCAACGCGGCGCGAGCTCTCTGGAAGGAGAGTGTTTGTGACGAAACCCGCCGCGCGTCCCGCGCGCCCCCATTTCTCTTCGGGTCCGTGCCCCAAGCCGCCGGGCTGGTCGGTCGACTGGCTCGACACTCGAGTTCTCGGCCGGTCCCACCGCGGCACGCTCGGCAAGGCGCGCTTGCAGGAGGCGATCGAGCGGACCCACGCCTTACTTCAGCTTCCGGCCGATTATCGGCTCGCAATCGTGCCCGCGTCCGACACCGGAGCGATGGAGCTCGCAATCTGGTCCCTGCTCGGCCCGCGGCCGGTCACCATGCTCGCCTGGGAGAGCTTTGGCGTCGGCTGGGTGACCGACGTCGCCAGGCAATTGAAGCTCGACGCCGAGGTCCGCACGGCGGACTACGGTCAAATTTGCGACTTGTCAGACATCGATCCTGCGAGCGACGTCGTGTTCACCTGGAACGGGACGACGAGCGGGGTGCGGGTCCCCGATGCCGAGTGGATCGCCGGCGGTCGCACTGGCCTCACCCTTTGCGATGCCACCTCGGGCGCGTTCGCCCAGGACGTCGACTGGTCCAAGATCGATGTCGGCACCTTCAGCTGGCAGAAGGCCCTGGGCGGAGAGGCGGCGCACGGCATGCTGGTGCTGAGCCCCCGCGCCGTCGAAAGACTCGAGACGCAGCCGGCCCCGCGGCCGCTGCCGAAGATCTTCCGCCTGACGAGAAACGGCAAGCTGCTCGAAGGCATCTTCAGGGGCGAGACGATCAACACGCCGTCGATGCTGTGCGTCGAGGACTGGCTCGTGGCGCTCGACTGGGCGGAAAGCATCGGCGGGCTGGGGGCCCTGATCGCCCGTGCCGACGCCAACGCCGCGGCGCTCGACCGCTGGGTGCAATCCGCGGGCTGGATCGAGCACCTCGCCAGCGACCCCGCGATCCGGTCCAACACGTCGGTCTGCCTGCAGTTCGCCGATCGGATGGACGACGAGGCCAACCGCGCCCGCCAGAAGGCGATCGCGCAACGGCTCGAGGCCGAGGACGCCGCCTACGACATCGGCGCCTACCGCGACGCCCCACCGGGGCTGCGAATCTGGTGCGGCGCAACAGTCGAGACCGGCGACATCGACGCGCTCGGGCCGTGGCTCGACTGGGCGTGGGAGGCGACGCGATGAGCGATGTCGTGAAAGTCCTCATCGCCGACCGGATGGACGGCCGGGCCGCTGCGATCTTCCGCGAGCGCGGGATCGACGTCGAGGAACGGCCGGGCCTTTCGCCCGACGAGCTGGCGGCGATTGTCGGCGGCTACGACGGCCTGGCCGTCCGCTCGTCGACAAAGGTCACCGCAGCGCTCATGGATGCGGCGCTTCCCCGGCTCAAGGTGATTGGCCGCGCCGGCATCGGCATCGACACGATCGACGTGCCCGCAGCAAGCGCACGCGGAATCGTCGTCATGAATACGCCGTTCGGCAATTCGATCACGACGGCGGAGCATGCGATCGCCATGCTGTTCGCACTCGCCCGCGAAATCCCGCAGGCCGACCAGTCGACGCAGTCCGGGAAGTGGGAGAAGAACCGCTTCATGGGCGTCGAATTGGCCGGCAAGACGCTCGGCTTGATCGGCTGCGGCAATATCGGCTCGATCGTCGCCGACCGCGCGCACGGTCTCAAGATGAAGGTGGTCGCATACGACCCGTTCCTCTCGCCGGAGCGCGCGGTCGAGCTCGGGGTCGAGAAGGCCGAGCTCGACGAGCTGCTCGGCCGCGCCGACTTCATCACCCTTCACACGCCGCTCACCGACCAGACGCGCGGCATCCTCGGCCGCGCGGCGCTCGCGAAGACGAAGCCGGGCGTGCGCATCATCAATTGCGCGCGCGGCGGGCTGATCGACGAGGCGGCGCTCAAGGACGCGCTCGACAGCGGCCACGTCGCCGGCGCGGCGCTGGACGTGTTCGCGGTCGAGCCGGCGACCCAAAGCCCGCTGTTCGGCACGCGCGGCCTGATTTGCACGCCGCACCTCGGCGCCTCGACCACGGAGGCCCAGGTCAATGTCGCGATCCAGATCGCCGAGCAGATGGCGGATTATCTGCTGCTCGGCGGCATCGCGAATGCCGTGAACGTGCCGTCGCTGTCCGCTGAGGAAGCGCCGCGGCTCCGGCCCTACATGGCGCTCGCCGAGAAGCTCGGCCAGCTGGTCGGTCAGGTCGTGGGGCCCGAGATCCGCTCGATCGACGTCGAGGTCGAGGGGCATGCCGCCGAGCTCAATGTCAAGCCGATCACCGGGGCGGTTCTAGCCGGCGTGATGCGCAGCTGGTCCGACAGCGTGAACATGGTCAACGCGCCTTACCTGGCCAGAGAGCGCGGGATTGCGGTGCGCGAGATTCGCAACGAGGCCGAGGGGGATTACCACACGCTCGTCGCGGTCACCGTCGGGACCGACACGGGCCCGAAGCGGGTCGAAGGAACGTTGTTCGGAAATCGCGCGCCGCGGCTCGTCTCGATTTTCGGAATTGGGGTCGAAGCCGAACTCGCCGGCCAGATGATCTATATCGTCAACACCGACGCGCCGGGCTTCATCGGCGCGCTCGGGACTGCGCTGGGCGAGGCGGGAATCAATATCGGGACGTTCAACCTCGGCCGGCACGCGGCAGGCGGAGAGGCGGTTGCGTTGGTC
>DATEEM010000007.1:0-45780 GCA_035281125.1 Sphingomicrobium sp. | reverse complement strand
CCGGCTTGTCGTCCGGCAGCTCGGCGATGGTCGCCTCGGTTGTGATCAGCAGGCCGGCGACCGAGGCCGTGTCCTGCAGCGCCGTGCGCACCACCTTGGTCGGGTCGATCACGCCCGCCTTGACCAGATTCTCGTAGGTCTCGGTCTGGGCGTTGAACCCGAGGCTCGGGTCGTTGCCGTCGATCAGCTTGCCCGCGACAACCGCGCCATCATGGCCCGCGTTCTCGGCGATCTGCCGGACCGGCGACTGCAGCGCCTTGCGGACGATGTCGATGCCGCGCGTCTGGTCGTCATTCTCGCCCGACAGGCCGTCGAGGGCCTTCGCGGCATAGAGCAGAGCGACGCCGCCGCCCGGTACGATGCCTTCCTCGACCGCGGCGCGGGTCGCATGAAGCGCGTCGTCGACGCGGTCCTTGCGCTCCTTCACCTCGATCTCGGTCGCACCGCCGACCTTGATCACCGCGACGCCGCCGGCGAGCTTCGCCAGCCGCTCCTGCAGCTTCTCGCGGTCGTAATCCGAGGTGGTCGTCTCGATCTGCTGGCGGATCGCGCCGACGCGGCCCTCGATGTTCTCACGCGTGCCGTTGCCGTCGACGATCGTCGTATTGTCCTTGTCGATCGTGACGCGCTTGGCCTGGCCGAGCATGTTCAGCGTGACGCTTTCGAGCTTGATGCCGAGATCCTCGCTGATCATCTCGCCGCCGGTGAGGATCGCAATGTCCTCGAGCATCGCCTTGCGGCGATCGCCGAAGCCCGGCGCCTTCACCGCCGCGACCTTGAGACCGCCGCGCAGCTTGTTGACCACCAGCGTGGCCAGCGCCTCGCCCTCGATGTCCTCGGCGATGATGAGCAGCGGGCGGCCCGACTGAACGACCGCCTCGAGGATCGGAAGCATCGCCTGCAGGTTCGACAGCTTCTTCTCGTGGATGAGGATGTAGGGGTCGCTGAGCTCGACCTGCATCTTCTCGGGGTTGGTGATGAAGTAAGGCGACAAATAGCCGCGGTCGAACTGCATTCCCTCGACCACGTCGAGCTCGAATTCGAGGCCCTTGGCTTCCTCGACGGTGATCACGCCTTCCTTGCCGACCTTCTCCATGGCCTCGGCGATCTTCTCGCCGACTTCCTTGTCGCCGTTGGCCGAGATGATGCCGACCTGGGCGATCTCGCTCGAGCCCTGGACGTCCTTCGAGACGCTCTTCAGGTTCTCGACGACCTTGCCGACGGCGAGGTCGATGCCGCGCTTGAGGTCCATCGGATTCATGCCGGCCGCGACCGACTTCATCCCTTCACGGACGATCGCCTGGGCAAGAACGGTGGCCGTGGTGGTGCCGTCGCCGGCGATGTCGTTGGTCTTCGAGGCCACCTCGCGCACCATCTGCGCGCCCATGTTCTCGAACTTGTCCTTGAGCTCGATCTCCTTGGCGACGGTGACGCCGTCCTTGGTGATCCGCGGAGCGCCGAAGCTCTTGTCGATGACGACGTTGCGGCCCTTCGGCCCGAGCGTCACCTTGACCGCGTCGGCGAGGATGTCGACGCCGCGAAGGATGCGCTCGCGCGCCTCGCGGCTGAATTTCACGTCCTTGGCTGCCATTTGGCTACCCTTTCCTAATCTGGAAGTTTGCTAAGTTTGCCGACCCGCGCGCGTGCGCGCGGTGAAGCGAAGGCTCAGCCGACGATCCCGAGGATGTCGCTTTCCTTCATGATGATGAGGTCCTCACCGTCGATCTTCACCTCGGTGCCGGACCATTTGCCGAACAGGATCTTGTCGCCGGCCTTGACGTCGAGCGGCGTGATCTTGCCTTCCTCGGACTTGGCGCCCGCGCCGACGGCGACGACCTCGCCTTCCTGCGGCTTTTCCTTCGCGGTGTCGGGGATGATGATCCCGCCCGCGGTCTTCTCGTCGGCCTCGACCCGGCGGACGAGGACTCGGTCATGAAGCGGCCTGAAACCCATCGGTTTGAACCCTCTTTCAGTGGTTGGTTGAACTAGCCCCGTTTAGCACTCTCAACCCGAGAGTGCCAACGATGCCGCGCATATGGTTTCGCTCCGGTGCGGCGTCAACGGCCCTTGCGAAGCTTTTTCAGCGCGCGGCGATTGGGACCAGCCCGATCCGTTCGCGCATCGACCAGCGGGCGATCATCAGCACCGCGACGACGCCGAGGCCGATCGCGAGCCCGGTCCAGATGCCAACCCCGCGCCAGGCGTGGCTGAACGCCAGGAAGTAGCCGGATCCCAGCCCCACCACCCAATAGCCGAACAGAGCGAACAGCATCGGGACGCGGGTGTCCTGGAGGCCGCGAAGCATGGCGCTGCCGATCACCTGGGCGCCGTCGGCGAGCTGGAACAGCGCGGCGATGGCCAGGAAGCGGACGGCGAGGTCCAGCACGGCCGCGCTGTTCGGCCGCGTCGAATCGAGGAAGAAACCGGCGAGCTCCCGCGGGAACAGCCACATCGTCGTCGCCGACAGCGTCATGAACGCCAGCGCGATTCCGAGCGAGACCCGGCCGGCGAGCCTCACCCAAGCCGGGTTCCCGGCGCCATAGGCCATGCCGACGCGGATGACCGTCGCCTGGCTGAGACCGAGCGGCACCATGAAAGCGATCGACGAAATCTGCAGCGCGATGGCATGCGCGGCGACGCTCGCCGTGTCGATCCAGCCCATGAAATAGACGGCGGCCCCGAACACCGACACTTCGAACGCCAGAGTCATCGCGATCGGCGAGCCGATGCGGAAGATAGCGCCGAGCCGCGCCCGATCGATGCGCTGGGCATGGCCAAACAGATGGTAACGGCGCACCCGCGGGTGGAGCGCGATGAACAGGCCGAGCGCGAACGCCATCAGGCAGGTCGTGGACAGGCTGGCAATGGCCGAGCCGACGAGGCCCAGCGCGGGGGCACCCCAGTGGCCGAAGATGAGCATCCAGTTGAGCGTGGCGTTAACCGCCAGCCCGGCGAGCATCACGGCGAACGTCACGCCGGGCCGCTCGAGCGCGGTCAACAACGTCCGAAAGACGATGATCAGCAGGTTCGGTAGCAACGACCATTGCAGGATCCGGATGAACTGCCCGGCCTGCTGCGACAGCGCCGGGTCCTGGCCAAAAAGCCGCAGGATCGCCTCGCATTGCCACAGGATGAGCCACGCCGGGACACAGTAGATGAGGCAGGTGTGCATCGCGGAGCGGAAGCTGCGCCGGACATCGCGGACGGCGTGGCGCCGCTCGCCGATCGCGGCGGCGATCAGCGGCGCTGCGGCGCTGACGAGGCCGAGCCCGGTGAAGTTGAAGATGAAGAAGAGGTTCACGCCGAGCGCAGACGCCGCGAGCGCATCGGGTCCGAGCCAGCCGAGCATCAGCACGTCGGTCGAGTAAATGGCGGTCTGCGTCAGCTGCGCCAGGATCAGCGGCAGCGCCAGGCGGAACGTCGCCGAAAGCTCCTCGCCCCAGCTTCGCGGAGCGGCGCCAAGAGCCGGTCGTTGCGGCATGGCGTCCGCCCGTAGCGATAAACGGCCGCCACGCAATGCGTCCGAATTCGTCGGCTTCCGCCCCGCGATCCGCCAAGGCACCGGCTGTCGAAAAGATTTGGCCCCGGGCGTGGCGGTCGGCTAGCGAATGCAGCACAACCATCGGGACAGTCAGCATGAAGTTCGTTCGCGCAATCTGGAAGCTTCTAGTCGGGATAAAGGACGCCCTCGTCCTCATCTTCATGTTGCTGTTCTTCGGCATGCTTTATGCTGTGCTGTCGGCCCGCCCCGCCCCGGTCACGGACGGCGTCCTGACGTTCGAGCTGCGTGGCGCCGTCGTCGAGCAGCCGGCGAAGATCGATTTCGTCGACCTGGCCGGCGGGAGCAGGGTGCGCGAGTTCCGCCTCCGCGACCTGATCGCGGCCCTGGACGCGGCGAAGGACGACAGCCGGGTGAAGGCCGTCGCGCTCGACCTCGACGGCTTCCTCGGCGGCGGCCAGCCGGCGATGTCCGATCTTGCCGACGCGATCCGCCGGGTCCGCGACGCGAAAAAGCCCGTGATCGCTTATGCCGTCGGCTATACCAACGACGGCTATCAGCTTGCGTCGGCGGCCTCGGAAGTGTGGCTCAACCCGCTCGGCGCGGTGCTGATCGCCGGCCCGGGCGGCTCCAACCTCTATTTCAAGGGGCTGCTCGACAAGCTCGGAGTCACCGCCAACGTCTATCGCGTCGGCACGTACAAATCCGCGGTCGAGCCTTACACCCGCAATGACATGTCGCCCGAGGCCCGTCAGAACTACATGGCCCTCGGTGCAACCATGCTCGAAAGCTGGCGGCAAGCCGTCCGCCAAGCCCGCCCGAAGGCCAATGTCGACCTGTTCCTCAAGGACCTGCCCGGAGCGGTGGACGCGGCCGGCGGGGACATGGCGAAGGCGGCGCTGAGCGCGGGGCTGGTCGACCGCATCGGCGACCGGCGCGACTTCGAGGCCCGGCTCGCCGAGCTCGGCGGGGAGGAAGCGAGCGCGCCCGGCGGCTACGACCGCATCAAGCTACGATCCTACGTTGCCGACAAGGTCGACGAAAATCCGACCGGGCCGATCGGGGTCGTCACGATCGCCGGGATGATCGTCGACGGCAAGTCGACGGCGGGATCGGCCGGCGGCGACAGCATCGCGCAGGCGATCGAGGACGGCGTCCGCAACAAGAAGGTCAAGGCGCTGGTCGTTCGCGTCGACAGCCCGGGCGGGTCGGTGCTCGCGTCCGAACGCATCCGCCAGGCACTGCTCGAGGCCAAGGGCAAGAAAATCCCCGTTGTCGTCTCGATGGGAAATGTCGCCGCCTCCGGCGGTTATTGGGTATCGACTCCGGCCGATTTCATCTTCGCCGAGCCCTCGACCATCACGGGCTCGATCGGCGTGTTCGGCATCCTGCCGAGCTTCCAGGGAACGCTGCAGAAGCTCGGGGTCGGTGCGGACGGGATCAAGACCACCCCGCTGTCGGGTGAGCCCGACCTGCTCCAGGGCCCGTCGCCCGAAGCCAATGCCCTGATCCAGAGCGGCATCGAGTCGACCTACCGGCGGTTCCTGTCGATCGTGGCCGCGGCGCGTCACAAGACTCCCCAGCAGGTCGACGAGATCGGGCAAGGCCGGGTTTGGGACGGCGGCACCGCCCGCCAGATCGGCCTGATCGACGGGTTCGGGGGCATGAGCGAGGCGATCGCCAAGGCGGCGGAGCTGGCCAAGCTCGGCGACGAGCGCGGGATTCGCTATCTCGAGCCGGCCAAGGGGTTCCGCGAGCAGCTGCTCGAATCGTTCGCCGCCGACTCGGACGAGTCCACGTCTGAGGATGCGTTCGCCGTGTTCGCCGGTCAGCCCCGGCGGCAATTCGCGCAGGCCCTCGCCGACGTACGCGCGATCCTTGATGGCCCCACCATCCAGGCGCGCTGCATCGAGTGCCCGGCGGTAGCTCCGCCGCGACCGGAGAGGCGCGACATCGGCATTCTCGGGCTCATTCGCGAATGGCTATCGTGACCGGGTGAACTTCTCGCCGCGCTGGAGTGGCGACGCCGGTGTATGCGCGCGTGTCGATGACAGCATCCGCGCGCCTGGCCGACGAAAGCGACGCAGCGGCGATCGCCGCCATCTATCGGCCTTACGTCGTGCAAAGCCATTTCACCTTCGAGGAAACGCCCCCCACGCCCGAGGAAATCGGCGAGCGGATCGCAGGCTCGATCCATCCCTGGCTCGTGGTCGAGGAGAGCGGACGGGTCGTCGGCTACGCTTCGACCTCGCCGATGCGCGGCCGCGCTGCATACCGCTGGTCGGTCGAGACGGGAGTTTACCTGCTGCAAGGCGCGCAGGGTCGCGGTCTGGGCCGGCAGCTGCTGTCGGCGCATCTCGATCTTCTGCAGCGGCAGGGCTTCGTCACCGCGATTGCCGGGATTGCGCTACCCAACGCCGCCAGCGTCGCACTTCACGAGAGGCTCGGTTTCACCTTGTCCGGCATCGAGCGCGGAGTTGGGTTCAAGCTCGGCCGCTGGATCGACGTCGGCCGCTGGCAGAGGGACCTGGCTCGACGGACTTCGTTGCCCGCCGAGCCGATCTCCTTCGCTCAGGCGCCGCCATTCACTGCATCGCCCCCAGAATCAGCCCGAACAGGGTGAATTGCAGCGTGTGATAGCCGCCGTTGATCAGCCACAGCCGCAGCGGGCGGCGCTCGAACAGATAATTGATCCCGAACGCGGCGGCGACCCAGCACAGGCCGGCAGAGAAACCGGCGGCCGTCGCGGCGCCTAGGCTCATCTCGGTCCCGATGAACATTGCGAAAACCGCGGCGGCGACCAGGCTAAGCAGAAAAGCACCACCGAAGATCATCGTCATGTTGCCGCCTTTGGCCTGCTCGTCCGACAGCCCGGCAGCCTGCTGCCAGGCTTTTGCGAAGAGCATCGGCGAATACCAGATTCCGCCGAGCACCAGCGAGCCCACGCCGCACAGCAGCACCGCGATCCCATTCATTTCCGGCATGTTTCCCTCCCTGTTGTGAACTTCAGGCGGCGCGCTCCGTCACGGTGAGCGCGGCGACATAGTTGCGGAATTCGGCCACGGCCCGATCGAAGGGACCGACGTCGCGGTAGGTACGGGCCTGCATGACGCCACCTTCCATGACGTTGAGCGCGAGCTCGGCGAGTCCGCGTAGGTCGGTCCCGGTCCGGAAGCGCCGGCCTGCCTCGCGGAAGCATTGCTCGACACCGTCCACCCACGCCGTGAAATTCTCGGCCAGCCGCTCGCGGACGATGGGATCGGCATCGTGAAGCTCGAGCGCAAGGCTCCCGATCGGGCAGCCGTAGCTGCATTCGGTCTCGACGATGTGACGGCGGTAGAGTGCGAGCAAGGCAAAGACCCGCTCGACGGGATCGTCCACTCCGGCCCACGCCGGCTCGAGCAGCATCCCGCGAATACCGTCGCGATAGGCTTCGAGCACGGCAATCAGCACGTCCTGCTTGCCGGGGAAGAAATAGTAGAGGCTGCCGCTGTTGACCTGGCTCCGGCTCAGGATGTCGGCGATGGAAGTGGAGCCGTAGCCCTTTTCCCAGAACAGCTCCATGGCCGCCCAGACGATCCGCGCTCGCGTATCCTTACCGCCCATGCGGACATTTTAGTTGAACGTTCAATCAAGAGTCAACGCGCCGCCTGCGGATGGTCAGCGGCAGAAGCACAAGCGCGAGGACGGTTGTGAGCAGGGCGATCAGTCCCAGCGTGATCACGACCGGGTTGTGGGTGTCCTCGCGAGACTCAAGGTCCCAGATGTGAAAGCCCCACATCAGGTCGTAGAATCGCCACCAGCCGGTCCGCTTCGCGACCACCGCGCCGGACGCGGCGTCGACGTAGAAGTTGGCGCCGTCATCCATCGCCACCTTCCACGCCGCGATCGGCCGGCGCAGCTCGAGCGGCGGGTCGGCCGGATCCGTGCGGGTCACCGACCGGACCTTCGCCTTGCCGGTATAGCGCCAAGTGACCTCGCGAACTGCGTCCGCCGCAGACAGGGGCGGCAGGAGCAGTCCGCTGGACGGATCGGCGAGCCGCTGGGTCCCGTCCGGCAGCTTGGCGACCCAGCGCGGCCCCGCGGCCCGCGGCTCGAGCGCCAGCGCTTCCAGCGCGACACCTGCGAGAGCCGGCGGTACGACCGGGGCGTCGAACCGCATCGGCGGCGGCTCGCGCATCAGATGTTCGCCGCGGACCTCCTCGATCGGTTTCCACACCATCACCAGGCCCGAGAGGACCCAGAGCAGGACCGGAAGGCCGATGATCCAGCCAAGCCAGATGTGCCAGCGGCGAAGGCGCGAGCGCGTGATCATTTCCAATGACTAGCCGCGATTGCGGCCGCGTCTAGATGTGGATCGGTTTGCCGGTGACGGCCATCGCCGCTTCCTTCAGCGCCTCACTATGCGTCGGATGGGCGTGACAGGTGTAGGCGATGTCCTCGCTGGTCGCACCGAACTCCATCGCCTGCGCCGCCTGCGCGATCATGGTCCCGGCGACGCTGGCGATCATCCATACGCCGAGCACCCGGTCGGTCTTGGCGTCGGCGATGACCTTCACGAAGCCGTCCGGTTCGCGGTTCGTCTTGGCGCGGCTGTTGGCGAGCATCGGGAACTTCCCGACCTTCACCTCGCCATGCTCCTTCGCCTGTTCTTCTGTGAGGCCGACTCCCGCGATCTCCGGCATGGTGTAGACGACCGAAGGGATCACGTCGTGGTTCACGATCCCCGTCTGCCCCGCGATATTCTCGGCGACGGCAATACCCTCGTCCTCCGCCTTGTGCGCGAGCATCGGCCCCGGGATGACGTCGCCGATCGCCCAGATGCCGCTCACGCTCGTACGGAATTCGTGATCGGTCTCGATCTGGCCGCGCTGGTTGGTGAGAAGGCCGGCCTTGTCGAGCCCGAGCCCCTCGGTGTTCGGCCGCCGGCCGATCGACACGAGCACGACGTCGGCCTCGATCGTTTCCGCCGCCCCGCCAGCCGCGGGCTCGACCGTCAGGGTGACGGTGTCGCCCTTGCGTTCGGCCTTGGTGACCTTGGTCGAGAGGCGGAATTCGAAGCCCTGCTTCTTGAAGATCTTGCTGGCTTCCTTGCGCACGTCGGCGTCGAACCCGGGCAGGATCTGGTCGAGGAACTCGACCACGGTGACCTCGGCGCCGAGCCGCCGCCAGACGGAGCCCAATTCGAGCCCGATCACGCCGCCGCCGATGACCACCATGCGCTTGGGCACCTCGGCGAGCTCGAGCGCGCCGGTGGAATCGACGATCCGCTCCTGGTCGATTTCGATGCCGGGAAGGGCCGTGACGGACGAACCGGTGGCGATGACGATGTTCCGGGCGCGCACGGTGCGATCGCCCACCTTCACCGTGTCGGCGCTCTCGAACGTCGCATGGCCCTTCAGCCATTCGATCTTGTTTTTCTTGAACAGGAACTCAATGCCCTGAGTCAGTCCCTGGACCGCTTCCTTGCGGCTGCCGTGCATCGCCTCGAGGTCGACCTCGACGCCGCTGGTTTTCACGCCCCATTTGGCGAGCGTGCCGTGCGCGGCTTCCTCGAACAGCTCGGACGCGTGCAAAAGGGCCTTGGACGGGATGCAGCCGACGTTGAGGCAGGTGCCGCCCAGAGTCTCGCGACTCTCGGCGCAGGCGGTGTTGAGGCCGAGCTGGGCGGCGCGGATCGCGGCGACATAGCCGCCGGGGCCGGCGCCGATCACGAGCACATCAAAGTCAAAGTCGGACATTCAACAACTCCGCTCGCCCTGAGCCTGTCGAAGGGCTGTCTTGTTCTTTTGCCTTCGCATTTAAGGAAAGACAGGGCTTCGACAAGCTCAGCCCGACCGGTTTGGGTTTGCCTACAAGTCGATCAAAAGCCTGGTCGGGTCCTCGATCGCCTCCTTGACGCGCACCAAAAAGGTCACCGCCTCGCGGCCGTCGACCAGCCGGTGGTCGTAGGACAGGGCCAGATACATCATCGGCCGGATCACGATCTGTCCGTCGATTGCCACCGGCCGCTCCTCGATCCGGTGCATGCCGAGAACGCCCGACTGCGGCGGGTTGAGGATCGGCGTCGACAGCAGCGAGCCGAACACGCCGCCGTTCGAGATGGTGAAGGTGCCGCCCTGCATTTCCTCGACGGTGAGCGTACCGTCCTTCGCCTTCTTGCCATATTCGGCGATGGTCTTCTCGATCTGCGCGAAGCTCATCGCATGGGCGTTGCGTACGACGGGGACGACCAGGCCCTTGGGTGCGCTGACCGCGATCGAGACGTCGAGATAGTCGCGATAGACAATCTCGTCGCCTTCGATGCTGGCATTGACCGCCGGGACGTCGCGCACCGCGAGCGCGACGGCTTTGACGAAGAAGCTCATGAAGCCGAGCCGGATGCCGTGCTTCTTCTCGAACAAGTCCTTGTAGCGGCTGCGCGCATCCATCACGGCGGACATGTCGACGTCGTTGAACGTCGTCAGCATCGCCGCTGTGTTCTGCGCTTCCTTCAGGCGCCGGGCGACCGTCTGGCGTAGCCGCGACATCCTGACGCGCTCTTCCGGCCGCTCCCCGGCGGGGGCCGGCGACGGGGCTGGAGCCGAAGCCTTTGCCTCCGGGGCGGGAGCCTTGGCCTGTGGCGCCTGGATTGGCGAACCGCTTTCTTTCGCAGCGGCGGCGGCAAGTACGTCGTCCTTGGTGATCCGGCCGTCCTTGCCAGTACCGCGGATCCGGCTCGGATCGACATGATATTCGAGCACCGCCCGGCGGACGGCGGGCGAAAGCGTGGTGACGTGATCGTCGAGCCCGGCATCGGCGGCGGGCGCATGGTCGTCGCCGCGAAGCGCCGGGGTCTCCCCCGCTCCGGGCGGGTTGGTGGTCGCATCGGCGGCCGCCTCGGCCGGGACCTTGGCAACCGAAGCGGCCGCACCTTCGTCGATGCGCGCGATCACCGCCCCGACCGCGACATTGTCGCCTTCCTGCGCCAGCTGCTCGGTGAGCACGCCGGCGACGGGCGACGGCACGTCGACGCTGACCTTGTCGGTCTCGAGCCTGGCGATCGCCTCGTCGGCCGCGACCGCCTCGCCCGGCTTTTTGAGCCACTGCGCGAGCGTTCCCTCGGTGATCGATTCCCCGAGCGCGGGGACCTGGACGTCGGTTGCCATCTCTTCCCTTTATTCGGCCGCGACGGCCGGGCCTTCGGCGCGGCTGCTATGACCGAGCGCAGCGGCAATCAAGGCCGCCTGCTCCGCCGCGTGACGTTTGGCGAGCCCGGTCGCCGGCGACGCGCCGGAGTCGCGACCGGCATATTGGGGACGCATGCCGGACAAACCCGCCTCGGCAAGGCACGACTCGAGCAGCGGCTCGACGAACGTCCAGGCGCCATTGTTCCGCGGCTCCTCCTGAGCCCAGATGAGCGTCGCGAGCTTGGGCATGGCCTTCAGGCGCTTCACCAGTGGCTCGGACGGGAACGGGTAGATCTGCTCGATCCGGACAATCTCGGTCTGCGGGTCGCCGGCACGGTCACGCGCTTCCATCAGCTCGTAGGCGAGCTTGCCTGAACACAGCGCGAGGCGCCTCGTCTCGCTTTCGGCCGGCGGATTGAGGTCCGACAAAATCCGGCGGAAATGGCTGTCGCCGGTGAAATCGGCGAGGCTCGAAACGGCGAGCTTGTGGCGCAGCAGGGACTTGGGGGTCATCAGGATCAGCGGCTTGCGGAAGTCGCGCAGCATCTGCCGCCTCAGGATGTGGAAATAGTTCGCCGGCGTGGTGCAGTTGGCGACCTGCATATTGTCCTCGGCGCACAGCTGCAGATAGCGCTCGAGCCGCGCCGAGCTGTGTTCCGGCCCCTGCCCTTCGAAACCGTGCGGGAGAAGCATCACGAGCCCGCTGGCGCGGAGCCACTTGACCTCCCCGCTGGCGATGAACTGGTCGACGATGGTCTGCGCGCCGTTTGCGAAATCGCCGAATTGCGCTTCCCACAAAACGAGCGTCCGCGGATCGGCGATCGAGAAGCCATATTCGAAGCCGAGCACACCGAACTCGGACAGCGGGCTGTCGCGAACCTCGAACTTGCCTTCGCCCTCGACGTGGCAGAGCGGGATATATTTCTCTCCGGTCTGCTGGTTGACCCAAATGGCGTGACGCTGGCTGAAGGTGCCGCGGCCGCTGTCCTGGCCGGACAGGCGCACGCAGACGTCCTCGCGCAGCAGGCTGCCGAAGGCGAGCGCTTCCGCGGTCGCCCAGTCGAACCCCTCGCCGGTCGCGAACATCTCCTTCTTGGCGTCGAGGATGCGCTGCAGCGTCTTGTGAATGGCGAGATCGTCGGGAACGGTGGTCAGGACCTGCCCCAGACGTCCGACCTCCTCCTCGCTGATCGCGGTCGCGATGTTGCGCCGGCCAAGCACGGGCTCGTCAGGTCGGCCAAGCCCGGCCCAGCGCCCCGCGAACCAATCGGCCTTGTCCGGCCGGTAGGACACCGCCGCCGCGAAATCCTCTTCGAGGAGCTTGAGATATTCGCGGGTCTCCTTGTCGATCCAGGCCTGGTCGACCACGCCCTCGGCCATCAAGCGCTCGCCGTAGACCTGGCTGATCGGCGGATGCTTTCTGATCGCCGCGTACATCTGCGGCTGGGTGAAGCTCGGCTCGTCCCCCTCGTTGTGACCGAACCTGCGGTAGCACCACATGTCGATGACGATGTCCCGTCCGAAGGTCTGGCGGAACTCGATCGCCAGCTTGCAACACCAGGTTACGGCCTCCGGATCGTCGCCGTTGACGTGCAGGATCGGCGCCTGGATACCCTTGGCGACGTCGGACGGATAGGGGGACGAGCGCGCGAACTGCGGGCTGGTGGTGAAGCCGACCTGGTTGTTGATGATGAAGTGGATCGTCCCGCCGGTGCCGTAGCCGGGCAGGCCGGAGAAGCTCAGGCACTCCCACACCACGCCCTGGCCGGCGAAAGCCGCGTCGCCGTGGAGCAACAGGGGCAGCACGGCCTTGCCGTGGGGGTCGCCCTTGAACGTCATCACCGCCCGCGCTTTTCCCAGCACGACGGGATCGACCGCTTCGAGATGCGACGGATTGGGCAGCAGCGACAAATGCACGTTGTTGCCGTCGAATTCGCGGTCCGACGAGGTGCCGAGATGGTATTTGACGTCGCCCGAGCCACCGACGTCGGCCGGGTTGGTCGCCCCGCCCGCAAACTCGTGAAAGATCGCGCGGGCAGGCTTGCCCATGACGTTCGACAGGACGTTCAGCCGGCCGCGGTGGGCCATGCCGATGTCGATCTCCTCGACGCCGTACTGCCCGCCATATTTGATCACCGCCTCGAGCGCCGGGACCGCGCTTTCGCCGCCGTCGAGGCCGAACCGCTTGGTCCCGACATATTTCTTGGCGAGGAACTTCTCCCACTGCTCCGCGTGGATGACCTTGGTCAGGATCGACTGCTTGCCCTCGGTCGTGAACTGGACCGTGTCCTCCGGACTTTCGATCCGCTCCTGGATGAAGCGCCGCTCCTCGACCTCGTTGATGTGCATATATTCGAAGCCGATGTGGCCGCAGTAGGTGTGCTGGAGCACCTCGACGATCTGGCGCACGGTCGCCTGCTCGAAGCCGAGCGCGCCGCAGATGTAGACCGGCCGGTCGAGGTCCACATCGGTAAAGCCGTGATAGCCGGGGGTGAGGTCCGCCGGCAGTTCGCGCTGGCTGAGCCCGAGCGGGTCGAGGTCCGCGGCAAGGTGCCCGCGCACGCGATAGGTCCGGATCAGCATCATGGCGCGGATGCTGTCCTCGGCGGCGCGGCGGATTTCGTCGGGGCTCGCGCCGGTCTCGGCGAGCTTTTCCGAGACGGCCGCTTTGGCTTTCTCGATCACCGCCTGGGTCGGGTCGAGGCCGAGGTTGAGCTCGTCGAGCTCCGACAGCGGCCAGTTGGGCCGCTCCCAGCTCGGGCCAGCCTCGCGTTCGATGATTCCGGCAATGTCGTTCATGGCTAGGCTGCGACCAGCAACTCCTTGAGGGTACGGCCGAGCTCAGATGGGCTTGGGCTGACGGTAATTCCAGCCGCCTCCATCGCGGCGATCTTGCTCATCGCGTCGCCCTTGCCCCCGGAAACGATGGCGCCGGCGTGGCCCATGCGGCGGCCGGGCGGCGCGGTGCGGCCGGCGATGAAGCCGACGACCGGCTTCCTGCGCCCGCGCTTCGCCTCGTCGGCGAGGAACTGCGCCGCGTCTTCCTCGGCGCTTCCCCCGATCTCGCCGATCATGATGATCGACCGGGTCTCGTCATCGGCGAGGAACATCTCGAGCACGTCGATGAACTCGGTGCCCTTGACCGGGTCGCCGCCTATGCCGACCGCGGTCGACTGGCCCAGCCCCTCGTTCGTCGTCTGGAACACCGCCTCGTAGGTGAGCGTGCCCGAGCGGCTGACGATGCCGACGCTGCCCTTCTTGAAGATGTTCGCCGGCATGATCCCGATCTTGCACTCGTCGGGGGTGAGGACGCCTGGGCAATTGGGGCCGATCAGCCGCGACTTCGAGCCATCGAGCGCGCGCTTGACCTTGACCATGTCGAGCACCGGCACCCCTTCCGTGATCGCGACGATCAGCGGAACCTCGGCGTCGATCGCCTCGAGGATCGAATCCGCGGCGAAGGGCGGCGGAACATAGACGACGGAAGCGTTTGCGCCGGTCTTGGCGACCGCTTCGGCAACCGTGTCGAACACCGGCAGGCCGAGATGCTCGGTGCCGCCCTTGCCCGGGGTCACGCCCCCGACCATCGCCGTGCCGTAATCGAGCGCCTGGCGCGTGTGGAAGGTGCCGGTCTCGCCGGTCATCCCCTGGGTAATGACCTTGGTGTTCTTGTCGACCAGGATGCTCACGCCAGGCTTCCGTCAATCTGCTTGCACGCGACGAGCAGCTCTTTCACCGCATCGACGCTGACGTTGAAGTTCTCGCGCGCGGTCTCGTCGAGGTCGATCTCGACGATCTTCTCGACGCCGCCCGCGCCGAGCACGCACGGCACGCCGACGTAGAGGTCGTCGACGCCATATTGGCCGGTCAGGTGCGCGGCGCAGGGCAGCACGCGCTTCTTGTCGCGCAGGAAGCTCTCGGCCATCGCGATCGCGCTGGTCGCCGGCGCGTAATAAGCGCTGCCGGTCTTCAGCAGCGCGACGATCTCGCCGCCGCCGCCTCTCGTGCGCTTGACAATCGCGTCGATCCGCTCCTGCGTCGACCAGCCCATCTTGACGAGGTCGGGGATCGGGATCCCGGCGACGGTCGAATAGCCGACGACTGGCACCATCGTATCGCCGTGGCCGCCGAGCACGAAGGCGGTGACGTCCTCGACGCTCACCCCGAACTCCTCGGCGAGGAAATGGCGGAAGCGCGCGCTGTCGAGCACGCCGGCCATTCCGACCACCATGTTGTGCGGCAGGCCGGAGAATTCGCGCAGCGCCCAGACCATCGCGTCGAGCGGGTTGGTGATGCAGATCACGAACGCAGTGGGAGCGTGCTGCTTGATGCCCTCGCCGACCGCCTTCATCACCTTGAGGTTGATGCCCAAAAGGTCGTCGCGGCTCATGCCCGGCTTGCGCGGCACGCCGGCGGTGACGATGCAAACGTCCGCCCCGGCGATGTCGGCATAATCGCTCGTGCCC
The DNA here is from genome assembly GCA_035281125.1 of Sphingomicrobium sp. GTDB lineage: Bacteria > Pseudomonadota > Alphaproteobacteria > Sphingomonadales > Sphingomonadaceae > Sphingomicrobium. Next base: position 30,646 of record DATEEM010000007.1, on the reverse strand, counting down.
TTCAATTTGGCGTCGAAATCGTCGACCGGTCCCGCCTGGGCAATGTCCAGCGCCTTGCCCTCGGGAATGCCCTCGGCGATGTCGAACAAAACGATGTCGCCGAGCTCGCGCATCGCGGCGAGGTGAGCGAGGGTTCCGCCGATCATTCCGGCGCCGATCAGCGCGATTTTCTTCCGAGCCATGGGGCTGGTCTGGACCTTTCTGTTTGCCGGGCGGCAGGCTGGGGAGTCGCCGCCGTTGGAGACGCGGCGCCCGCTTAGCCGCGCGGTCAGTCAGGGGCAACCGCGTCTACCCGGCGCTTACCTTTATCCTGTCCATGCGGTAACCATTTCGGTCAACGAACGTTCACGTCCGGACCATTAGATTCGAGGGCGCTATGAAATATCTCATGATGCTTGCGGGCGCCGCGGCGTTCGCTTTCGCCGGTCCTGCCTTGGCCAAGCCGGGCAAGGGCCACGGCAACCCCCATGCGCACGCGGTCCACGGTGCTGTCGGCTATGGCGTCGGCGGCTGCCCGCCGGGCCTCGCCAAGAAGCACAACGGCTGCATGCCGCCGGGCCAGGCGAAAAAGCTGTACAATGTCGGACAGCGCTTCCCGCTGAGCTACGGCACGCCCTGGGCTTACAACCAGATCCCGTTCGACCTGCAGCGCCAGTACGGCTTCAGCCCCTATGATCGCTATTATTACGGCGACGGCTACGTCTATCGGGTCGATCCCAAGACGATGCTGATCCAGCAGGTGGTGAGCGCGATCCTGCGCTAGGCGTCGCCGCCGATGAAGCGAAGGGCCGTCCGTTCTCCGGGCGGCCTTTTCTTAGGCGGGCCGCGCGTCTTCGGGCAAAATCCTGGCGCGATACGATTCCGCTGTCCTACAGCCGCCCGGATGCGATAGCTGGTTCACTCCTTGGTGAAGGAGCAACGCATGCAGCGCTATCCGCCCGATATCTCCCGCAAACCCGATCGCCCGGCGCGCAACCTCACGCCCGCGCACGAAACCGAGCAGCATCGCGATCAGGACGAGCGCGACGCGACGGCCGCCTGGCTCGCGCACCTCGCCGCCGGGCGGATCACGGTGGAATGATGTTCGTCACTGCGAACATTCACGAACATTCGCGCGTGCGCTGCCAACTTCGGCGACTTTCGAACTGTCAGAAGGAGTTTTGAAAAGCCGAGGGCCGCGTGCTAGCGGCCCGGTCAGCAAGGAGTCTGTGTTGGCCGAATTCTTCCTTCCCCGGAACAGCAAGCCGCAAAAGGGCAAGACGTGGCCCGCCGACGGCGGCACGCGCCCGAAAACCTTCCGCATCTACCGCTACGACCCGGACGGCGGCGCCAACCCGCGCTTCGACACCTACACCATCGACCTCGACGCGTGCGGGCCGATGGTCCTCGACGCGCTGATCAAGATCAAGAACGAGATCGACCCGACCCTGACCTTCCGCCGCTCCTGCCGCGAGGGAATCTGCGGGTCGTGCTCGATGAACATGCAGGGGACGAACGGCCTCGCCTGCACCACCGCGATCGACGATCTCAAAGGCGATGTCCGGATCACGCCGCTGCCGCACATGGACGTGGTCAAGGACCTCGTCCCCGACCTGACCCACGCCTATGCCCAATATGCGCTGATCCAGCCCTGGCTGAAGAGCGCGACCCCGGCGCCGGCGTCGAAGGAGCGGCTGCAGTCGCCCGACGACCGCGCCAGGCTCGACGGCCTCTACGAGTGCATCCTGTGCTTCTGCTGCTCGACCAGTTGCCCGAGCTATTGGTGGAACGCGGACAAGTTCCTCGGGCCGGCGGTGCTGCTCCAGGCCTATCGCTGGCTGGCCGACAGCCGGGACGAGGCGACGGGCGAGCGGCTCGATATGCTGGAGGACCCGTTCCGCCTCTACCGCTGCCACACGATCATGAACTGCGCGAACGTCTGCCCGAAGGGCCTGAACCCGGGCAAGGCCATCGCCGAAACCAAGAAGCTCATCGCAGAACGGGCGGCGTGAGCGACGTTCCGGTCGGCAATCCGGGGGCAGCCGACGCCGCCGGCGTCCCGGTCGGCGCGAGCCCCGATCCGGACAATCCCGGCTGGTTCAGCTGGGGCGATTTCCCGCGTTCGAGCTTCGCCGCGGCTACCGGGCGGCTGCTGTTCAAGCCCGACGGGCCGGGTCGCGGGCTGACGCGCATGTTCCCGACCGAGGCGCACATGAACATGGGCGGGTCGATCCACGGCGGCGCGATCATGAGCTTCATCGACATGTCGATGTTCGCCGGCGGCCTGTGCGCGGGGATGGAACGCGGCCATTACGTCACTCTCGACCTCACCACGCATTTCCTCGCCCGCGGCCAGGCGGGGACGCCGCTCGAGGCACATGTCGAGCTGGTCAAGCAGACCCGCGGCCATGCCTTCCTCCAGGGCGTGGTCAAGCAGAACGGCGAGAATTGCTACAGCTTCAGCGGCACGCTGCGTCGCGTGAACCGGCCCAACGGCCCGTCAAGCCAGTCGCGATGACCGGCCCGGTCGGCGCGGCTTACCGCCGGCTGATCGCCGCGGACGAGCTGAAGCCCGACCCGGCGCAGGCGCGCGCGGTCGCGGCGCTCGATCGGCTGGCGGCGGGCCTCGAGCCGAGGAAATTGCGCGAGCGGCTGTTCGGTTCGCGGCGGCAGGCCCTTTCGGGCGTCTACCTGTGGGGCGGGGTCGGCCGCGGCAAATCGATGCTGATGGACCTCGCGTTCGCCAATATCGCGGTCGAGCCCAAGCGCCGGGTGCATTTCCACGAATTCATGCTCGAGACCCATGCGCGGCTTCGCGCCGCTCGTGAAACGGAGGAGGGCGACCCCGTCGAGCCGGTCGCCGAGGCGATCGCCGCCGAAGCCAGGCTTTTGTGCTTCGACGAGATGCAGGTCACCAACCCGGCCGATGCGATGATCCTGTCGCGGCTGTTCGGCAAGCTGCTGGCGCTCGGCGTCACCGTCGTCACCACCTCCAACCGCCCGCCTTCCGACCTCTACAAGGACGGGCTCAACCGCGACCTGTTCGTGCCGTTCATCGAACTGGTCGAAACGCGCATGCTCGTCGTCGCGGTCGATGGGCCGATCGACTACCGCCTCCAGCGGCTGTCGGGCGTCCAGGTATGGCACGTGCCCAACGGACCGAAGGCCACCGCGGACCTTTCCCGCGCCTTCTTCCAGCTGACCGATTATCCGGTCGAGGATCGGGACACGGTCCCGGCCGAAGACATCGAGGTCGGCGGCGGCCGAACGCTCCACGTCCCCAAGAGCCTCAAGGGCGTCGCGGTCTTCGCGTTCAAGCGCCTGGTCGGCGAACCGCGCGGCGCCGCCGACTATCTCGCGATCGCGCGGCGCTACCATACGATGATCGTCGTCGGGATTCCGGTGATGGGGCCGGAGCGGCGCAACGAGGCGGCGCGCTTCGTCACGCTCATCGATGCGCTTTACGAGCACAAGGTGAAGCTGCTCGCCGCGGCGGATGCCGAGCCCGCCGGCCTCTACCCCGAGGGCGACGGCAGCTTCGAGTTCCAGCGCACCGTCAGCCGCCTCGAGGAAATGCGCAGCGCCGAATATCTCGCCGAGGGCCACGGCGTCGTCCCTTGACGGCCCGCGCCGCGCCGGTAGTCCTCCGCATATTCATCCAGGGAGAACGAGATGCGTTTTGCGCTCGCGCTTTTGCTCGCCGTTACCGCCGCGGCCGCCCCGGCGGCGACCGATCCGAGGACCATCCCGAGCAAGCTCGACCCGGCCTGGCAGGCGAAGACGCGCGCCTTGTTCAAGCAGGCGATCGAGATCCCGACGGTCCACAATCGGGGCGAAATGCCGAAGATGGCCGAGTTGCTCGCCGCTCAGTTCCGCGCAGCCGGCATCCCCGCTTCCGATATTCACATCATGCCCTACGAAGCGCTGCCCGGTGACAAAACGGTCGCGCTGATCGTCCGCTGGCGTTCTCCCAAGGCGACCAGGAAGCCGATGCTGATCCTCGGCCACATGGACGTTGTCGAAGCCAAGCGCGAGGACTGGAAGTTCGACCCCTTCGTGTTCCGCGAGGAAGGCGGCTATTTCTACGGACGCGGCGCCAGCGACATGAAGAACGGCATCGTCGCGACGACGATGGCCGCGATCAAGCTGATGGGCGAGGGATTCAAGCCCGACCGCGACATCATCTTTTTCTACAGCGGCGACGAGGAGACCCAGGGCAAGGGCGCGACGCTCGCCTCGACCCAGTGGCGCAACCTCATCGATGCGGAGTTCGGACTGAACGCCGACGGGGGCTGCGCGGCCTACGACCGCGAGTTCAAGCCGCTCGGCTGCGGCATTTCGATGGCCGAGAAGACCTTCCAGACCTATTTGTTCACGACGCACAACCCGGGCGGCCACAGCTCGCGGCCGCGGCCGGACAATGCGATCTACGAGCTGAGCGACGCGCTGCAGAAGCTGCGGACGCACCGTTTCCAGCCGATGCTGAACGACACGACCCGCGGCTATTTCGAGGAGCGCGCCCGCCAGGAAGGCAATAGCGCGCTCGGCCAGGCGATCCGCCGCTGGCTGGCCAATCCCGCCGACGGACAGGCCGCCGACATTGTCGAGGCGCACCCGCTCGAGGTCGGACTGACGCGCACGCGCTGCGTCGCGACCATGCTCGAGGCGGGCCATGCCGACAACGCGCTGCCGCAGACGGCTCAGGCGACGGTCAATTGCCGCATCTTTCCGGGCGTCGATCCAAAAACGGTCCAGGCGGAGCTCCAGCAGATGGTCGGGCCGAAGGTCGAGGTGAAGCCCGATCCCAATTATATCGGCGTGCCGACGCCCCCGTCGCCGCTGCGGCCCGACGTGCTCAAGGCGGTCAAGGCCGCGATCGAGCGGTTTCACGGGCCCGGGATGCGCGTCTTCCCGATGATGTCGACCGGAGCGAGCGACGGATCCTTCTTCCGCGCCCAGGGCATCCCGGTTTACGACCTGGACGGCAGCTGGGGAATTTCGCCGGACGACGAGCGCGCGCACGGTCTCGACGAGCGGATACCGGTGCGAGCGATGTACGACGATGTGCTTTACTGGGAGATGATCATCAAAGCGCTGGCCGGGTAGGGTCAGGCGGGCGGGAGCTCCTTCGCCGCCTTCAGCACCTCCGCCGCGTGGTTCGGCACCTTCACCTTGCGCCACGAGCGCAGGACGCGCCCATCCGCTCCGATCAGGTAGGTCGCGCGCTCCATCCCCATATATTTGCGGCCGTACATCGACTTTTCGACCCAGGTGCCGAACGCATCGGAGATGCGGCCGTCCTCGTCGGAGGCCAGCGGCACGCCAAGCTCGTATTTGGCGATGAACTTCTCGTGCTTTTTCATGGGATCGCGGGATATCCCGATCACCTTGACGCCGGCCTTTGCGAAATCGGGAGCGAGCGCGGTGAAGTCCTGGGCCTCGCGCGTGCAGCCCGACGTATCGTCCTTCGGATAGAAATAGAGCACGAGCGGCTGGCCGGGCGCGCCCACGTCGACGCTGCTGCCGTCGCTCGCGGTTACGGTCATCGACGGTGCCTGGTCGGCTTCGTTCAACATGCTCATCCCTCGTGCTTGATGCGATCCCACAACTCCGCAACGCTCTGCCGCGCCGCGTCGTGCTCGGCAAGAAGCTCGTCCCAGCTCGACGCGCCGCAAGCGTGGGCGACGAGCTGCCAAGTGTCGACCGTCGGCTTGACCTCGCCGGGAGCCACCAGCCGCATCATGACCAGCATCCGTGTCAGTAACTTTTGTGCAGCAACAATCTTTGCCGACACGAGCCCTTCGGCGTGAAGCTCGGCGATGGCGAACTCCAGCCGCGGATCGAGCCCGACGCCGCGCGTCAGTTGCAGCACGTGGACGGCAAATTCGAGGTCGACCAAGCCGCCGGCACCGAGCTTGACGTCGAGCGCGCTTTGCGGCGGCTTGTGACGCTCCATCTCGGCGCGCATCTTGACCGCGTCGCGAATGACCGCACCAGGATCGCGCGGTGCGGTCAGGATGGATGCGATCAAGCCAGCGATGCGTTCGCGCGGTTGCTGCGACGCGAACACGGGGCGCGCCCGGCACAGCGCCATATGCTCCCATGTCCACGCTTCCTCACGCTGATAGCGCGCGAAGGCGTCGACGGAGACTACCAGCATGCCCTTGGCGCCTTCGGGGCGAAGCCGGACGTCGACGTCGTACAGCGGGCCGGCTGCGGTCGGGACGCTGAGCGCCGCCGTGACCCGGCTCGCTAGACGGTTGAAATAATCGTTCGGCCCGAGCGGCTTGTTTCCGTCCGATCGGCCTTCGGGCGGCGCGGTGTGGAGATAGATGATGTCGAGATCGGAGGCATGGGTCAGCTCGCAGCCGCCCAGCCTGCCGAGCGCAACGATGAGGAGCTCCCCGCCGGGGAAGCGGCCGTGCACCTCCTCGAATTGCGACGCCGCGGCACTCGCCAGCGCCTGGATAGTCCCTTCCGCCACCCGCGAGTAGCCCGCGGCGACGTCAAGCGGGTCGGAACGGCGGTCGATCAGCTGCACGCCGAGCGCAAACCGCCGTTCGTTGACCAGCCGACGGACGCGGTCGAGCGCGACGTCATAGGGCGCACCAGCCATGACTGCGCCGAGGTCCTCGGCGATGACCTCGGCGCTCGGCGGCGGATCAAAGCTGGACGCGTCGAAGAGACCCTCGAACAGTTCCGGCCGACGAGCGAGCTGGTCGGCAAGGGCGGGCGCGTGGGTCAGGATCCTTGCAAGCAACTCGGCCAAGTGGGGTTGCGCCTCGAGCAAGCGGAAGAAGTTCACGCCGCTGGAAAGGCGTTCGACGATGTCGCTCAGCCGATTGAGCGCGCGATCGGGGTCCGGGCCGGATGCGATCGCCCGGAGCAGGCCCGGCAGCATCGCTTCATAGGCCGACTGCGCGGCGGGCGAGCGCAGCGATCGTGCCTTGCCCGTGCGCCATTCGGCCACGCGCCGCGCGGCTGCCTGGGGATCGGGAAAGCCGAACCCCTTTAACTCCTGGAGCATGATCTCCGGGTCGTTCGATACCCGCCCGGGCTGCTCGGTTACGAGACCATCGAAGATTTCTCCGGCCCGAACGACCCTGGGTTTCAGCAGGGCGATCAGGTCTTCGCCACAATCGAACCCGTGCAACCGCGCCACATTGCCGAGCGCGTCCCCATCGGCCGGAATCCGGTGGGTCTGCGCATCCTCGACCATCTGGACGCGATGCTCGATGGTGCGCAGCAGCCGGTAGGTGTCGCCGAGATCCTGCGCGGTGGATTCATCGAGCCGGCCAGCGTCCGTCAGCGCGGCGACCGCATCGAGCGTCGCCGGCGCGCGGACCGAGGGATCGCGGCCGCCGTGCACCATCTGCTGGATCTGCACGAAAAACTCGACCTCGCGAATCCCGCCGCGGCCGCGCTTGAGGTCGTAGCCCGGACCGAATTGCGCGTGCTGCGCGAAATGGTCGCGAATTCGCGCGGAAATCTGCCGCACCTCGTCGATGACGCCGAAATCGAGCGAACGGCGCCACACGAACGGTTCGATCGCGCCGAGAAACCTCTCACCGAGCGGCATGTCGCCCGCGCAGGCGCGCGCGCGAATGAAGGCGGCGCGCTCCCAGGGAAGCGCGCTCGACTCATAGTGGGAGATGGCCGCGTTCACCGGCAGCGCGATGGGCGTCACTTCAGGCGAAGGGCGAAGACGCAAATCGACCCGCGCGACATATCCGGCCGCGGTGCGCTTTTGCAGCAGTTCGATCACGCGCCGCGCGATTCGGACCGCCGCTTCCCCGGGGTCCTCTCGGACCCGCCGGGGAAGGGTTGCCGGGTCGAACAACAGCAGGAGATCGACGTCGGAAGAGTAATTGAGCTCCCCGCTGCCGAGCTTCCCCATTGCGATCACCGCGAAGCCCATCGGGTCCGCCCCGGGAGTCCGCTCCTGGATGGCTGCCGCCACGGCGCGATCGATCGCGCTGTCGGCGAAGTCGCTGAGGAGGGCGGTCACGTCCTCGAGCGACAACTCGCCCGCCAGGTCACCGAGCGCCACAGCCACTGCGAGACCCAGCCGCTGGCGGCGCAGCTCGACCTCAAGTTCCTCAGCCGCCGCACCAAGCGCGAAGCGCGCGGCCGGTTCCGCTCCCTCGCGTTCGAATATCTCGCCGACCTCCGGGAGTGCGCGAAGCGAATCGCGAAGGAAGGGCGAAAACAACTCCGCGCGCGCGCGCGCATTGCTGCGACTGTCCGAGACGGCTTCTCCGTTCATCGCATGCTGATTGCCGCAAATCCGATGCGGACGAAACTTCCCCCACGGCTCGGTCGTTTCCCGACGGAATGAAAGCAGAACATGACATTTATGGGATTGCGGAGGTGAGCGCCATGGAGCGACGTCTTATCCACGTCGAAGTGCCGCCTGCTCACGCCGGCATCATGGCCGCCCTTCGCCGGGCTTTCGAGGCCGCTGCCTCCGAACCGACCGACCGCGACTTCACCGAGCTCCTGCGACGCCTCAATTGACGCTCAGCCGTGGTCGCGGCTCAGCTCATCGACTTCGCCCATGATCGTCTGAAGCGCCGATTTGTCGGGGTCGGTCTTGTGCTGGCGGCGTGACGGCAGCTTGCCGCTCGACAGCAACTGCTCGAGCGCCACGCGGCCGCGCGCGACGCGGCTCTTGATCGTCCCCACGGCGCAGCCGCAGATTTCCGCCGCCTCTTCGTAGGCAAAGCCGCCTGCGCCGACGAGGATGAGCGCCTCGCGCTGCGGCTGGGGCAGGTGCATCAACGCGCGCTGCATGTCCGAAAGTTCGATGTGCCGATCCTGGCTGGCGGGTGCGGCGAGGATCTTGGATGCGGTGATGTCGTCCCATTCGCCCTTGAACCGCGCGCGACGCATCTGGCTGAGAAACAGATTGCGAAGGATGATGAAGGTCCAGGCCCGCATGTTGGTTCCGGCCTGAAAGCGCTTCCGCGCGGCCCAGGCCTTGAGCAGGGTTTCCTGGACAAGATCGTCCGCAATATCGCGACTGCCGGAAAGCGACCGGCCGAACGCCCGCAAATGCGGGATCACGCCGGCAAGCTGTTCCTTGAATTCGGGATCGGACAGCGGAACGGGTTCGGGCGCGGAGCCCGCCGGATGTTCCTCTTCACGATCTTGGGCCAAGCTCACCCCCACCCATTAATGACGCTGCGCATGGCAATGCGCGCTTTGACTGACGATGAACGGCGGATGTGGCAGAGTTGAGACTCAGGACCGGCCGACCAGGACGATGACCGCAAAGATCACGACCACGAGAATCAGGCCGACGGTCAGTACGTAACGAGTTACATGGGGAGTCGACGCCGCGCGTGCCTCCGTCGTCGTGGCGTGCGTGGAGTCGTTGTCCCTGTCGGCCTCCGGCATTATGCTCTCTGCCTCAAATCGCTGTTCACGAAGGCCAACGCGCCTTCATCGGCCATGTTCCGCCGGGCCCGCCCGATCAGGCGGCGGGAACCGTAGCGGCATCGAAGAACAGCGCCTGGGCAATGGCCGCCTTCACGGTCGATCGCTGAAACGGCTTGGTGATAAGGAACGTGGGCTCCGGCCGCGTGCCCGTCAGCAACCGCTCTGGGAAAGCGGTGATGAAGATCACCGGCACGGAGAATTCCGCGAGAATGTCCTTCACCGCGTCGATCCCGCTCGAATCGTCGGCGAGCTGAATGTCGGCGAGAACGAGTCCCGGCGGATTCTGGCGTGCCTGGGCGACCGCCTCGTCCCGCGTCACCGCCACACCGGTGACATTGTGACCGAGGTCGCGGACGATGGTCTCGATGTCCATCGCAATGATCGGCTCGTCCTCGATAATAAGAACGTCGGCAAGGGTCTGCCGCTCGATCTCCTCCAGCGCTTCGGCGACCAGCGAATCGACGTCGGCAGGACTGGCACCGATCAGATAGGCGGTATCTTCCGAGGAAAAGCCTTCGAGCGAGGTCAGCAGGAGCGCCTGCCGCGACAGCGGCGTGATCCGCGAAAGCCGGGCGTGCGCAATGGTTTCGGGCCCCGCCGGCCCGCGCGACGGCTCCTCGCCTTCCTCAATGTTGGCCGTCGACCAGATTGCGTGGAAGGTCTTGTAGAGACCGAGCCGCGGATCGACGTCGCGCGGAAATTCATCGGGCTTGGCAACGATCGCCTCGAGCGTTGCTCGAACGAATGCATCGCCATGCGCCTGACTGCCCGTCAGCGCGCGCGCATAGCGCCGCAGAAATGGCAGATGCGGTGCGAGTTCCTGGCCCAGCGACATATGTGAAGGCTCTCCCTCGAATGAGATTTGCGCCGTCTTTGACCGCGCGTCCTGATTGTTTCAACCCTGGAAGAACTGTTCCCCTGATCGTGTGGGCCCTCCCCAGAGATATGCTGCTGGTGGAACCAAGCACGGCCGATTTGGTTTCCCACTACGCGGAGGCGGCACCCAATCGGCCAGCTTGTCGCACGTGCGCGTTCCGAAACGGAACGCGCGTGGTCAACCCGTTGCGCGTGGAGTCGTGATTTGTATGAGGCGCGTGAACCCGCGCGAGGGGGGTGAGAGGTTGAGTGCCAAGGCTCGAGGCAGGTCGGACGGCACGAAGCGGGACAGCCGTCGAGCCGTGCCGCCGGACCCGAACAAGAAGACCCGCAAGGCGCGTTCGGCCGATCTCGGCCGAGCGCTGCGTTCGGTCTACGATGACACGCTGCGTGAAACCGTGCCCGACGAGTTCCTCAATTTGCTGGGCAAGCTCAATTGAGCTGATGCGATCGAGGGCTGCGCGATGATGAACGCGGCTGCCCGTCGCTTCGCCGCAGTGCCAACCGCCGGCAAGCTGTTGCTAATCCTTACGGCGCTGCTGCTGCCGATCGGGATTGCGTTGAGCGTCATCGGCGCCTCGGGCATCCGCGACGCCAACAACGTCCTGCGCGATCGCGAGACCGAAGATGCCCGCTCCGCCGCCCGAGCCGTCGAAAGCCTGATTGCGCGCAACGCGCTGGCGCTCCGCATCGCAGCCGCCGCCGCGCTTGCCGACGGCACGCGGCCGTGCGACCGAGCGGTCAAGGCGCTATCGACCGCGCCAGGCATTTCGCACAGCTTCGGGCTGCGTGACCGCGACGGCGCGATCCTTTGCGCCGCCGGGGGATTCCTGCCGCGCACGGCATCGCCGCTGGTCAAACCGGGCGAAATCCGCGTTTGGATCGATCCCGACACCAACCAAATCGACATCCGGATCGGGATCGAAAGTGGCATGGCGACGGCCAGTGTCACGGAGGCGGAATTGCGCCAGGTCGCGCTCGATGCGAGCAGCGGGATCCGCGCGCTAAGCCTAATCGATGGATCTCGCCGCCTCGAGCTTGTCGCCGCGGACAACTCGACCCCGTCCTTGTCCTATGTCGACATGCCGATCGCGAATGGCGCACTCGTTGCCCGTGTCGGCGTTCCCGTGACCCGGCTGACGACCCTCGACCAGCTCCTGTTGCTTCTTCCCGTCCTGATGTGGGTGTTGGCGGCGCTCGTTACTTGGCTGTTGGTCACGCGGCTTCTCATTCGCCCGCTGAGGCAACTGCAACGAGCGGTCAGTCGGTACACGCCCGGCGACGAGCTCAGCATGCCCGAGAAGCTCGGCCCGGCCACCGAAATCCAGGAGCTGCGCGACGCGTTCGGGAGGGCCATCGTCCGAGTCGACGAATCGGAGCGCGAAATGACGGCCGCTCTCGAAGGTCAGCGCAAGCTGGTGCGCGAGGTCCACCACCGCGTGAAGAACAACCTGCAGGTCGTCGCGTCGCTGCTGAACATTCACGGGCGCAGCGCCGAAACACCGGACGCGCGCGCCGCCTATGCCGGCATCGCCCGCCGCGTCGGAGCACTGTCCATCGTCCACCGCAACCATTTCGCGGAAATGGAGGAGAATCGAGGGATCGCGCTTCGTCCCCTGCTGTCCGAGCTGGCCGCGGAGCTGCGCGCCGGAGCGCCCGACCCCGCCCGCAAGCTGGGAATCGACCTCGAGCTCGAGTCGGTCAACACGACGCAGGATGTCGCTGTCGCCGTCGCCTTCCTCATCACCGAAATCGTCGAGTTCGCGATGCTCAACCGCCCGGAGGATTCGGTCGAGCTGTCGTTGAGGCGGACCAGCCCCCTGACAGCGCGGCTGACGCTCAGCAGCCCGGTCCTGGTTCCCGAAGAGGAGGACCGCGCCGAAAAAATCCAGTTCGAACGGATTATCGGCGGGCTCGCGAAGCAGCTTCGCTCCACCCTTGACCGGAAGCTCGGCCGCTACAGCGTTGATTTGCCTGTTTTTCCTCCATATTGATCGCCACCGAATTTGTTACGGCTGTGGCGAAAAAATAATTCGGCGACCCGGAACTGTTCCCGAAGAAGGGGCGTTGTAGGGTTCGGATAGTGACCTTTTGCCCCCCCGCTCTCGCTATCCGCTTAAATGGGCCCGGAACCGCCAACCCTCCCCCCCCCCGGTGGCGCTTCCGGGCCCTCTTCTGTCCGGGCTTCCAAACTATCATCCGCTGACCGGGCCGCCCGCCGCGCCGCGCGCCAGTGCGTGAGCCGGATGGCGATGATGGCGAGCTCGTAAAGGCCGTAGAGAGGCACCAGGAGCAGGAACATCGATACGGCGTCGGGGGGCGTCAGGACCGCCGAGATCGCCGCGGCCGCGACGATCGCGTAGCGCCGCGATTTCGCGAGCTGCTCGCGGGTGACGAGGCCGGCCCGCTCGAGGATCATCAGCAGGATCGGCAGGAGGAAAGCCGCGCCGAAGCCGAACAGAAAGCGCGTCGAGAAGCTGAGATAGTTGCCGACGGCGGGAAGCGCTTCCTGGCTCACGCCGCCGACGTCGCCCTGGTAGCTGAGCAGGAAATGCAGCGCCCACGGCATCGCCACGAAATAGGCGAAGGCCGCGCCCGCGCCGAAGAACAACGGCGTTGCGAGCAGGAACGGGAGAAACGCTTTCTTCTCCCGCGCATAGAGGCCGGGCGCGACGAACCGCCAAATTTGCGTCGCGAAGACCGGAAAGCTCAGCATCAGCGCAGCGAAAAGCGCGACCTTCACCTGGACGAAAAAGGCCTCGAAGACGTCGGTGTAGATGAGCTTCCCCTGCCCCGCTCGAAGCAATGGCTGGACCAGGATGGCGAATATCTCGTCGGCGAAGAACAGGCAGACGGCAAACGCGAGCGCGAGCGTCACCACGCACCACAAAAGCCGCCGCCTGAGCTCGATCAGATGATCGAGCAAAGGCTGCTTCGTTTCGTCAATGTCCTTCACGGCAGCGGCCGCTTTTCAGGCGGCAGTTCCTCGTTGTCCGGATCGGCGACCGGCGGCATCGGGTTGGGGTTGCCAGGCTCCGGATACTCCGCATTCGCTGGGTGGAGGCGCATGATGCGCTCGTTCTCCTCGCGCCACTTCTTCTCCATCTCCTCGAGCTCGGCCTCGCGCATCATATTCTCGATCCCGGCAGTGAAATGCCGCGCCATGCCGCGCATGCGCCCGACCCAATAGCCGACGGTCCGCATCACCTTGGGCAGGTCCCTGGGGCCGATGAAGATCAGTGCGAGGATCGCGATGACCGCGAGCTCGGTGGAATCGACGCCGAACATGGCGCAAGCGGTCGCTTAACGGGCTTCGTCGTCCCGCGACGGCGGAGCGGCGGGCTGGGCCGGGCGCGCGCTCGCGTCGATCGGATCCTGGTCGCGCGCTAATTGCTTTGCCGGATCCGCCCGCCGCTGTTCCTCATAGCGCTGGCGCTTCTCTTCCTCGTCGTCGCCCATGCCTTCCTTGAAGCTCTTGATACCCTTGCCGAGCTCACCCATCAGCCCGGACACTCGACCCGCGCCGAACAGGATCAGCACGATGACCAGGATGATGATCCAATGGCTGAAGCCAGACAAACCCATGGCGAAACTCCTTCGGCGGCGCTTCTAGTCTTCCTCGCTCTCGCTTTCCAGTTGAAGCTGGCCGAGCGATTCCATGACGCTTTCGTCCAGCGGATCGAGGAGGCCCGCCGCCTTCAAATCGTCGATGCCCGGAAGGTCGCGCCGTGAGCCGAGACCGAAGTGGGTCAGGAACTCTTGGGTGGTCGCGTAAAGCAACGGGCGCCCCGGTCCCTCCCGACGCCCGGCGGGTCGGACCCAGCCGGCGTCCATCAACACATCGAGCGTGCCCTTCGAAATCTGCACGCCGCGGATCGCCTCGATCTCGGCGCGGCTGACGGGCTCGTGATAGGCGATGATCGCCAGCGTTTCCGTCGCGGCGCGCGACAATCGCCGTGGCTCCTCCCGCGTTCGGCGAAGCAGATGCGCGAGATCTGCAGCGGTCTGGAAATGCCAGCGCCCGCCGCGTTCGACGAGCTCGATCCCGCGGCCCTCGTAATGGGCCGCGAGCGCGCCTAGCGCGAGCTCCACGGGGCCCCCGCCAACATGCTCGGCGATCTCGTCCACCGTCAACGGCCCGGCCGAGGCGAAGATGGTCGCTTCGACCGAACGGGTGAACTCGTCCATCACGCCACCTTCAGCCGGATCGGCGCGAACGCCTCGTCCTGCGCGAATTCCAGCCCGCCCCGGCGCGCCAGCTCGAGCATCGCGAGGAAGCTGGACGCGAGTGCCGAGCGACGGAACTGCGGATCCTGGGTCGAGGGCAGGAAGCTTTCGAGGAAGGTCCAGTCGAGTGCCTGGCCGATCATCCGCCCGACGCGGTCGAGCGCTTCATCCAGCGTCATGACCGACCGTGCATGGACGACGTGCATCGCCGGCGCCGCGCGGGCCCGCACCGCGCCATAGGCCGCGAACAGGTCGAAGTCGCGAACTTGCCAGTCGGCCTTGCGCACCAGGCGCAAGCCCTCCGGGGCGCCGCGCAGGAACACGTCGCGGCCGACGCGATCGCGGCCCAGCAGGCGGGCCCCGGCTTCGCGCATCGCGTCGAGCCGCTGCAGCCGCATCTGCAGCCGAAGCGCGATCTCTTCGGGACTTGGATCGGCTTCCGGATCCTTGGGCAGGAGCAGGCAGGATTTGAGATAGGCCAGCCAGGCGGCCATCACGAGATAGTCGGCGGCGATCTCGAGCTTCAGCGCCCGGGCCTCGGAAAGATAGGTGAGATATTGCTCGACCAGCTGGAGGATCGAGATCTGGGCAAGGTCGACCTTCTGCGCGCGAGCCAGGCTCAGCAACAGGTCGAGCGGGCCTTCCCAGCCGTCGATGTTGAGTTTGAGCTCGTCCGACGGGCGAACAGGCCGCGCATCGAAATCGTCGTCGATCTCCACGGCCCCCACCCTACACCAGCGCGAGAAGCGCGTCGCGCGTGGCGACGACCTCGGAGAAATCGGGCCCGTCGTCGTCCATCAGGGTGGTCGCCATCGCCCGGGCCAGCCGCGCCTCGCCGTCGGGAGAGAGCGCGGGAACCGCAGCAGCGACCGCAATCATCTCCGCCATCTCACCGGAGCAGTGGAGCGCGGCGTCGCAGCCGGCGGCGACCGCGCTCGCGGCCCGCGCTCCGAAATCGCCGCTCAGCGCCTCCATCCCGAGGTCATCGCTCATCAGGAAGCCGTTGAAGGCGATGCGGCCGCGGATGATGTCCCCGATGACCGTCGGCGACAGGCTCGCCGGATGGTCCGGGTCCCAGGCGGTATAGACGACGTGCGCGGTCATTCCCATCGGAGCCGAGGCAAGCCGCTCGAACGGCTCGAGATCCGCTTCCAGTTCCTCGGAGCTAGCCGTGACGACGGGAAGCTCCTTGTGACTGTCGACCAGCGCGCGGCCGTGGCCGGGCATGTGCTTGACGATGCCGACGACGCCGGCCGACGCCATGCCGTCGAGCACCGCGCGACCGAGCGCTGCGACCTGCATCGGAGCGGCGCCGAGCGCGCGGTCGCCAATGATGTCGCTCGCCCCCTCCTGGCGGACGTCGAGCAACGGAAGCGCATTCACGTTTATGCCGCAGTCGCGCAGCGTCAGCGCGATCGCGCGGGCGTTCGACCGCGCGGCTTCGATCGCCGATGAAGGAGCGATCGCGTAAAGCTCGGCGAAGCGCTCGGCGGCCGGGAAGGCAGGCCATTGCGGCGGGCGCATCCGCGCCACTCGACCGCCTTCCTGGTCGATCAAGACCGGAAGGTCGGGACGGCCGGTGAGGTCGCGAAGTGAATCGGTCAGGCGGAGGAGCTGGTCAGGGCTCTCGCAATTGCGCTTGAACAGGATGAACCCCGCCGGGTCGGAGTCGCGGAAAAAGGCCCGCTCGTCCGCATTGAGCTCAATGCCTTCCAGTCCGTAGATCGCGGCCTGCATTATTGTGCGACGAAGCAGTTCTCGCCGGCGGCCTTGAGCATCTGGCACGCCTGCTTCGCGTCGCCGGGGCTCGGGGCGCCGGCCCGCAAGCGGATTCCACCGGAGAACGGGACAATCATCTTGTTCATCGCGCCGATCGTCGGAAAGCGCGTCGACAATGCCGCCCAGGCGCGTTCGGCCTGCGCCTGGTTGGCGAAGGCGCCGAGCTGAATCACGCTGCCAGTGCCGCCAGTCGGCTTTGGCGCAGGTTCGGCCGCCGCCAGTTCGCGGGTCTCGCCGGGTGCGCTTTGCACCGGTTTCTCCGCGGCTGGCGGCGCCTCGCGCACCTTGCTGAGGTCGAGCCGCGAATCGCGATCCTCGCCCGCGCTCGTCTCGAACGCGGTCTGGCTCTCACCGGCGACATCGAGCCCTCCCGGATTGGGCGGCCTGACCTTATACGGCCCGGGCTCGGCGCGGATCAATTGCGGCGATCCGTCCGCAGTCGCGTCGCGCCGTCCGATCCAGAAGAAGGTCGCGGCGACGAGCGCGGCGGCGAGGACGACGATTGCAAGGGCGGCGAGCATCTTGCGTGCCGAAACGCCGCGCGGCTCGTCCTCGTCCTCCACCGCCGCGAGCCAGGGTAGCTGGCCATCGTCATAGGCCGAGCGCTGATCGGTCACCGCGCGCCTCGCGCCCGCTCGTCAATCACGACGCAACTCTGGCCGATCATCCGCATCCGCTGGCACAGCACCGTCGAATGGGCCTGCGACGTCGTGCCCATCTGCAGCCGGTAATAGGTGTGGCCGTTGCGCATCGATTGGACGGGGACGACCAAAGCCGGAAGCCGCTTCAGGGTCGGGTTCATCTTGACGATGGCCCACCAGCCCTTCTTGGCCTGACGGGAGGTGCGGAACGCGCCGATGCGCACGAGGCGGCCCGACGCGCCCTCGACGACCCGCACCGGCCATGGCCCGGTGAAGGCGGGACGAGCAGGCGCGGGGGCCGAAGCCGGCGGTTCGGCGGGCTCGGCCTCCACGGTGGGCGTCGCGGTCTCGTCACCCTCGACGGCGGGCGTCGACTCGGGAGCCGCCGCCGGCCGCTCGATCGGCGTGCGCCGCGCCGGCGGCTCGTCGATCACCGGTATCGGCGGCGCGACGATCCGCTCGACTTCGGGAGCAGCGACTTTCGGGCTTTCCTGCCGCGCAACGTCGGGCTGGGAAGGCAGCGGCAAGGGCGCGGTCGCGACCGGACGACCGTCGTCCGCGACGGTCGGCGTCTCCAATTCGCCTCGACCGCTCAGGTTACCGATCCAGTAAGACGCGCCGGCAATGGCGCACATCGCGGCCGCCGCCGCCCATGCGAGCGGCTTGGCCGAACGCCGTGGCGTTCGCACCGGTTCGTCGGGAAGCCATGGCAGCCGGTCCATGCCGAGTGCCACTCGGCTGTCGGTCATCGTCAGCGCATCTCCTCGGTCGCGGCCACCCCCATGAGGCCCAATCCGCTTCTGATGATCTGCGCGATTCCGAGCGCGAGTTCCAGACGCGCGCGCGAAAGTTGTGGATTATTTTCAAGCAGGAAGCGGCGCGAGGGGTCATCGTTGCCGCGGTTCCACAAGGCGTGGAAATCCGACGCCAGATCGTAGAGATAGAAAGCGATGCGGTGCGGCTCATGGGCGAGGGCGGCGCTTTCGACCACGCGCGGATATTGCGCGGCGCGCTTGACCAAAGCGAGATCCTCGTCGTCGAGCAACGTGAGGTCGGCGGGCGCCGAAAGGTCGACTCCGGCATCGGCTGCCTTGCGCTTCAGCGAGCTGATCCGGGCGTGCGCATATTGCACGTAGAAGACCGGATTGTCCTTCGATGCCTCGACCACCTTCATAAAATCGAAGTCGAGCGGAGTGTCGGCGCGCTTGGCCAACATCATGAACCGGACGACATCCTTGCCGACCTCCTCCACGACCTCCGCAAGGGTGACGAAATCGCCGGCGCGCTTGCTCATTTTGACCGGATCGCCGCCGCGGAACAGCCGGACCATCTGGACCAGCTTCACGTCGAGATCGACCCTGCCGTCGCTCAGCGCCGTGACTGCCGACTGGACGCGCTTGACCGTGCCGGCGTGGTCCGCGCCCCAGATGTTGACGAGATGATCGGCGGTCTTGGCCTTCTGCCAATGATAAGCCGCGTCGGCGCCGAAATAGGTCCAGCTGCCGTCCGATTTCTTCATCGGCCGGTCCTGGTCGTCGCCGAACTGGCTCGAGCGGAACAAGGTCAGCTCGACCGGTTCCCATTCGTCGTCCGGGTCGAGGCTCTTCGGCCGCTCGAGCATGCCCTCGTAGACCAACCCCTTGTCACGCAGCAGCTGCAAAGCTTCGTCGACCGCGCCGGAGCGCTGGAGCTCGGCCTCCGACGAGAAGAGGTCGTGGTGGATGTCGAGCCGGCCGAGGTCGTGGCGAATGAGGTCGAGCATCGCCCTGATCGCGCGATCGCGGAACAGGTCGAGCCATTCGACCTCCGGCGCCGTGGCATAACGGCCGCCGAACTCCGCCGCGAGCAGCGCCGCCACCGGCTTCAGATAATCGCCGGGGTAGAGTCCCTCCGGAATGTCGCCAATCTCGTCGCCGAGCTTCTCCCGGTACCGCAGGTGCAGCGAGCGCGCGAGCGTGTCGACCTGCGCGCCGGCGTCATTGACATAATATTCCTTGGTGACCCGAAATCCGGCCGCCTCGAGCAACCGGGCGAGACTGTCGCCGACGACCGCGCCGCGGCAATGACCCATGTGCAGCGGGCCGGTCGGATTGGCCGAAACATATTCGACGTTGACCCGCTCGTTGGCGCCGATGCTCGACACGCCGTAGGCGTCGGCTTCGCGAAGGATGGTGCGAAGCTCGTCGCACCACGCGTCGGCGTTCAGACGCAAGTTGATGAAACCCGGACCTGCCACCTCGACCGAGGTCACCGGAGGGAGCGCTTCGAGCTTCCCCTTGATCGTGTCCGCCAGCGCGCGCGGGTTGGTCCCGGCCGCTTTGGCGAGCACCATCGCGACGTTGGTCGCAAGGTCGCCGTGCGACGGGTCGCGCGGCGGCTCGACCGTAACGTTGCGTCGATCCAGTCCCGCAGGGAGCGCGCCTTCGGAAACGAGGTCGTCAAGCACTCCGTCGAGCAGCGCGGAATATTGGGCGTAAAGGCTCAAGGCGGGTCACCAATGCTGGAAAGCAGCGCGTCTAGCGCAGCCCTCGCGGCGCGTCACGCGCGGCATTTGCTGTCGTTAAATTGCCATTAAATTCAGCCGCGTGTAAACTGCTCGGCGCTCGGTCGGGCTGCTTGGGGAGGCACTCGTGTGGAGTCCGAAGTACACGTTGATTTTGTCTAGCCTGGTCGCGATCGGCTACGGGCTTCTCGTTTGGTACATCATTTGGGGCCTGCACGGGACCTATTCGGTCGAGGGAACTCGGCTTCTCCTCGTACTCACCCTTACCATCGCCATGTTCGGCTTTGGCGGATTGCTCATCGCTCGTGCGCTGTTCGCCGGCAAAGACGAGAAATTCGAGGAACGATTTCGGCTCGGCAGAGAGATTTTCCTGGTCTTCTCGGGCATTTTCGGGACGATCATCGGCTTCTATTTCGGCACGTCCGACAGCGAGGTCCCGGGCGCCAATCCGGCGGTCGAAGTGGCCTATGCGGAGGGCCAGGTGACCGCAGCCGTCACCGACGGAACGGAGCCGTTCATCGGCATCCTGACCCGTGCAGGCGAAGCTGCTGGTGAAATGATGACGAGCAACAGGCGGACGCTGACCTTCGCAGCAACGCCGTGCCCGGAGGGCGCTTCAATCCTCGTCGTCGACGGTCGCGGCCGCCGATCCGAAGCGACGGTGACATGCGAGGCGAATGAATCGACAGGAGCGCCAGCCGGCGACAACGCGGCAAACGCAAACAATAGCGCCGAGAACGCGACGCCGTAGGCAGTCGTCGCGCTATTCCGCTAGAATCGGTCGGGCAGCCGGACCGGCCCGACCAGCTTTTCGTGCCGGGCAATGGCGAAGCGATCGGTCATACCCGCGATGAAATCGCCGATCGTTCGCAGAGCCTCGACGCCCTTACCGGCGTTGCGCCACGCGTCGGGCATCAGGCCGGGATCGTCGCGGTAGGCGGCGGCGAGGTTGGCGACGATGCGCTCCGCTTCCTCTCGCACCTCTTCGAGCAGCGGCGATTCGTACAGATTCGCGTAAAGGAAGCGCTTGAGCGCGCGCTCCTCCTCGCCCAGCGCGTCCGAGAAACCGACCAGCGGCCGGCCCGCGGAACGGACCTCGTCTATGGTCGTCACGCCGGCGTCGCGCACGCGGCGCGCGGTCTCGGCGAGGACGTCGCCAACCATCGACCCGATCATGTCGCGGACCAGCGCGCGCTGCGCTTTCTCGGTCGAAATGCCAGGGTGGCGCTCGCCGATCGCCGCCCAGTGGCGGTGGACAATAGGCAAGGCGAGCAACTCGTCGAGCTGAAGTATGCCAGAGCGCAGGCCGTCGTCGATGTCGTGATTGTCGTAAGCAATGTCGTCGGCAATCGCCGCGACCTGCGCCTCCAGACCAGGCCAGGACGAAAGCTCGAGATCCCACTCCGCGTCCGCCTCGGCCATCGCCCAGGTCGGCTGGCCAACCGGCCCGTTGTGCTTGGCGAGGCCCTCGAGGGCCTCCCAGCTGAGGTTGAGGCCGGCGAAATCGGGATATGGCGCTTCGAGCCTCGTCACCAGCCGAATGCTGTGCGCGTTGTGATCGAATCCGCCCGCCTCGGCGAGCGCGGCGTCGAGCGCGGTTTCCCCGGCATGGCCGAACGGCGGGTGACCGAGATCGTGGGCGAGACACAGCGCCTCGGTCAGGTCCTCATTGAGGCCGAGCGCGCGGGCCATGGTCCGGCCAATCTGGGCAACCTCGATGCTGTGGGTCAGCCGGACGCGGAAATGATCGCCGTCGGGCGCGACGAAGACCTGGGTCTTGTGGCGCAAGCGCCGAAAGGCGACCGAATGGACGATCCGGTCGCGGTCGCGCTGGAAGATGTCGCGGGGCCCTCGGGGCGCACTCTCGCTTTCCCGGTGAAGCCGGCCGCGAGAGCGGTCAGGATGCGCGGCAACGCCGGGCGGAAGGGTCATTCCGTGCCGACTGGCACAATCTTGTCGGATTCGGAATTGGTCCAGCTGAACGCGTCGATGCCGACGGACTGCAAATCTTCCTGGAAGATCTGCGCGTCGGACGCCCCGCGGAAGGGCCCGATCACCAGCCTGGCCCGGTCGGGGCCGCTGGCGACATAGCCGGTAATGCCTTCGAACAGGTCGCGGTTGCGGCTTTTCAGCCGCCGGAACTGTTCGGGAAGCGCCTGCGCGTTGGGTCCGCTCGCGAGCTGGAGCCACAGCTTGCGAGGAGCGACCTGGGCCGCGGGCGCGTGACGAGCCGGTTGCGGCGCATAGGCAATCTGCGTCGTGCGCGGCGCCGGAGGTTGCGGCGCCGCCACGGGCGGAGCGGGCGCGCGCAGCAATTCGTCGATGCCGGTCAAGCGATCGGCGGATCCCGACGAGGCGGCATACGGGGACACGACGACGTTGGACGCAAGCGCCGACGTGCTCCCGTCGGGAAAGATGCCGAGGTTGACCGCGGCGGCCTTCTCGCCCGGGCGCAGGGTCGGCAGCCGCTGCAGGAACGGCGACACGCTGGCCCAGCTTCCCGGCATCGCGGCGTCGATGGCGATCATCGCGCCGCGCGCGTCCCCCGTCAGCGCTAGAACGAAGGCGCGGACCCGACCCGCAGCCGAATCCCCCCTGGCGGAGAGCGGCGCCAGTGCCTGAAGCGCGCCGGCCTTGTCACCGCTGATCGCGAGGCTGAGCGCGAGGCGCCTGCGCGCCTCCGTCGCGTCCGGGCCGTTCAGCGCGGCGCGATAGTCGGCTTGGGCCTGGGTTTGCTGGCCGAGCAGGTCGTAAGCGAGGCCGCGGTCGCAAGCGAACATCGAAAGCGGCGCGCCGAGCTGCTGGGCGCGCGCGAAATAGGGCATCGCCGCGTGCGGCTCCCCGCTGGCCACCGACACCGCGCCCATGCCGGCCTGGGGAAGCGGGCTGCGCGGATTCACCTCGTCGGCGCGGGCGAAGAATCCGGCGGCGGCCTGGGTGTCGCCCAGCTCGAGCGAGGCCTTCCCGGCGCCGATCAGCGCGCCGAAGTCACGCGGGTCGGATGCGAGCGCGCGGACATACCGGGCAAGCGCGGCCGCGGCGCTCTCCGGCTGCTGGTAGCCGTAGCCCGTCTGAGCGGCGGCAGGCGGAGCAACAACCAGCGCCGCGGCGCAAAAATATAAAAGACGTGGTCCCAAGATTCCCCGCATCGTCTCCCCGTGGCGACTGAATCTTGCTCGAAGCTTTCTGCCTAGGGCTTTTACGGCGAGCCGTGCCGGCAAGGCGGTAAGCGGGCTGGATTCGCCGCTTCCGAAGAAAAAAGGGCGGCTCCGCCGCGGAGCCGCCCTCTTCCTGCAGCAACAATCTTATTGGTTGTTCTGGCGATTGAGGAACCGCGGGATGTCGATCGGCGGCTGGGTGCCGGCCTCGCCCGGCTCCTCGTCGAGCTCGGCCTTGGATGCACCGCGCGCAATGTTCGACATGCGCTCGAACAACGTGCCGCCCGAAGCTGTCGCCGCCGTCGCCTCCTCGGCCGCTTCCTCGTCCGTCGGCGGCGCGATCGGCGGCTTGCCGACCGGCGTGGTCAGAATATCGTCGTCGCCGAGCAGCAATTCCTCGCTGTCCTCGTCGGCGCCGAGCTCGAGCGGAACCTCCTCATCCTCGGCTGCTTCCATAGCCGGCTCGGCCGGCTTGGCCGCTGCGCGCTGCGTCGCCGGGAAGGTGAAGACCTTGCCCGGAGCCGGCTGCTGCACCGCATCTGCATCGATCCCCGTGGCAACAACCGACACACGGATCTTGCCGCCGAGGTCGTTGTTGAACGCCGATCCCCAGATAATGTTGGCGTCGGGGTCGACCAGCTCCTTAATGTGGCTCGCAGCCTCGTCGACCTCCATCAGGCGCATGTCTTCGCCGCCGGTGATGGAGATGATGACGCCCTTGGCGCCCTTCATCGAGACGCCGTCGAGCAGGGGGTTGGAGATGGCCTTTTCGGCGGCCTCGATCGCGCGGTTGTCGCCGTCGGCCTCGCCGGTGCCCATCATCGCCTTGCCCATCTCGCTCATCACCGAGCGGACGTCGGCGAAGTCGAGGTTGATGAGGCCGGGCATGACCATCAGGTCGGTGATGCCGCGAACGCCCTGCTGGAGAACCTCGTCGGCCATTTCGAAGGCTTCCTTGAAGGTCGTCTCGGAATTGGCGAGGCGGAATAGGTTCTGGTTGGGGATCACGATCAGCGTATCGACATGCTGCTGAAGCTCCTCGATCCCCGAGTCAGCAGCACGGGCGCGGCGCGCTCCCTCGAACGCGAACGGCTTGGTGACCACGCCGACCGTGAGGATACCCTTGTCGCGAGCGGCCTTGGCGATCACCGGCGCGGCGCCGGTGCCGGTGCCGCCGCCCATTCCGGCGGCGATGAAGCACATGTGCGCGCCGTTCAGCGCCTGGACAATCTCGTCTAGCGTCTCCTCCGCGGCGGCGCGGCCGATCTCCGGCCGCGAGCCGGCGCCGAGGCCCTGCGTAATCTTGAGCCCGAGCTGAATGCGGCGATCGGCGGTCGAATTGTTGAGCGCCTGCGCGTCGGTGTTGGCGACGATGAAATCGACGCCTTGGACGTCGGCGCGCATCATGTTGGCGATGGCATTGCCGCCAGCGCCGCCGACCCCGATCACGCTGATGCGCGGACGAAGCTCGTCGACTTCCGGCCGGACGAAATCAATGCTCATGATTCAATTCCCCCCTCGGGCAGCAAGGCGTTGAGGAATCTTTGAATCATCGCGAGTCGCAAGCCAAGGAAAAAAGTTAACGCGGACCAAAAAACTGGGGATGAGTGTCGCCCGAAAGACTCACTTATCCACAGGCTCGGGATGGGCCACGCGAGGGGCGAATCGAAGGCGCCCATAGCGCTCAGAACGGGAAATATATCTGGATGGCGATGATCGCGGCGACCCATGTGATCAGGTTTAGCGGGAGGCCGACCTTGACGAAGTCGAGGTACCGATAGCCACCCATCTGATAGACGAGGACATTGGTCTGGTAGCCGAACGGCGTCGCGAATGCCGCGCTCCCGGCGATCATCACAGCCACCAGGAACGGGCGTGGGCTGACGGCGAAGGCATCGGCCATCGACACGGCAATCGGCGTGAACAGCACCGCGACCGTGGCGTTGGACAGAATTTCCGTCGCGAACAGCGTGACCCCGTAGAGGATGATCAGGGCCAAAAGCGGGCTCATGCCATCCATGCCGCCGAGCAGCAATTCGGTCGCGGCGGTCGCCAGGCCCGTCACGTCGAGCGCGATGCCGAGCACGACCATTCCGGCGATCAGCATCAGCACCTCCGGCCGCAAGCCACTATAGGCCTGGTCCGGCGTGATGACGCGCAACAGGATGAGCAGCACCGCGCCCGCAAAGGCGCAGGCGGCGATCGGCGCAACGTTCAGCGCGGCCGCCGCGACGACGCCGACGAAGATCAGCGACGAGAGGAAGGCCGGCCACGGTTTGAACTCGACCTGCTGGGCGAAGGGCTCGGCGTGGCCGACGAGACCGCCGGCCAGGCCCGGCGCGCGAAACTTCTCGGCAGCTTCCGCCGCCTCCACCGTCGAAAGCCCGGAATCGCCATCGGTCGACCGGATCAGCCGCGAGCTGAACAACATCAGGTACAGGCCCCCGGCGATGCCGACCGCCAGGCCGACCGGCGTGATCTCGAAGATTCCGAACCGCGGCTCACCGGCGTTCGCCGCCATGTCGTTGACCAAGAGGTTGGTCGAGGTGCCGATCAGCGTGCAGCAGCCGCCCAAAACCGCCGCGTACGACAACGGGATCAGATAGTTCTTTGGCGACTCGCCGATCGACTTGGCGACGTCTCGAACCACGGGCGCGCTGAGGACGACAATCGGCGTGTTGTTGAGGAAGGCCGACGCTCCGCCGGCCAGGCCGATGAGAACCCACAGCCCGGCCCGCCCGATCCGAGCGCACAATTTGACGACGTTGCGGATCGCCTGGTCGAGAAGGCCGGCCAGTTCCATCGCGTAGGCAATCACGAATAGCGACGCCAGGGCGATGATCGCGGGACTGGCGAATGCGCCTTGCACCTCGACCGGTCGAACGACACCGGTGACGAGCAGGAACCCGGCGCCGGAAAGGGCGACGACGTCGGAGCGAATCTTGTCCCAGATCAGCGCAGCGACGACGGCCAGCAGCACAAGCAGGGTCAGAACTTGGCTCGCCGCCATGGTTCCCTATGCCGGGTTCGACTCCCCCGACGCAACATGGGAATCGCGAAAACGCCGGGCCGTGCTATTGGGGGAAATTCATGGGTCCGTACAAGATTTTGCCTTGGTCGCTGCTTGCCGCCGGAGCATTGGTCGGGGGATGCGAAGGAGACGCGTCGAAGCCGCCGGCGACGAACGAATCCGCGGTCAAAGTCACTCCGACGCCGCCACTACCGGTCGCGGAACCCCCGCTGGACCGGCCCGCCTTGCTGCGCGCGGTGGCCCAAGTCGCGAGCGCTGCGGCGCTGGGCAAGAGCCGTCTCGAGGACCAGCGCCGCCTCGATGGCAAGCTGTTCGAGTTCCGCATCCGCTTCGGCTGTTCCCGGGAATCTGGCGAGCCGGCTGAAGATCCCGTTTTCAGCCTGCGCTTCGATCCCGAGACGCGCACGCTGAGGCTGCGCGCGGCGCCCGACCTGGCGCCGACGAGCGCCGGCATCGCGCCGCTGGTCGCGAGCGAGGTTGAGGCCGTGGAAGGATTCTGGGTTCGACGGCCCTGGCTCCTCACCGCCGGATGCCCCGTCTCCCTGACGCCAGTCGAGACCGAAGAGGTGGCGGAGAAGGACAACAAACCCGCGGCCACCCCCGTCATCGATCCGGCATCGTCTCGACACCACGTCGGCATCGCCTCGTTTTTCACGAAATCGGATTCGCGAACCGGCCGACGCGACCGGCGGCCCTACGAGGTCACGAAGGTGCTCAAAGCCGACGAGGCTCCGTCACCTCAGGGCTATAATCTCGTGCTTTCGGGCCGCCTTCGGGCGCGCCCGCAGGGCCAGGTCATCAACTGCCGGGTCACGAGCCCGGACTCGCCGCCCCAATGCGTGGTGTCGGCACATTTCGACCGGGTGTGGATCGAGCTTCCGCAGTCCAAGGCCGTTCTGGCCGAGTGGAGGAGGTGAACCGCGACGCGGGCGACGGTCAGTCGATCGGCAGCAGCCAAACGGCCAAAGCGAGGGCGAGCGCGCCGAGCGATACGGCGGAGGCCATCAGCTCGAGATTCATCTTGCGTGCGGTGACGACGACGTGCGGGCTCAGCCGGCGCATGACTGCCGCGGCACGGCGCGCGGCAAGCCACACGATTGCGGCAGCGAACAGCAGGAAGCCCGTGGCGATGGCTCGCGGCACCCACGCCGGCTCCATGCGACTGAACAGCGCGTGGAAGCCGACGCCAATCGCGACGCAGCCGAGACTGGTGCGCAGCCATCCCGCAAAGGTGCGCTCGTTCGCCAGGATCGTACGATCCTCCGCCAGGTCGGTTCGAGAAGGCTCGGATTGTTCTGACCCGCCGGACACGGGGAAACGAACGCGCCGGCCCGCCGGCGGTGCCGTTACGGCGTCCGGTTCCTTCGTGCGAGCCGCATGGCCGTCACCACCCCGGCAGCGAACAGCGCGCCCTCGAGCGACGCGGTGACGAGCCGGGTGACCGGGCCGAAGCCGCCCTCTCCGAACCAGCCGCCGACACGGTCGAGGCGCAGGCGCGACCCGGGAAAGCTTTGCGCGAGCAGGTCGAGGCTGCCGCCCATCATATGCCCGCCGAGCAGCGCGACGAGCCCGCCGCCAAGAGCGCCGCAGAGGAGCGCGACCGCAATGCGTTTCCAGCGCTCGCTTGCCTCCAGAAACCCGGCCGCCACGTAGGCGATCCCGACCGCCGCCCCGACGATCAGCCCCTCGAACGGCCCGGTGATGTCGCCGGGCGAGCGGCCGATCAGCAGGCTGAACGCATCGAGCCCCAGCAGCTTGACGATCGCGCCGATGAGGAAGCCGCCAGACGCCCCGCCCACGATGGGCCATGCGCGCGAACGCCCGCGGCCGGCGACGGCGATGCCGAACGCGACACCGGCGCCGCCCATGATCGCAACCAGAATGCAGGCGCATAACAGAACAAGCAGGACGGAAACGGCGCCCATTCCCGGTAGGAGTGGCTGGGACGCGCCGGCAAAGCCATAAACCAGCCCACCGATAAAACCGGCGATTCCGCCTCCGATCGTCCCCGCCGCACCGAGCATCAGAGCGTCCCGCGACGAATGGAATGTCTGCGGCGCCAGCTCGCGCGCTCCCTCGACCGGAGCGATGAATCGATAGCCGTGCTTGGGGACGGTCTCGATAAACCGCGGGTTCGCCGCATCGTCGCCGAGCTGGCTGCGCAGCGAGCGGACGCACTGGGTCAGCGCCTCGTCGGTAACCGGCACGCCGCGCCAGACTTCGCTCAGGAACCGGTCCTTGGAAACGAGCCTGCCGCTCTCGCGCACCATCAATGCCAGCGCGTCGAAATAGCGCGCATTGAGCTCGACCGGCTCCCCGTCGCGAGTCAGCCGACGGTCGGCCGGATCGAGCTCGAATCGGTCGAATCGATAGCTTTTCAGCAAATCCTCAGCCGTTGCTCATGCCGCTCACCAGCTCCGGTGGCAGTCTCACAGGCCATTGATGCATGGAGGAATCCAGATGGCAAGCGAAGCGAAACTGGCAAGGGTGCCGTGGCGGGCGATCGGCTGGAGCGGTGCAGCGGCGCTGCTGGCGCTCCCGTTCGTCGCCATGCAGTTCACCAAAGAGGTCAATTGGACGCTCGGCGATTTCATCGCGTTCGGGATCATGCTGCTGATGGTCGGAATTCCGCTCGAGCTCGCGGTCCGGTTCAGCGGCAACCGCCTGTATCGCGCGGGCGCTCTGCTGGCGCTGCTCGGCATGTTCCTGACCATCTGGGTCAACCTCGCGGTCGGCATCGTCGGCAGCGAGGACAACCCGGCCAACCTCGGCTTCTTCGTCGCGCTGCTGATCGGCATGGTCGGCGCGGTGTTCGCGCGGGCCCGGCCGAAGGGCATGACGCTGGCCATGGTCGCGACCGCCGCGTCACTCGGCATCGCCTTCGTGGTCGCCGTCAACGGTCCGACCGACGAGCCGTGGGTGCCGCACGCCCGCGAATTCTTCGGCACGAGCGTGCTGGCCGCCTTGTTCCTCGCCTCGGCGGCGCTGTTTCGAGGGGCTAGTCGATCCTGATCTGCGCGATCCGGGGAACCCCGGCCACCCACCACAGGCCGCCAGCGGCGGCAACAGCGGCGGCGACGTAAAACGCGCCGTCATAGCCCGCGAGGTCGACGATCATTCCAATGAGGCTCAGGCCGGCAATGCCCGAGACGCTGTTGCCGAGGGCGTTCTGGACGCCGATCCAGGTCCCCGCGGCGCGCGGCCCTGCGAACATCTGCGCCACGGCATATATGTTGAGCGACAGCGCCCCAGTGCAAATGCCGGCGATCACGAGCCACAGCGCAAGCTCGAACGCGCTTCCGGCAAACATCACGCCTACGACGGCGACAGCCTGGACGAGCTGCGTGCCGACCATCATCCAGCGACGGATCGCGGCCTCGGACCGGCCGGAGCTGGTCCACCGGTCCGACCACCAGCCGAAGCCGAGCGCGGCCACGGCCTGGGCGGCGAAGCCGAGCGTCGCCAAAGTCGTCATCTCGCCGATCGACAGCCCGCGTGATCCGGTGAGGAAGCTCGGCAGCCAGAAAATGAAGAAATAGAAGACGAAATTGCTGGCGGTGTGGGCGATTGACATCGACCATAGCGGCCAGCGGCGCAGAACGGCCGCGACGGGGACGTCGCGCGGCCTTTGTTTCCCCGCGCCATCGCCGATTGCGGCAACGGTGCGTTGCCACGGCACTAGCCACAGCAGGGTCGCGAGCCCGAATGCGACGAAGATGGCGCGCCATCCCCAACTCGCGAGGATTAGCCCGCCGGCGAGCGTGCCGATCGCCGGGCCGAGCGCGATCCCGATCGAGACGGCGGCATTGGCCATTCCGCGCGATTCCGCCGGGACGCGCTCGGCGATGATCTTGGAGCTGCCCGGAAAGATCACGCTTTCGCCGATCCCGAGCAGGATCCGAAACACGAGGAGCGAGACGAAACCGCCGACCGCGCCCATCGCCATGGTGCTGAGCGCCCACACGACGAGGCCGACCGACATCAGGCGATAGACGGAGAAGCGATCGACCAGCCAGCCGACGACCAACTGGATCGGCCCGTAAGCCCAGTAGAAGGCCGACGCCGTCAGGCCAAACGCGGTCGCGGACAGTCCGAGTTCCTTGGTCATCAACGGCGCGGCGATCCCGATCGCCCCGCGGTCGACGTAATTGAGGAACACCGCCGTCCCGAGCAGGACGATGAGCGCGCCGCTGGTTCTTTTCGCCGTCACCGTCGCCATGCCCCCCGCCCCTTGCGCTGGCTAATAACCGCCCTTCATCGCCGCCATAAGGCGACCGAACACCCCGGTCGGCGGCCTGCGCTGCAGCACCGGCATGCCGATGTCGCGGATGTCGCCGGTCCCGGACCCTGCAAGCAACGCCAGGCCGACCAGGGTCGAGAACGCCGGCCCACTGTGGGCGTCGGGGAGGCCGACAAGCTGCTTCGGACGACCGACCCGGACCGCGCGGCCGAGCACGCCCTGCATGTAGTCGGCGATATTCTTGAGCTCCGCGCCGCCGCCGGTCAGGACCACCTGCCGACCCACCGGCCCGGTAAAGCCGAGGCCTTTCAACGCGCCTTCGATCTCGTTGGTCAGTTCCTCGACGCGCTGGCGGATGACCATCATCAGCTGCGCCCGCGTGATCTTTAGCGGCTCCGCGCCCGGTTCGGCGCCGATCTGACTCGCCTCGACCATCTCGTGATTGTCGCGCGGGCTGGTCATCGCCGATCCGTAGAAGCATTTCAGCCGCTCGGCGTCGCGCCGCTGCACGCCGAACGCGCATGCGATGTCGTTGGTGATGTCGTGCGCACCGAGCGGGATCGAGCGAAGCCCGACGAGCATGCCGCCGAAATGCACGGAGACGTTGGTCACGTCGGCACCGAGCTCGACCAGGGCCACGCCGAGCTCGCGTTCTTCGTCGCTAAGGCAGGCGAGCGCCGCCGCGATCGGCGAGGCGACGATCGCCTTCACCCCGAGGTGGGCGGAGCGGATCACCGTATCGATGTTGCGCAGCGGCGCCGGGTCGGCGGC
>DATEEM010000006.1:0-10196 GCA_035281125.1 Sphingomicrobium sp. | reverse complement strand
GGGCCGGCGGTGCTTGCGATCCTCGTGCTGCTGATCCTGCCGCTGCTCGCGCCCAATCGCTGGACCTGGCCCAAGGCCGGCGCCGCTGTCGCCGGCGTGCTGGCGCTCCTGTTGATCGGCATTCTCGTCTCTCCTGGCTATTTACGCCAGGACCCGCGTGGGCTGCCGCCCAGGCTTGCCGCGGCGATCACGGATCCGTCGCCGATTCCCATCGGAGCCGACTGGCCCGCGTACGGTGGGACCTATGCGGCGCAACGTTTCTCGCCGTTAAACCAGATCACGCCGGCAAACGTCGCGAAGCTGGAGCGGGCCTGGGTCTATCACACGGGCGATCTGCCGCCGCCCAATCCGACCGACATCCAGGACAATTACGGCGCCGAGACCACGCCGCTTAAGGTCGGCGACAGCCTTTATCTGTGCTCGGCCAAGGGGATCATGATCGCGCTCGACCCCGTCACCGGCAAGCAGCGCTGGCGGTTCGATCCCAAGGTCCCTGACGAGAACATTCCCTATACGGCGGCGTGCCGCGGCGTAGCTTATTATGCGACGCCCGGCGCTGCGCCGAACGAGCCTTGCGCGGCGCGGATCATCGAAGGCACGCTCGACGGACGGATCATCGCCGTCGACGCGCGCACCGGGCGGCTCTGCCAGGGTTTCGGAACCAACGGGCAGGTCAGCATCACCGCGGGCATGGGCCCGGTCTATCCCGGCATGGTGTCGATCACTTCTCCGCCCACCATCGTCCGTGGAGTCATTGTGACCGGCCACCAGGTGCTCGACGGGCAGAAGCGCGACGCACCGTCGGGAGTGATCAAGGGGTTCGACGCGGTGACCGGCGAGCTTCGCTGGGCATGGGACATGGTGCACCCCGACTGGGCCAAGGAGCCGCCTCCCGGGCAGAGCTATGCACGCGGCACGCCCAACATGTGGACGATCGCCAGCGGCGATGAGCAACTCGGGCTGGTTTATCTGCCGATGGGCAACAGCGCGGTCGATTA
This sequence comes from Sphingomicrobium sp., assembly GCA_035281125.1. Lineage (GTDB taxonomy): Bacteria > Pseudomonadota > Alphaproteobacteria > Sphingomonadales > Sphingomonadaceae > Sphingomicrobium. The sequence continues at coordinate 9,198 of DATEEM010000006.1, read as the reverse complement.
TTGGAGCTCGAGCCGCCGCCCGCAGGAGAATGAATTTGCGACGTCGCTGGTGGCGCTCGACGTCACGACCGGAAAGCCGCGCTGGCATTTCCGCGCGGTGCACAAGGACGTGTGGGATTATGATTTCGGCGGGCAGGCCTCGCTGGTCGATTTCCCGTCGGGGTCGGGGACCGTCCCCGCGCTCGTGCTGCCGAGCAAGCAAGGCGACATGTACATCCTCGACCGGCGCACCGGCCGGTCGCTGTTCCCGGTCCAGGAACGCCGCGTCCCGCAGGGCGGGGTCGAGCCCGAGCAGCGGACGCCGACGCAGCCCTTCTCAGCCTATCACACGCTGGCGTTCCCTGAGCTTCAGGAGCGCGACATGTGGGGGATGTCGCCGATCGACCAGATGATCTGCCGGATCCAGTTTCGCCAGGCCGACTATCGCGGCATGTACACGCCGCCGCGGGCCGACAAGCGGACCGTGCAATATCCGGGCTATAATGGCGGCACCGACTGGGGCGGCATCGCGGTCGATCCGCTGCGCGGCATTGTCATCGCCAACTATAACAACATGCCCAACTATGTCCGCCTTGTCCCCCGCGCGGAAGCGGACAAGAAGGGCTGGGCGCCGCGCAGCGCGTCGCGCGGCGGATCGCTCGCCGGCTCGTCCCACGGCGCAGGCGACCCGCAATGGGGTTCGCCTTATGCCGTCTCCGTCAATGCCGGCTGGCGGCTCGGCCTGACCAGCCTGCTCTGCAAGCAGCCGCCGTACGGCGGGATTCGCGCGATCGACCTTCGCACCGGGCGGACCATTTGGGACCGGCCGTTCGGCTCGGCGCGTCGCAACGGCCCGTGGGGCATCCCGTCCGGCCTGCCGTTCGAGATCGGCACGCCCAACAACGGCGGGGCGGTCATCACCGCCAGCGGGCTGATCTTCATTTCGGCCGCGACCGACGACGTGATGCGCGCGATCGACCTTGCCACCGGCAAGACCCTGTGGATCGACAAGCTGCCGGCCGGCGGTCAGGCGACGCCGATGACCTATGAAGCGAACGGCCGCCAATATGTGTTGATCATGGCCGGCGGTCATCACTTCATGGAAACGCCCATTGGCGACGAGCTGATCGCCTACGCGCTACCGGCGAACGCGGCGCGTTAAGCCTAGGCCGACAGCAGCCGCAGCGGGTTTTCGATATAGCCCTTCAAGGCCTGCATGAAGCTGGCCGCGTCCCAGCCGTCGACCACGCGGTGGTCGCAGCTCAGCGACAGGTTCATACGCTTGCGGACCTCGATCTCGCCGTCGACGACGACGACCTTCTCCTCGACCTTGTTGACGGCGATGATCGCGACCTCGGGCCGGTTGATCACCGGGGTCGAGGTGATCCCGCCCATCGGCCCGAGGCTCGACAGCGTGATGCTTGACCCGCTGAGCTCCTCGCGCGTCGCCTTGCCGCTCCGCGCGGCCTCGGCCAGGCGCAGGATCTCGCTGGCCAGCTGCCAAACGCTCTGACTTTCGGCATTGCGGATGACGGGGACCATGAGGCCGTTGGGTGTCTGCGTGGCCATGCCGAGATTGAGCGCGCCGTGGCGGGTGATGACGTTGGCGTCGTCATCGTAGGTGGCGTTGAGCATCGGCCAGTCCGGCAGGGCCCTGGCCATCGCGGTGATCAGGAACGGAAGCAGCGTCAGCTTCGGGTTCGCGCCGCGGTCGGCGTTCATCATCGCGCGAGTTTCTTCGAGCGCGGTGACGTCGAACTCCTCGACCAGGGTGAAGTGCGGGATGCGGCGCTTCGCCTCCTGCATGTTCTCGGCGATCTTGCGCCTGAGGCCGACGACCTTGATCGTCTCGTCCTTGCGCGGAGCGCCGGCACCCCGCGGGGCGACGGTGCCGCCGTTGTAGAGCAGATAGGCGTCGAGGTCGGCGTGACGGATGCGGTCGCCCGCGGTCTTCACCCGACCGAGATCGATGCCGAGGTCGCGAGCCCGCGCTCGGACGGCGGGCGAGGCCAATGCCTTGCCCCCTACCTCGTTCGTCCTGAGCGAAGTCGAAGGGCGTTCCTCCGACGCTTGCGCCTGACGCGCTTCGACTTCGGGCTCCGCCCTCCGCTCAGCACGAACGGGTGTTGCAGATTCATCGACCGCCACAACCGGAATTTCTTCCGCCTGTTCGGGGGTCGGTTCGACGGAGCCGTCGCCGAGGGGAACCTCAGTCTCGGATTCTGCCGGCGCGGCGCCGTCGGTCTCGATCACCGCGAGGACGGAGCCGATCGCGACCTGGTCTCCGACTTCGCCGGCGAGCTGGACGACCTTGCCAGCGACCGGGCTTTCCATCTCGACCGTTGCCTTGTCGGTCATCATGTCCGCGATCTGCTGATCCTCGGCGATCGTGTCGCCGACCTTGACGTGCCAGGCGACGATCTCGGCCTCGGCAATGCCTTCGCCGATATCGGGCAGCTTGAATTCGTAGCGAGCCATCTACTCCGCCATCACTTTCTCAAGGGCCTTCTTCATGCGCTTCGGGCCGGGGAAATAGGCCCATTCGTAGGCGTGCGGATAGGGCGTGTCCCAGCCGGTGACGCGCTCGACCGGCGCCTCGAGATGGTAGAAGCAGCGCTCCTGGACGAGGGTCACCAGCTCGGACGCGAAACCGCTGGTCCGCGGCGCTTCCATGGCGACGAGGCAGCGGCCCGTCTTCTGCACCGATTGCTCGATCGCCTCGATGTCGAGCGGGACGAGCGTTCTGAGGTCGATCACCTCGGCATCGAGGCCATGGTCCTCGACCGCGGCGAGCGCGACGTGGACCATCGTCCCATAGGCAAGGACGGTGAGGTCGGCGCCCTCGCGCACCACCGCGGCCTTGCCGAGCGGGACGGTGTAATGCCCATCCGGCACCTCGCTCGCCGGATGCTTGGACCAGGGCTTCACCGGCCGGTCGTGGTGGCCGTCGAACGGGCCGTTGTAGATGCGCTTGGGTTCGAAGAAGATGACCGGGTCTGGGTCCTCGATCGCGGCGATGAGCAGGCCCTTGGCGTCATAGGGCGTCGACGGGATCACGACCTTCAGGCCGGCGATATGGGTGAACAGGGATTCCGGCGACTGGCTGTGCGTCTGCCCGCCGAAGATGCCGCCGCCATAGGGCGAGCGGATGACGATCGGCATGGTCCATTCGGTGGCCGTGCGATAGCGGATCTTGGCGACCTCGCTGACGATCTGGTCGTAGCCCGGATAGATGTAGTCGGCGAACTGGATCTCGATCACCGGTTTGAGGCCGTAGCAGGCCATGCCCACCGCGGTGGCGACGATCCCGCCCTCGCTGATCGGAGCGTCGAACGCCCGGGTCTTGCCGAATTCCTTCTGCAGGCCTTCGGTGACGCGAAAGACACCGCCGAAATAGCCGGCGTCCTCGCCGAATACGACGATGTCCTCGTCGGCGCGCATCGCGACCTTGTGGGCGTCGTTCAGCGCCTGGATCATGTTCATCGTCGGCATCAGTCGCGGCCTTCGGACAGCGCAGCGTCGCGCTGCTCGGCGATGTGCCACGGCACCTCTGCGTAAACGTCGTCGAACATGCTCGCGACATTGTCCTTGCCCTGATCCGGCAGGATGCCGATTTTTTCGGACTCCTTCTGCGCGGCGCGGACCGCGGCGTCGCATTCGGCGGTCATTGCCGCATGGCGCTCCTCGTCCCACTCGCCGAGTACGATCAGATGCGCCTTCAGCCGCTCGATCGGGTCGCCGAGCGGCCACGCCTTGGCTTCGTTGGTCGGGCGGTAGCCGCTCGGATCGTCGGAGGTCGAATGGCCCTCGGCGCGATAGGTGAAGAACTCGATCAAGGTCGGGCCGCCGTTTGACCGCGCCCGCTCCGCCGCCCAATGAACCGCGGCATAGACGGCGAGCGCGTCATTGCCGTCGACGCGCAAGCCGGCGATGCCATAGCCGACGGCGCGCTGGGCGAAGGTGGCACGCTCGGCCCCGGCGATGCCCGAGAAGCTCGAGATCGCCCACTGGTTGTTGACCACCGCAAGAACGACCGGCGCGTTGTAAACGGCCGCGAAGGTCATGGCGCTATGAAAGTCGCCTTCGGCGGTCGCGCCGTCGCCGACCCAGCCCATCGCGATCCGGCTGTCGCCCTTGATGGCGGCGGCCATCGCCCAGCCGACCGCCTGCGGGAATTGCGTCGCGAGGTTGCCGGAAATCGAGAAGAAGCCGTGCGCCTTGTCGGAGTACATGATCGGCAGCTGGCGCCCTTTTAGCTTGTCGCCAGCGTTCGAATAGATCTGGTTCATCATCTCCGTCAGCGGATAGCCGCGCGCGACGAGCAATCCCTGCTGGCGGTATGTCGGGAAGTGCATGTCGTCGCGGTCGAGCGCCGCCTGGGCGGCGACCGCGATCGCCTCCTCCCCGGTGCATTTCATGTAGAAGCTCGTCTTCCCCTGGCGCTGGGCGCGGTACATGCGGTCGTCGAAGATGCGTACCGTGACCATGTCGCGAAGCATCTTGCGCAGCGTGTCGGGGTCGAGCTTGGGGTCCCACGGGCCGACGGCCTTGTGATCGTCGCCGAGTACGCGGACGAGATGCGTCGTTAGCGCGTGAGTGTCGGGCGCAGCGACATTGGTGTCGGGCCGCGGTGCCTCGCCGGCGGCCGGCACCTTTAGCGACGAGAAATCGGGCGTGTCGCCCGGCCGGAAGGGCGGCTCGGGCACGTGCAGCGCGAGCTTCGGCGCGTTGCGGCGCAAGCTTGGGTCCTTGTCGCTCATACCTCTCCCGAGCGCCGCTTAGACCCGGTTTCGCGCCTCGGCAACTGGCGGTGACAAGGATACTTTACATTGTGCGCACAGCATCCGCTTCTTGGCAGTCCCGAGCGGAAGAAAGGCCGGCTATTGGCGCTTCGGCGGGTTCGCCGGCGGCAGCGCCCGGGCCTCGTTTGAATCGTCGAGCTCGACGGTCAGCGGCCCGAAGGTCCGGGCGCGGGCCGGAGCGCGGATCCGGCTGCACCCCTGGCGGTCGCAGGCGATTAGTTCGCCGCTGTCGGTGTCCATCCGCACGATCGTGTCGCCCGATGCGGCGAGCTGGTAGCGCGGCTCGTCCGCCGACAAGCCCCACGAAAGAATGAGGGCGGCGCCAACGATCGAGGCCGCGATGAGCATGCTGCCGCGATCGGAGCGAGCCTCGGCCGGTTGCCGTTCATCCATGACTGAGTCCTCCCTGTCGCGGACCCCGATACACCAGCGAATCGATATCTCGCGACTCCGGTGGCTCTCTCTGCAAACAAGAGAGGCGGCCCGGCCGAAGGGGGAGCCGGACCGCCTCGGGAAGCGCTCACGGGGGAGTTTGCGCTTCGGGGTTACAAATCGATGCCGGCGGCGATCGCCTCGAGCTTGCGCACCCGCTCGCGAAGGTCGGCAAGTTCGATCCGGCCGCTGGCGGGCGGGAGCGTGCGGTCCGCGGCGTCGTGAGTCAGCTCGAACCTTTTGAGTTCCAGCCAGCCGTTCCAGGCTTTGAGCCCGGCCCAGGCAGCGGCGCCGAGGCCGAAGAGAATGCTCGCGCTAAGCAATCCGATCGATAGCGGTTCCATCACTTCTCCTCCTGCGGCTCGCGGAGCTTCTCGATTTCGCGCGCCAGCTCTTCGTTCTGGGTGTTGATGTGATGATCGATCGCCATCAGGCGGCGGTCGGTCTCGTCGAGCTCGGTCCGCATCGCGTGGACGGTCGGCTTGCGCGTCGAAACCTGGTCCATGCGGTCGAATTCGCTCATTCGGCGGTCGCCAGTCATCGCGCGTTTCTTCTGGATCGCGAGGAAGATGCCGATCGCGGCATAGGCGACCAGCGCGGTCGTGAAGTCGACCGGTGTGAGCAGCGGGACGGCTACCCAGGCGATGCGAATGAAGGTCGGGTCAATCCCCCATTTCGCGCCGAGCGTCGAGCAGACGCCGGCGATCTTCGCGTCCTTGCTGGCCAGCGAATAGGGGTAAATCTTGCGCGCCATGTCCATCGGTCCCTTCCTCAATTCACACGCGCCTTGAGCGCGGCCTTCATCGCTTCGAGCTCGGCGGCGACTTTCTCGTCGGCGCGGAGTTGGGCAATTTCGTCTTCCAGGCTGCCGATTCCAAGCGCCTCGGCCCGCCCTTCGGCGAAATCGGCGCGGCGCTCGAGCAGCTCGAACTTTGCGAATGCGTCCTGGGTACGGCTGCCGTGCATGATCTCGCGTGCCTTGGCCCGCGTCACGGCGCTCTCCAGTCGCGCGGCGATCGCATTCTGCCGGGCGCGGGCTTCGCGCAGCTTGGCCTGCAGCCGGGCGATGTCGGCCTCATAGCCGCGCAGCACCTCGGTCAGCTGGTCAAGCTCGGAGCGCAGCCCCTCGGCCATTTCGGCGGCTTCCTGCCGTTCGACCAGGGCGGCTTTGGCGAGGTCCTCGCGGCCTTTGGACAGCGCCAGCTCGGCTTTTTCGGTCCAGTCCGCCTGGATTCGGTCTAGCCGCGCGGCGGCGCTCCGGATCTCCTTGGCGTCGGCGATGCACCTGGCGGCGCTCGCCCGGATCTCGACCAAGGTCTCCTCCATCTCGAGGATGATCATGCGGATCATCCGCGCCGGGTCTTCTGATCGGTCGAGAAGCTCGGTCATGTTCGCCGCGAAAATGTCGCGAGCGCGGCTGAACACCGGTCCGCTGAACCAGGTCGCGACGGGGGCGAGCCGCGTCGTCGGCTGGTCGGCTTCGACCTCGGTCAGGCGAGGCGTGCGGACCGGGACCTTCGCTTCAAGGACTTCGAGTTCAGGCATTGACGGAAACCTTCACGGGGCTGGCATTGGCCTGGGCCGGGCCGACAGCGGCGCCGACCGTGACCGAGCTCATCGCAAGCGCGCCGGCGATGGCGAGCAGGGTGCGGGCGAACGGCGACTTCGGTGACATTTTCAATCTCCCTTTTTGGCCCTGCGGTTGCTCCCTGGGGCCGATGCCCTCTTCCTAATCAAGACCCGTGCCAATCCCGGAAAACCGCGAAAAACATGGACATGACCAAGCAATTGGGAGATTTCGCCAACCAAGAGTTGGGAGGAATCGCCAAGCCTCGGTTGGGAACATTCGCCACCGCCTCGCGTCGAATCCCGACAGTCTGGGACAGGGAGTCAGTGGGATGATCGGAAAATTGTTCGGCGCTTGGCTGGGTGGCAAGGTCGCCGGCCGCAACAGTGGCGCCAAGGGCGCCATCCTCGGCTACGGCGCGGCCGGGCTCGCCCGCCGCAGTGTGCCGGCGCTCGCCGCCGTGGCTCTCGGCGGATGGGCGTTTCGAAAGTGGCGCGACCGGCAGGCCCGGCGCAGGCCGGCCTATCCTGCGCATGCGTCGCCGGGGATTCCAACCTCGGATACGCGATCGCCGTCCTGAGCGCCCTCAGGAGAGCAACTAGTCGACCGGCGTCTCGCCGCCTGTCGGCGGGTTTTCGAAATAGGGCTCGACCTTGCCCTGCAGCTTGAGCGTCATCGGCTGGCCGAAGCGGTCGCGGCTGCGGCCGGCGGCAACGCGGATCCACCCTTCCGAAATGCAATATTCGATGACGTTGGTCTTTTCCTGGCCGTTGAACCGGATGCCCACGCCGCGGCTCAAGAGCTCTTCGTCGAACCACGGGCTGCGCGGGTCGAGCGAGAGTCGGTCGGGCGGCGCGTCGGATGGGTCTTCGGCCATGGCGCGCGGCTAGTCGCCGCCGCAAAACAGGTCAACCAGCGGCGGGCCCCCTTCGACCAATGTCGCGCGAGCGGATTGCCATCGCCTCCACGCCTGTCCAAGGTCGGGCGCAGGGAGGGACTTTCATGCATCGCCGCTCGCTTCTGCTCGCCGGAACCATTTTGCTCGCCGCGGGCGCCGCTGCCCAGCCGGCCCCGACCCCGCCGGTGGCGCCGCCTCCGCCGGAGACGAACAAGAAGGCCGATCCGCTCCAGCCGCAAAAGGCCGAGCAGGAACCGCGTCCGGTTAGCCAGGAGCTGCAGAAGCAGGAGGTGCAGGGAGGGCCAGGCTCCCCCGCGGCCGCTCCCGCCGACCCGAAGAAATGGGACGTCAGTGCGCGCCACGGTCCTGGTCGCGACGTCCCGATCGACACGCGCGAGGGTACGTGGATGAGCCTCGACGTATCACCCGACGGGCGCGAGATCGTGTTCGACCTGCTCGGCGACATTTACGTCATGCCGATCGGCGGGGGCGAAGCCCGCGCGCTGACCAGCGGCCACGCCTGGGACATGCAGCCGCGCTATTCGCCAAGCGGGACCGAAATCGCCTTCACCTCCGACCGCGGCGGCGGCGACAATATCTGGATCATGGCCCGCGACGGAGCCAACCCGCGCGCGATCAGCGCGGAGAAGTTCCGCCTGCTCAACCAGCCGGAATGGACCCCGGACGGCGCGTTCATCGTCGCGCGCAAGCATTTCACCAGTACTCGTTCGCTCGGCGCCGGCGAGATGTGGCTCTACCACCGCTCGGGCGTGACCGAGGGCATGCAGATGACCAAGGCCCGGACCAAGCAGAAAGATTCGGGCGAGCCGGCCTTCTCGCCCGACGGCCGCTATCTCTATTTCTCGGACGATGCGACGCCCGGAGAAATCTTCGAATATTCGAAGGATCCGAACGGCCAGATCTACGTGATCCAGCGGCTCGACCGGAAGACGAACGAGGTCGAGCCCTACGTTACCGGCCCCGGCGGCGCGGTCCGCCCGACGCCCTCGCCCGACGGCAAGAGCCTCGCGTTCATCCGCCGCGACCGGTACAAATCGACTCTCTACCTGCTCGACATCGCCTCGGGCCGCGAAACCCCGCTCACCGACACGCTCGACCGCGACATGCAGGAGACCTGGGCGGTCCACGGCGTCTATCCCGGCATGAGTTGGACTCCGGACAGCAAGTCGCTCGTCTATTGGGCGGGCGGCAAGATCCACCGCATCGACGTTGCCTCGCGGCAGGTGAGCGACATCCCGTTCCGCGTCACCGGCACCCGCTTCGTCGAGGACGCCGTCCGCTTCCAGAAGGACGTCGCGGCGGACCGGTTCGACGTGAAGATGGTGCGCTTTGCCCACGCCAGCCCCGACGGCCGCCGGGTCGTCTACGAGGCGCTCGGCCACCTGTGGATCAAGGACTCGGCGGGCGGCGAGCCGCGCCGCCTGACCCGCGCCACCGACGAATTCGAGCTCTACCCGAGCTGGTCGCGCGACGGGCGCAGCATCGTCTACGTCAGCTGG
>DATEEM010000005.1:0-3209 GCA_035281125.1 Sphingomicrobium sp. | reverse complement strand
GCGCAGCCGCGGGCGTTCTCGGCTCGCGACATTCCGCACGACCGGATGCGGTTGACCATCGCCGAGAACATGGTTCGCGCCGTCGCTGAGCAGCCGCACGTCACCGCCCTGTTCGAAGCGGACTTCTCGGCCGTCGCGGCGCACAAGTCGGCCATGGCCGCCAGAGGCGTGAAGCTCAGCTACACCGCCTACATCGTCAAGGCCGCGGCCGAAGCCATGGCCGCCGCGCCGGCGATCAACGGACGGTGGGAGAAAGACCGCATCGCCGTTTCCGACACGATCGACATCGGCGTCGGCACCGCGCTTGGAGAGAAGGGGCTGGTCGTCCCCGTGGTCAAGGACGTCGGCTCGCTGTCGCTCGAGCAGGTCGGGGACAGGCTCGATGCGCTCACCCAGCGCGCCCGCGAGGGCCGGCTCGAGCGAGCCGAGGTGTCGGGCGGCAGCTTCACCATTTCCAACCACGGCGTGTCGGGATCGCTGCTCGCGGCGCCGATCATCCTTCACCAGGGCCAGGCCGCCATCCTCGGCGTCGGCAAGCTGCAAAAGCGCGCGGTGGTTCGGGAGATCGACGGCGAGGACCGGATCGTTATCCTCCCCATGGCCTATGTGACATTGACCATCGATCATCGCGTCGTGGACGGTCACCAGACCAACGCCTGGCTTACCCGGTTCGTCGAAATCCTCGAAGGCTGGTCGTCGGTCTGATCCGCCGACGACGTCAGACCTCGATCACGGCGTAGGGGCGGCCCAGCGCTTCGCGGCAGACGAACTGCGCGACGTTGTAGACCGGAATCCCACGCATCGTCCGGCCCTCGTAGGTGCCGTGATGAGCGTGGCCGTGAACCACCGCCTTCACACGGTCGAACCGGTCGATCGCGTCCGCGAGGCGCTGCGAGCCGAGATACTGGAAGATTTCGACCGGCTCGCCCTCGAGCGTTTCGACGACCGGCGAATAATGCAGCACCGCGATGCTGCGTTCCGTGCGCAGCTGGCGCAGGCCGTTCTCCAGCTTGCGCGCTTCGTTCAGCGCTTCGTCGACGAAGGCCTTGGCGATCGGCTCGCCGAAGGGCGCCAGCTCGCCGCGGCCGTATCCGCCCATGAATCCCTTCACTCCGGCGAAACCGACGCCGTCGATCTCGTGGGCCTGCTCGCCCAGAACGATCATACCGGCCTCGTGCAGGATGCGCGCGACCTCGTCGGGCTGGCCGCATTCGAAGTCGTGATTGCCCAGTACCCCGAGCACCGGGATCGGGCAGGCGCGGATGTCGTCGGCGAGAATCTCGGCTTCCGAGGTTTTACCGAAGTTGGTGAGATCGCCGCACAGCACCAAGACGTCTGCGCTTCCCGCAATCTCGGTGAACAGCTCGCGATAGGGCTGGACGCTGTCCTCCATCACGTGGAGGTCGCCGATCGCGGCGACGCGAAGCTTGCCGTCACTCGCTGGCATATTGCTCCTCGAGGTTGCCGACCGCTTCGGAAAAGCCCCATTGCTCGACGTCGATCGCATAGTCGCGCGGCGAGAAGATGCGCCCGCGGCAGATCTCCTTCCCCGGCGGCTTGACCATCATCTGGTTCTTCAGCCGGTCGAGCAGTTCCTCCATCAGCCATCGCGGCACGCGATGGCGTTCGCTCGGGTAGACGAAGCGGAAATTGAGCAGCGCCGTCAGCAGCACTTCCCAGTAGAGCTCCATGTGCGACAGCAGCATTCGCCAGTCGATCCGGTCGTGGCATTTCAGGATCATGTGCGCGATGTCCGCGCCGTCGTAGCGGTGGTGGTCCTGGACGAAAATCTTGGACCAGATGAACTGAGTCGGCGGAACCAGCTTCACAGTCGCGCCGAACAGCTCGGCCTCGGGCGCACCTACGAACCAGTCGTCGGTCACGTGCGTGGTGACGGTCGGCATGTTGGTGATCACGTCGACGAACAGCTCGCCGCGCGTGATCCGGTTGAGCCAGCGTTCGTCGACCGTCTCGACGGCGAAGCCGCGATCGCGAAAGTAAGACAGAAGCCGCAGCGCGTCGCCGGCCTTGGTGAACACGTCGACGTCCTTGGTCGGGCGGTCGATCCCGGTGTAGCTCGCGAGGGCGTAAGTTCCCGACACCAGGAACGGGATTCGCGATTCGGCCATGAGCTTGAGGACCTCGCAATAGAAGGCCTCGGCCTCTGGCGAAGGCTGGATCAGCGATCCGTTAGGCTGGGCCCTCTGTCGGTCCACCGCCCCTCAACGGGAGGTGCAAGGCGCGGGTTCCGTGCGAAGCGGCGGAGTAGCTTGCGCCAAGTGTTTGACCGTGCAAGGTTCCGCCCGCCACGCCGCCGAGTCTCGCGGCCTTAGGCGCGTACAGCTGAGGGGGGAAAGCTGTGCAGATCAACGGGGCGGGCGGGCGCCGGGTCGGCGCCCGATGATCTTCAATTCGCTGACGTTCCTGGTGTTCTTCGCCGCGGTGCTGGCGTTGCACAATGCGCCTTCGATCTCGTGGCACCAGAAGAAGATCAACCTTCTGATCGCTTCCTACATTTTCTACGCGGCTTGGAACCCGCCTTTCGTCGCCCTGCTGTGGATCTCGACCGTGGTCGACTGGTGGGCCGCGCAATGGATGGTCAGGGCAAAGCGCCAGGCGACGCGCAAGGCGTGGATGGTAATTTCGGTGGTCGTGAACCTCGGGATGCTCGGCTATTTCAAATATGGCGGCTTCCTGCTTGACACCTTCGTGTCCGTCGCGGCCTCGGCCGGCATCGTCTATCGGCCGCCCGAATGGGACATCGTCCTGCCGGTCGGCATCAGCTTCTACACCTTCGCCACCTTGTCCTACACGCTCGACGTCTATCTCCGCCGGGCAAAGCCAGCGCAGCATTTCCTCGATTACGCGCTGTTCGTGACCTTCTTCCCGCACCTCGTCGCGGGGCCGATCATGCGGCCGACCGAACTGGTCCCGCAATTTGCCGAGAAGCGCCGGGCGACTGCGCATCAGCTCTTTTTCGGCCTGTCGCTGATGATCCTCGGCTTGTTCCAGAAGGTGGTCCTCGCCGACGGCTTCCTCGCGCCGGTGGTCGAGAAAGTCTACGACGCGCGCGAGGGCGTCCCGACGATGATCGACGCATGGGTCGCGACGCTCGCCTTCAGCGGCCAGATCTTCTGCGACTTCGCGGGCTATTCGACGACCGCGATCGGGGTCGCGATGTGCCTCGGCTTCGCCATGCCCGACAATTT
>DATEEM010000004.1:0-24021 GCA_035281125.1 Sphingomicrobium sp. | reverse complement strand
TCGCCGCTTGTCGCGGGCGCGCGGCCCTCGAAGGCGTCGGAGCCCAGCGTCTGAACATGCTGCGACAGGCGCTGCGGACTAAAGGAGGCGGTCGATTGCGCCGCCAGTGGGACGGCCGCCACGGCGATGGCGGTCGCGACTAGCCAATGGAAGCTTTTCACAGGTGTCTCTCCCCAGAATGCATGGAAGGCCACGCTGGCCGTAGGACGGCCCGCGGCCCGAAAGGTTGCAACGGCCAACTAGTCAGCGGGTGGCCGGTACGGAAGTCCCTTCCTCGGCAGCGACCGGCGCCGCTGCCGGCTTCTTCGTCCGGTACTTGTCGAACCAGGCGATGATCGCGGCCGCCTTGGCTGCGGACTGGCTCGGGCGCGCCGCGATGCCGCCGTGGCTCGCGTCGGGGACCTTCACCAGCGCCGTCGGCACCTTCATCAGCTTGAGCGCCGAATAGAGCTGCTCGGATTCGCTGACGGGCGTGCGGTAATCCTCGGCGCCGACGACGACGAGGGTCGGGGTCTTGACGTTGGCCATCAGGCTCAAGGGCGAGCGGGCCCAGTAGGTCTGATAGTCTTCCCACGGCTGCTTGCCGATCCAGTAGCGGCCGAAGAAGGGCACGCCGTCGGACGTGAGCGCCATGCTCGTCCAGTTGATGACCGGCTTCTGCGACGCCGCCGCCTTAAAGCGGTTGGTCTTGCCGATGATCCAGGCGGTGAGGATTCCGCCGCCCGAGCCGCCGGTGACGAACAGATTGTCCGGATCGGCATAGCCGTTGGCGACCGCGGCATCGACGGCCCCCATGAGGTCGTCGAAATTGCTCGCCGGGTAGGTTTTCTCGATTCCGTCGGCAAAGGCTTGACCGTAGCCGGTCGAGCCGCGCGGATTGGTATAGAGCACGGCGTAGCCCGCGGCCGCGTAAAGCTGATAATCCGTCGAGAAATGGGGCCCGTAAGCGGCGTACGGCCCGCCGTGGATTTCGAGGATCGTGGGCACGCGCTGGCCCGGCTTCCACGTCGGGGGAAGCAGGATCCAGGATGGGACGCGCCCGCCGTCCGCCGCCCGCGCCTCGAAATATTGCAGCGTGCCGAGGTTTTTGGCGCCGAGGGTGAGGTCGTTCAGTCGGGTCAGCTGCCGAACCGCGCCGCCGCTCGACACCGCGACGTCGGTCGGGCGGTCGTAGGGGCTGGTCGTGAAAGCAATCACACCGCCGCGCGAAACGCTGAATCCGCCGCCGGCGTAGGGCCGGTCGTAGGTCGTGGAGGCGGCATCGCGGGTGAGAAGACGGACGCTTCCGTCGAGGCCGATGCGCGACACCGTCACCGACCCGTTCTCCTCATAGGCCGCAATCAGCGAGCGGCCGTCGGCGGCCCATTCGATTTGCTGGATGTCGCGGTCGAGCCCGGGCGCGATCCGGCGCGCAGGGCCGCCGCTGGCGCTCATGACATAGATGTAGGTCTGCTCGAACGCCTTCGCGGAGTCGTCGAAGCCGAGGAAGGCGATGGATTTCCCGTCCGGCGAGACCTCCGGAGCGCCATCCGGGCCGTTGCGGTCGGTGAGCGCGGTTAGCGCGCCCGAAGCAAGGTCGAGCCGGTAGATTTCGCTATTGCGCCCGGCGAGTTCCCAATCGGGCTCGCGAAGCGCGCTGAAGACGATGGCACGGCCGTCGGGAGTCCATTCCGGCGCACCGTCATGATAGGCGCCAAAGGTCAGCTGACGCGGCGCTCCGCCGTCGGCATCGACCATGAAAATCTTGTCGAAACCCGGTTTCAAATATCCGGCGCCGTCGGCGCGGTACGTGACCTTGTCGATGACCTGCAAAGGCTTCGCCCAATTGGCGCCCTCCGGCTTGTCCGGAGCCTTGCCGAGCTTCATCCCCTCGTCGGGAACCGTCATCAGGTAGGCAATGCGGCGTGCGTCAGGCGACCAGGCCAGCGCCTGGGGGCTGTCGGGCAGGCTGGTGATGCGCGCCGTCTGGCCGCTGTCCATCCAGCGCACGAACAGCTGCGCGCCGCCGCCCTCGGCGGTGGAGGCATAAGCGAGGCGGCGGCCGTCCGGCGACCAGCGTGGACTGAAATGATCGCCGGTTCCCGCGGCGAGGGGGCGCTGCTCGCCGGTCGCGACATTGATCAGCCAGATCGACGAACGCACCTTGTCGGTCATGATGTCGGCGGAACGGCGGACGTAGGCAACGAAGCGGCCGTCCGGGCTGATCTGCGGGTCGGAGGCGGCGGAAAGGTCGAACAGGTCGCGCCCGGTGAAAGCCGGGTTGGGCGCGTCGGCCGGCTTGGCGATCGCCGGCGCGGTTAGAACGGTGGCGGCGCAGAGCAGCGCCAAGGTGCGGATCGTGGTCACGGAAATCCCCTCCGGAGTCGATTGAAGCAGGATTGCCGTTTCGTGCCGCGCGGGCAAGCGGCTCATCGACGAACGGCGTCGACCCCCGCTCCGAAGGTGTAGACGAGACGCCCGCCCAACCAGCCGCCGAGCGCGAGGACGAGCGCGCTAAGCACGCTAAGCGCAAGGCTCAGCGTGCCGGGATCGGCGCCGCCGGTGAACGCGTCACGCCGGAGGTAGAGCGCGACGGCGTAACCCAGCCAGGCGGCGCCGACCGCAGCCATGTGGCGGATCGCGTGGGGGACCAGCGCCTGGTCGAGCCTGGCGAAATCGATCAGCCCCGCAGCCATGGCGACGAGGCCCATGGCAAGGCCGCCGGCCATGAGCATTGCGGCGAGATGCACGTCGTCGGTGATGCCGGCCGCCCACGCCAGATCGGCCGCCGTTGCCGAAAGGAGCAGTCCGATCGGGAAGTGGACTAAAGCGGGATGGAGTGGATGGCCGAGCACCGGGGGCAACTCAAATCAGGCTGAACGCACCGCCGGCAAGCAGCAGGAATCCGACCACGGCGATGCCCGCGTGCGCTACCACCGCGCCCTTCGCAGGCGGCGTGTTGCGCAAGTGGATCGATGCCAAATAGAAGCCGGCGAGGGCGGCGACGACTAAGATCAGCAAAGCGATCGGAACGATGCTCGCGACGTCCGGCGCACCGCCGAGAACGACGATGGCGGTAAGGACCAGGCCGGCCGCGCCGAGCGCGGCGTGGAGCAGCGACAGAGCCCAAGGCGCAAGCTGTCCGCGGAAGATGCGGTTGGCCATGACCAGCCCGCCGAGCGCCCCGATGGCGAATATCAAAACAGCCAATTTCAGCATGCTTCCCTCCTGTTCCAAGCATCTGTTGTGGGACCGAACGGGACACTTTGTCAACTTTCACAATTACAAAGTTGCAAAGATATGATTTCCCATTAGAATTCCGGGCGCATGAACGACTTTGTACCGGACGCTTCGGTGCGCAGCCGCGATCGAATTCTCGATCTTCTTCTGAAATCGGAAGAGCCGGTCGGGGTTCAGGCGGTGTCGACGGCCCTGGGCGTGTCGCGCAACGCCGCGCACCAGCACATCATGGCGCTCGAGCGCGAAGGCTTGATCGAGCGCTCGGCGGCGATCCGCACGCGCGGCCGGCCGTCGCAGGGCTACCGGCTGAGCGCGGCGGGAAAGGCGACCTTCCCGCGCCAATATGCGCTGCTCGCGCGGCAGATGCTGGAAGAACTGGCGCGGCACCTCGGCCCGGAAGAACTTCGCACGACGCTGCAGCGGATCGGCCGGTCCCTCGCCGACAGCCTGCGCGCCGAGGTCGGCGACGATCCGGACGACAATATCCGGCGGATCGCCGCGCTGATGCGAGAGCTTGGCTATGAATCGCGCGCGGTCGATGGGGATGGCGGCCGCGAAATCGAGGCGCACAATTGCGTGTTCCACGACCTCGCCATGGCCGACCAGACCATCTGCGAGGTCGACCTGGCCCTGCTCGGATCGCTGTCAGGCCGGCCGGTCGTGCATCGCCGCTGCATGGCGCGCGGTGAGCGGTCGTGCCGCTTCGCCTTCGCGCCGCCGAAAAGCTGATCGCGATTATCGGCGCCGTTCGATCGGAGCGTAAACGCTGAGCAAAAGCCAGCCGGGGAAAGTACGGCGCAAGTTCGTCGGACCGTCCAGCCTGAGCCGGCCAGCGGCGATCTCTTCGGCGATGGGCCGCAGCCCGCGCCAAATCTCGGCGAGGGTCTGGACGCCGGTTTCGACGACGAGGTCGCTGTCTCGGCCCGGCGGTTTAAGGCACACCTCGACCTCGCGGCGGCGGCGGAGCAGCCAGAACCGCCGCTGACCGGGCCGGGCGTCGACGAAGCGGAACTCGATGACCAGCGGCCCCTCGGGCATGGCGTCGAGATTTAGCCTGCGGTGGATGTTCCACACGAGCCAGCCTGGGTCGAGATCGTCGGGGCGGATATCGCGGGCCCAGCGCTGGCCCCAGGCGCCGATGCCCGACAGGATCGGCTTGAGCTCATGGCCCGCTTCGGTCAGGCGATAGCGCCGGTCCTGGCCGCTCCCACTTTGTTCGACGATCCCGGCCGCTTGCAGGCTATCGAGACGTTCCTTGAGCAGGCTCGCCGAAATTCGCGGAACGCCCCGGCGGATGTCGTTGAACCGCGCGCTTCCGGCGCCGAGCTCGCGCAGGATCAGTAGCATCCATCGCTGCGTTAATACCTCCGACGCCAGCGCGAGCGGGCAGAATTGGCCGAAGCCTTGCTGCATCGCCCAACCTTAGCAGGTTTCGCGGATCCGTCCGGTCCAGATTTTGGACTGGATAACAGCTCGCGGTTTTCGCGATAGGACCGGAATGCTAGGACAACGCCGCTGCTGGGTGACGCGCCGCACGGTCCTTGGTGGAGGACTCGCCGCGATCGGCGCGGCTGCGGTGTTCCAGACCGGGGCCGCTGCCCGCAACCGGAGGTCGACCATGGCCAAGTCTTTCGAACGCGAACGATTCGTTGAGGACTGCGTGGCTGCGGCGAGGGACCGTGACAGCCAGGCAGCGGTGAGGGAGGTGCTCGCACGCGCGGTCCGCGACCACGCGGCGGTATTGGCCGGGCTCGGCGAACCCACCGAGGCCGGCCTCGACGTCCTTCACCGCTCGCCGGAGCTGACGATCTTCGCCGCCAAATGGACGCCGCAGATGAATTTGCTTCCGCACGATCATGGGATGTGGGCGCTGATCGGCATCTATACGGGCCGCGAGGACAATATCTTCTGGCGGCGCGATGCGGATGGGCTGAAGGCCCATTCGGCGAATGTTCTCTTCGCCGGCGATGTCGCCTCGCTGCCCGCCGACGCGGTCCATTCGGTGACCAATCCGCTGGAGAGGTTCACCGGCGGCATCCACATTTACGGCGGCGATTTCTTCGCCGCGCACCGGAGTCAGTGGGACCCGGAAACGCTCCAGGAGCAGCCGTCCGACGGAGCGACCATCCGCGCAATGTTCGATCGCGAAAACGCGCGACGGGCGAAGATCTGCGCGGCGGCGTGACAGGCCGAGAGGTGCCATAGCCCGCGGCGAGAGCTTCCCCCGAACGGTCGTGCAGGTGCCTTCCAAAAATGCTACCGGCGCGCGGAAAGGGGTGTTCCATGGCGAAGATCCTCTGCGTCCTCTACGACGATCCGAAGAGCGGTTATCCGGAGAGCTACCCGCGCGACGATTTGCCCAGGATCGAGCGCTATCCCGACGGGCAGACGCTGCCGAGCCCGGAAGCGATCGATTTTCAGCCGGGGCAGCTGCTCGGCAGCGTGTCGGGCGAACTCGGCCTGCGCAAGTTCCTCGAGGACGCCGGGCACCAGCTGGTCGTCACGTCCGACAAGGACGGACCGGACAGCGAGTTCGAGCGACAGCTGGTCGACGCCGATGTGGTTATCTCCCAGCCTTTCTGGCCCGCCTATATGACCGCCGAGCGCTTCGCCAAGGCGAAGAATCTCAAGCTGGTGATAACCGCGGGCATCGGCTCGGATCACACCGACCTTCAGGCGGCGATCGAGCGCGGAGTCACGGTTGCCGAAGTCACCTACTGCAACTCGATCAGCGTGTCCGAGCATGTGGTGATGATGATCCTCTCGCTCGTGCGCAATTATCTGCCGTCCTGGGAGGTGGTGAGGGCCGGTGGATGGGACATCGCGGACTGCGCCGCGCGCAGCTACGACATCGAGGGGATGCATGTCGGGACGGTGGCCGCCGGGCGGATCGGGCTGGCGGTGCTCAAGCGGCTGAAGCCGTTCGACGTCCATCTCCATTACACCGACCGCCACCGCCTGCCGGCCGAGGTCGAGCAGGATCTGGGCCTGACCTTCCACGAAAGCGCGGCGGACATGGTGCCGCATTGCGACGTGGTGACGATCAATTGCCCGCTGCATCCGGAGACGGAGAATCTGTTCGACGAGGCGATGATCGCGCGGATGAAGCACGGCGCCTATCTGGTGAACACCGCGCGCGGCAAGATCGCCAACCGCGACGCGGTCGCGGCAGCGCTGCGGAGCGGCCAGCTCGCCGGCTATGCCGGCGACGTCTGGTTCCCCCAGCCGGCGCCGCGCGACCACCCGTGGCGGTCGATGCCGCACCACGGCATGACGCCACACATTTCGGGCACCTCGCTGTCCGCGCAAGCCCGGTACGCCGCCGGCACCCGCGAGATTCTGGAATGTTTCTTCGAAGGCCGCTCGATCCGCGAGGAATATCTGATCGTCCAGGGCGGCCATTTGGCGGGTGCCGGAGCGCATAGCTACAGCGAGGGCAATGCCACCGGCGGGTCCGAGGAAGCGGAGCGGTTCAAGTCGCAGATGCCGCCGATTCCGGTGCAGCAACGAGGGGGAAGGAGATGATTGTCGATCTCACGCGGCGTGATTTGGTGAACGTGGCCCCTGCGGTCTGGCTGGCCACTATATTAGGCAGTTCTGCTGCAAGAGCTGCTTCTCCGCCGGTGCCGGGCGAGCTCTACCGCCTCGATGACGAGGCCAAGATATTGGCTGCGGCAAAGGCGATGTTCGCGGAGGATCGCACCGCGACATTAGTGACCGTCGACGCCCATGGAGTTCCGCGCGTTCGACCTGTGGGAGTGAAGCCTCCTGGGGACGATTTGGTTTTCTGGATCGGAACCCGGCGGACGAGCCGCAAGGTGGCTCAGATCCAAGCGAACTCAAACGCGACCCTGCACTTCAACTTCGATGATTTCGCGAACGGGTACAAAGATGCTTTCTATGTGAGCTTCATGGGGAAGGCCACGGCCCACACAGACGCTGAGACCTTGTCGGTGAACCGCCCTGGAGAGGCCGTTCGAAAGCAGCTGTGGCCAAACTTTCCCGACGACTTCGCAGCGATCCGTTTCGAGCCTCGATGGCTCGAGCTCTACGGCAAAGGCGTCGACGCCCACGAGGTAAACTGGCAGCCGCAAGGGCTGATGCTGCCCGCCAAGGCGTAAAGCCTTCGGTTCCCATCCCTCGCCGCCGCCTTTTTCCTCGCCCTGGCGGGAGGCTTGGCGGCCCTGCGGGCCCCCTTCGCCCTGGCCGCCTTGGGCGGCGCAGGGGTGAGCTCGAAGGCCGGGGCGTTGTCCTTGATGCGAACCTTGACCTCGCCGAAAGCTGTGTTATCGATATAAGACAGTTGGCGGGATTAGGAGCGGCCTTGGCGATGGAAGACAGCGGTATGTCAGCCGTTTCGTCCGTAGCTGAACCTCAAGTCCAGGCTCGCGCCGCCGGCATTGCATACCTCATCACCATCGCGGCAGGAATGTTCGCGGAAGTCTATGTCCGTGGCTCAGTCCGGTCCGGTGATCCGGTCGCGACCGCTGAGCATCTTCGCCAGCTCGAGTCATTGTACAGGCTCGGAGTGCTCGCCGATGGCGTGATGCTGATAAGCTACGTGGTCGTCACCGCGATGCTCTACGCATTGTTCAAACCGGTGAATGCCGCCTTGTCGATGCTTGCCGCGCTCTTCAGCGCAATCGGTATCGCGATGCTCACGAGCGCGATGGCGATCCTGCTTCTCCCGCTCGTCCTGCAGGGTTCGTCCATCGCTTTCGAAGCGCTTCGGGTTCACGGCGCGACATACGGCCTCACCGGTTTGTTCTTCGGACCTTATTGCGTGCTGATCGGGTGGCTGGCGCTGCGCTCGGGCTGGCTGCCGTCATGGATCGGCTGGCTGATGATGATCGCCGGGGTGGCGTTCGTCCTCGACGCATCGGTCGAGCTCGCTGCACCCGCGATCGCGAGGCGCATACCGGACGCGGTGATGCTTATCTCGCTCCTTGCCGAGGGAGCGCTCGCCATCTGGCTCGCCGTTTTCGGGGTTCGGCCAACAAGCAGACGGGAATGAGCGGGGAAAACATGGTGAACGAATTCGATATTCCGACGAAGATCAAGCTTTCGGCGCTGTGGGCGTCGGCGATGTTTTGCTACATCTACGCCGATTATTTCGGGCTGTTCGCGCCGGGTCAGCTGGCGACGATGAACCAAGGTTTGATCCCCCCGCTCGGGCGGTCGACCGACGGCGTGATGATCTTCGTGTCGGCGATGATGGCCGTACCGAGCCTGATGATCGCTTTGTCGGTCATTCTCCCGGATCGGCCGAATCGCATCCTCAACATGCTCTTCGGCACGATCTACACAGCGATCATCGGCATGACGATGTGGAGCGGCGCGCACTTCATCTTCTACGGCGTCATCGAGATCGCGCTGACGCTTGCGGTCGTCGGTTATGCGTGGAGGTGGCCGAAAGGCGCCGCCTGATACGGCCTACTCCGCCGCGGGGGCTTCCTCGCCGCCGGCTTTTTTCTTGGCGGCCGCCTTGTCGGCCTTGGGCTTTGCCGGAGCCTTCCTGGCCGCCTTGGGCGGCGCAGGGGTGAGCTCGAAGGCCGGGGCGTTGTCCTTGATGCGAACCTTGACCTCGCCGCCGTTGACCAGCTTGCCGAACAGCAATTCCTCGGCGAGCGGCTGCTTGATCTTCTCCTGGACCAGGCGGCCCATCGGCCGGGCGCCGTAGAGCTTGTCGTAGCCGCGCTCGACGAGCCAGGCTCGTGCTTCCTCGTCCAGGTCGATGTGGACGTTGCGGTCGGCGAGCTGGAGCTCGAGCTGGAGGATGAACTTGTCGACGACGCGCGCGACCACCGCCGGGGGCAGGTAGCTGAACGGCACGATCGCATCCAAGCGGTTGCGGAACTCGGGCGTGAACATCTTCTTGACCGCATCCTCCTGCGCGTCCTCGCGGCTCGAGGCGCCGAACCCGATCCCCTCGCGCGCCATGTCGGCGGCGCCGGCGTTGGTGGTCATGATCAGGATGGTGTTGCGGAAATCGACCGTCTTGCCGTGATGGTCGGTCAGCTTCCCATGGTCCATCACCTGGAGCAGGATGTTGAACAAATCGGGGTGCGCCTTCTCGATCTCGTCGAGCAGGAGGACGCTGTGCGGATGCTGGTCGACCGCGTCGGTCAGAAGGCCGCCCTGGTCGTAGCCGACATAGCCCGGAGGCGCGCCGATCAGCCGGCTGACCGCGTGGCGCTCCATATATTCCGACATGTCGAACCGCTGCAGCGGGATGCCCATGATCGCGGCGAGCTGGCGCGCGACCTCGGTCTTGCCGACACCGGTCGGGCCGGAGAAGAGGTAGTTGCCGATCGGCTTGTCGGGATCGCGCAGCCCTGCGCGGCTGAGCTTGATCGCCGACGCGAGCTTCTCGATCGCGAGGTCCTGGCCGAAGACGACGCGCTTCAGGTCCGCTTCGAGATGCTCGAGCACCTGCTTGTCGTCGGCGCTGACCGACTTGGGCGGAATCCGCGCCATGGTCGCGACCACCGCCTCGATTTCCTTCGGCGTGATCACCTTCTTGCGGCGACTCGGCGGGACCAGCATCTGCATCGCGCCGACCTCGTCGATCACGTCGATCGCCTTGTCGGGCAGCTTGCGGTCGTGGATGTAGCGCGCCGACAGCTCGACCGCCGACTTGATCGCGTCGGGCGTGTAGCGGACGTTGTGATGGCCCTCGAACGAGCTGCGCAGCCCGGCGATGATCTTGATCGTGTCCTCGACCGTCGGCTCGTTGACGTCGATCTTCTGGAACCGGCGCAGAAGCGCGCGATCCTTCTCGAAATGGTTGCGGAACTCCTTGTAGGTGGTCGAGCCGATGCAGCGGATCGTGCCCGACGACAGCGCCGGCTTGAGCAGGTTCGAGGCATCCATCGCGCCGCCGGATGTGGCCCCGGCGCCGATCACCGTGTGGATCTCGTCGATGAACAGGATCGCGTTGGGCAATTTCTCGAGCTCGCCGACCACGGACTTCAACCGCTCCTCGAAGTCACCGCGGTAGCGGGTGCCGGCGAGGAGGGCGCCCATGTCGAGCGCATAGATGGTCGCGCCCTTGAGCACATCCGGAACGTCGCCCTCGACGATCTTGCGCGCTAGCCCTTCCGCGATCGCGGTCTTCCCGACGCCCGGGTCGCCGACGTAGAGCGGGTTGTTCTTCGACCGGCGGCACAGGATCTGCACCGTGCGGTCGACCTCGGGCATGCGGCCGATGAGCGGGTCGACCTTGCCGGCGCGGGCCTTCTCGTTGAGGTCGACGGTGAACTGCTTGAGCGCGGATTCCTTCTTGCCGCCTTCCTTTTCGCTCTTTTCCTCGGCGCCTTCGGGCGCGCGCGGCTCGGCGGAGGCTTCGCCCTTGCCGACGCCGTGACTGATGTAGGTCACCGCATCCAAGCGGCTCATGTCCTGCTGCTGGAGGAAATAGACGGCGTAGCTCTCGCGTTCGGAGAACAAGGCAACCAGCACGTTGGCGCCAGTGACCTCATCGCGTCCGGACGATTGGACGTGGAGGATTGCGCGCTGGACTACGCGCTGGAAGCCGCTGGTCGGCGTCGGGTCGGTCGCGCTGTCGGCGACCAGCGCGCCGAGCTCATTGTCGAGATATTGCTTGACCGCCGTTCGCAGCTCGTCGCGGCTGACCCCGCAGGCGGTCATCACCTTGGACGCATGTTCGTCGTCGATCAGGGCAATCAACAAATGCTCGAGCGTCGCATATTCGTGCCGGCGCTTGCTCGCCTCCCCAAGCGCGTTGTGGAGAGTCTGTTCAAGCTCGCGGGCGAAACTGGGCATTACCTTTGCAACTCCACGCCCGGCGGAGTGCCGGGCTCCAAACCAATGTCATACGCATCGTCCGCCCAATCAAGGGCGCGACTCAGACAGTCGGCCATTTATGGTTAATTCTTCTTGAAAAGGTCTTCGGCGGCGGAGCGATGGGTCTGCGCCCGCTGCATGTGCGCCTCGACGCGAGCGATCTCGGCCTTCAACGTCTCGACGCGCTCCTTGAGCTCGTCGATCGACAGCGGATCGAGGTCCTGCTTGCCGAGCGCGACGAGTGGGTCATCCGGCTTGCTTGGGAAAAGGTCGTCGAGGTCCATCGTCGCGGAAGCGTTGACCCTCCGACGCGGCAAGTCAATAAGCCGGGTTCGGTGGGCAATTCGGTTCCCTCGTCGATGAAGGCGGTCGTCGCGCCCCAGCCCGACGGCGCCGAAGAGCTGGCCCTGGTCGACCGGCGCGTGCCCCGGCTTGGCGCCGACGAGGTGCTGATCAAGGTCGCCGCCGCGGGGGTCAACCGGCCGGACATCCTCCAGCGCAGGGGCCTATATCCGCCGCCGCCAGGCGCACCCGACATCCTCGGCCTCGAGGTGGCCGGGGTTGTGGTCGAGACGGGCGCGGGCGCGGAGGAGCTGATCGGGCGCAAGGTCTGCGCGCTGGTCGCCGGCGGCGGCTATGCGCAATATTGCGCGGCGCCGATCGGCACCTGCCTGCTCGTGCCCGATTCGATCTCGCTGGTCGAAGCGGCGGCCATGCCCGAGACCCTGTTCACCGTCTGGGTCAATCTGTTCGAGCGGGGCTTCGCCGCGGACGGCGACTGGGTGCTAGTGCATGGCGGCACGAGCGGCATCGGCACGATGGCGATCGCGCTCGGCCAATTGTTCGGCCTCAACGTCCTCGTCACTTGCGGGAGCGACGAGAAATGCGCGCGCGCGACCGAGCTGGGAGCCGCCGCCGCAATCAATTACCGCACCCAGGATTTCGTCGCCGAGGCGCAGCGTCTGACCGCCGGCACGGGCGTCGCGGTGGTGCTCGACATGGTCGGCGGCGACTATGTGCCGCGCAACCTCAAGGCGCTTGCGGACGACGGACGCCACGTGTCGATCGCGTTCCAGCGCGGCGCCAGTGCCGAGATCTCGATTGCGGAGGTCATGCGCCGGCGGCTGACGCTGACCGGCTCGACGCTGCGGCCGCGCTCGGTCGAATTCAAGACCATGGTGGCGGACGAAATCGCGAAGACGGTTTGGCCCTATGTCGAGGGCGGCCGGCTGAAACCGGTGATCGACAGCATCGTCCCGCTGGCTGAGGCCGCCGCGGCCCACGCGCGGATGGAAGCCGGCGAGCATATCGGCAAGATTGTGCTCCAGGTGGACGCCGAACTCGCCGGCTAGCGCGTCGGATCAGCCTCGAAGAGCCCGCTGGCCGCGCTCATACGCATCCACGAACCGGTCGAGGCCGTGCGAGCCGCCGTTGATCAGTTTTCGCGCCAGCTTCAAATTGCCGGCGGCGAGCGCCGCCCGGAGCCGGGATTCCACGTTCCTGAGGAACTGGGCGAGGATGATGCCGGCGGTCGGCGGATCGTTTGCCGTGTCCGGCGAAGCGACGAGGTCGACGCCGATCTCTCGACCGACCCGCGTGTAGTTGAACCGACCGGTGAGCTGGACGTAGCCGCGGCCCTTGAAGCGCGCGCCGTCGCCTGCCTGGGTGTTGCCGACTCTCTGCCCGGCTGAGGTTCCGGGTTCGTACAGGTCGAACGGCTTGTTGCGCGTGTTGAACCTGCTCCGGCCTTCGCTGATAGGCTGGAAGCCTTCGGTTTCGGCCCGGATCGTGGCCAGGGCCATCAAGGCCATCGACCGGTCGGCGAGGCCTTTTGCCCGAAGCCCTGCGAGGACGTGCGGAAGGTTGGCCGCAATCGCGCTCGCCGGCGTGAACGGGAACATCGTCTTGACCAGCGCCGGCGTGAACAGGGCCAGTTCGTCGGCGATCGCCGGCGCCAGCGGCGGCGCGATTCCTTCCGTGATCGGCGCTGCCGCCGGCGTCGTCGTACCGGTCGGACGGAGGAAGGCGTGGAACATGAAGCCGTCGGCGCCGCCGTCGCCCTGCAGGTCGACCAGCGCCCATTCGCCTTCGCGCGCGAGGACATGGACGATGGTCCCCCTCGGGTAACTGCGCACCGTGCCGAACGACAGGCCGGGGCCGGCCCGCAGCTTGAGCCCGTCGCGCGCGATCACGACGTGCGGCTCGGGGCTGACCGCCTCGGCCGCCGCGCCCATCGCGACCGGCGCGGGCGGCACAGGGATTTCGGGCGCGGCGAGGCCGAGCGCGTCGGACCCGGCGACCGTGGCCCAGTCGATGCCCTTGGCGAGATCGTCGGGTCCGACGTCGAGCTCGAAATGCATGCAGTCCTTGACCGTTTTCCAGCTGCCGCCCCACTCGAAGACCGCGACCCCGCCCTTGGTCTTGATCCGCGCGACGTCGTCGATCATCGCCTTCGTCATGTCGGTGTCGGCCTGGCCGCGCCGCACGTCCTCGGCGCGCTCCGCCTGCGTCGCCTTGTCCGAATAGCGCACGGCGCGCTGGCCGGCGTGGTCCAGGTACGGGTTGGTGGTCCAGTTGACGTCGAGCGCGATGCCGAACGAGTGGAGGCTTCTGCCTCCGCCCTTGGCCTCACGGCAATTGTAGCTGTCGGTGTCCTTGGTGCGAATTTCATACTTGTGATGGGCAAGCACGCAGGCCAGCGCCGTCCAGGCATCTGCCGTCTCGGGCGCGACCCGGATCCGGTCGGGGCCGAACGGCACAAGGACCATCTTGGCCTCCTTGCATTCGAAGGCCTTCCATAATGTGCGCAGTTCAGTCGTCTTGCGTGCCATGGCGCGATGCCCCCCCGGCTTGCTGGCCTAGCCAGCGTCGACTCGGCGCAGAGGGAATATATCGCGCCGGTTGCTGCTCCAAATGAATTGCGCGATTGTGCTTCCCGGTCGAGCCGAGCGAGGAAATTCCCTCAACCTGCGCTGCAGCTAGCGATGGGAGGACTGGGCATGGAGAAGCTGATCCTCCACGAATATTCCGCGTCGGGGAATTGCTACAAGGTGCGCCTCACCGCGGCGATCGTCGGCAAGCATCTCGAGCGGCGGGAATATGACATCATGAAGGGTGAGACCCGGACCCCGCAGTTCCTGTGGGAGGTCAACGCCAACGGCCGCATCCCCGTGCTCCAGGTCGACCACCGCTTCATCCCCGAAAGCAATGCCGCCTGCTACTATATCGCCGACGGGTCGAACCTGATTCCAACCGACGGCTTCGACCATGCGGACATGCTGCGCTGGATGTTCTGGGAGCAGTACAATCACGAACCCAACATCGCGACCTTGCGCTTCTGGAAGGACTGGGTCGGCCATGCCAATCTGACCGAAGCGCAGAAGCTGCAGATTCCGGGCAAGCGAGAGGCGGGCGAGGCGGCGCTGAAGCTTATGGAAAAGCACCTCGAGGGGCGCGACTGGTTCGTTGCCGGCCACATGACCCTCGCTGACGTCTGCCTGTTCGCATACACGCACGTCGCGCACGAATCCGGGTTCGAGATGCATCTCTACCCGCGGGTCGGGAACTGGCTCGAGAGGGTGAAGGGCCAACCGCGCTATATCCCGATGACCCTATAGGGCGCTTGCTCTCCCGCGGCGGCGGGATTACATCGCGCGCCAGACCGGCCGCTCCGCGAGGGGCGGCCCTATTTGTTTCAAGATTGCGGAGAGACGCCGTGGCCCAAGCCACCCCCCTGATGCCCCATGCGACCGCCGCCTGGCTGGTCGACAACAGCTCGCTGACGTTCGAGCAGATCGCCGAATTCTGCGGGCTCCACATCCTCGAGGTCCAGGCGATCGCCGACGATACCGCGGCGACCAAGCTCACCGGGCGCGATCCGATCCGCGCTGGAGAGCTGACCCATGAGGAGATCGAAAAGGGCCAGAAGGACCCCGACTATCGGCTGCAGATGCACCGCGTTCCCGACCAGGTGCGCCGCACCAAGGGACCGCGTTACACGCCGGTCAGCAAGCGCCAGGACAAGCCCGACGGAATCGCCTGGATCATCCGCAACCACCCCGAGGTCAGCGACGGCCAAATTTCGAAGCTGATCGGGACGACCCGCACGACCATCGCCGCGATCCGCGACCGCACCCACTGGAACATGGCCAATATCACGCCCAAGGACCCGGTGACGCTAGGCCTGACGACGCAGCGCGAGCTCGACGCCGCGGTCGCGAAGGCGGCCAAGGCGGCTGGCGCCGCGGCCCCGACCGACACGCGGCTGGACAGCGACCGCGAGGCGCTGATCGAGGAGCTTCGCCGCGAGCGCGAGCAGCATGTTCGCGAGGCCGAGGCAGCGCTCGCCGAGGCCGCGGGAGAGGACCTGCGCGACGAGGTCGTCCCCGGGATTCGCGACCCGTTCAAGAATACGCCGGTCGAGTAAGCGCGTCCGGGCTTTACGGCGCGCCCGTTGAGGGTCAGAAGCCAAGTGCATGGCCACTACCGCTGAAACCGACGTCAGCCAGCTGAGCTTCGAGGCGGCGCTTGCGCGGCTCGAGGAGATCGTGCGCACGCTCGAAAAGGGCGAAGCGCCGCTCGACAAGTCGATCGAGCTTTACCAGGAGGGCGATCGGCTGAAGCGGCATTGCGAGGCGCGCCTCAAGGAGGCCCAGGCGCGGATCGAACAGATCGCGCTCGGCAGCGACGGCAAGCCAGCGGGCGTCAAGCCGTTCGATGCCGGTTAAGACGGTCGACCGGCTCGACGGAATGCTCGAGGCCGAGGCCGGACGCGTTTCCGCCGAGGTCGACGACTTTTTCGATCGCCTGCTTCCGCCGACCGACGACAGTCGCCGCCCGCTATACGAGGCGATGCGCCACGCGGCGATCGGCGGCGGCAAGAGGCTGCGGCCCTTGCTCACCGTCGCGGCGTCCCAGCTCTTCGCCATTTCGCGCGAGCGCGCGCTTCGCGTCGGCTGCGCGATCGAGGCGATCCACGTTTATTCGCTGATCCACGACGACCTGCCGTGCATGGACGATTCCGACCTGAGGCGCGGCAAGCCGAGCGTTCACAAGGCTTTCGGCGAGGCCGAGGCGGTGCTTGCCGGCGACAGCCTTCACGCCCTGGCGTTCGAGATCCTCGCCCACCAGGCGACCCATGACGACCCGTGGGTGCGGTCCGACCTGGTGCTCGAGCTGGCGCGCGCCGCGGGGCCTGGAGGAATGGCGGGCGGGCAGATGATGGACCTTTTTGCCGAGGGCCAGCAGCTCGACCTCGCCGCGATCACCCGGCTCCAGCAGCTCAAGACCGGGGCGCTGATCGAATATTCAGTCGAGGCGGCGTGCATCATGGTGCGCCTCGCCCACGACGCCCGGACGCCCTACCGCGGATATGCCCGCAACATCGGTCTCGCCTTCCAGATCGCCGACGACCTCATCGACCACAGCGGCGACGAGAACGCCGCCGGGAAGCGGACCGGCCAGGACAAGCGCGCCGGCAAGGCGACTTTCGTTTCGCTCCTCGGCGAGGAGCGGGCCCGCCAGCAGGCGAGCTTCCTCGTCAACCAGGCTATCGAGCATCTGTCCGATCATGGCGAGGAGGCCGATTTGCTGCGCGCGATCGCCCGATTTGCTATCGAGCGCGACCATTAGAGGGGGACGCCGTTGAGAGTCGCAGTCTATCCCGGGACCTTCGACCCGATCACGCTCGGGCATCTCGACATCATCCGGCGCGGCGCGCACCTGGTCGATAAGCTGGTGATCGGCGTCACGACGAATCCGTCCAAGGAACCGATGTTCCCGGTCGCCGAGCGGCTCGACATGGTCCGTCGTGAAACGGCGGATATCCCCGGCAACATCGCCGTAGTCGAATTTGATTCACTGCTGATGGATTTCGCCGAAGCGCAGGGGGCGTCGATGATCCTGCGCGGGCTGCGCGCGGTCGCCGACTTCGAATATGAGTTCCAGATGGCGGGCATGAACCAGAAGCTGAACGACGACATCGAGACCGTCTTTCTGATGGCCGACGTGTCGCTGCAGCCGATCGCCTCGAAGCTGGTCAAGGAGATCGCGCGCTTCGGCGGGTCGATCGACAAGTTCGTCACCCCGGCGGTCGCGGACGACGTCCGGCGGCACCTCAACGGGGGTTTACGCTAGCGTCGGCGCCGTTCCTGCACTAGGGCGAACGCGTTTTCGGGAGGGTGTTGAATGATTCCCAAGGTCTTGTTTGCGTTTCCTTTTCTGGCGTTCGTGCTCATTGCCGCGAAGAAACCCGAGCCGGCAGTGCCACCCCTCCCGAGCATCGCCCCGCCGGCCGCGGTCGCCGCCGACCCGGCGAACAAACTGACGCTCGAGCTGTCGAACGGCGGCACCGTGGTCATCCAGATGCGGCCGGACCTTGCGCCGCGTCATGTCGAGCGGATCCAGGCCCTGGTTCGCCAGGGTTTCTACAACGGCCTTACCTTCCATCGCGTCGTTCCCGGGTTCATGGCCCAGGGCGGGGACCCTAAGGGCGACGGCAGCGGCGGATCCAGCCTGCCCGACCTCAAGGCGGAATTCACGAACATGCCCTATTTCCGCGGAACTGTGGCGGCCGCGCGAACCGACAATCCGGATTCGGCGAACAGTCAGTTCTTCATCACGTTCGGCCCCAATATCGGGCTCGAACGGAATTACACCGTGTGGGGCCGCGTGGTCTCGGGCATGGACGCGGTCGACCGCATTGCCCCGGGCGAGCCGCCGGCGCAGCCGACCAAGATCGTCAAGGCAACGCTGGGCGGCTAGGAGCGGCGCGATGCGCGTCGCCGACTTCGACTTCGACCTGCCCGCCGAACGGATTGCACTGAGGCCCGCGCGGCCGCGCGACAGCGCGCGGCTGCTGGCGGTCCGTGGGCGGCAATTGTCCGACCATGAGGTGCTCGACCTGCCGCAGCTGCTCGCGCCTGGCGACGTGCTGGTGTTCAACGACACCAAAGTCATTCCGGCCCAGCTCGAGGGGAAACGTGGGGAGGCGAGCATCGGCGCGACGCTGCACAAGCGCGAGGGGCCGCGCGAGTGGCAGGCGTTTTTGCGCAATGCGAAGCGCGCGCGGACTGGCGACGTGATCGACTTCGGCGAGCATGTCACCGCCTCGGTCGTCGAAAAAGGCGAGGACGGCTCGGCGCTGCTGCACTTCCACGGGGACGAGCCGGTCGAGCTGCTGCTCGAGCGCGCCGGACGGATGCCGCTGCCGCCCTATATCGCGTCGAAGCGGCCGATCGACGAGCGCGACCGCGCCGATTATCAGACGATGTTCGCCCGCGAGGAAGGCGCGGTCGCCGCGCCGACCGCGGCGCTGCATTTCACCGAGCGGCTGACGCAAGCGCTCGACGCCCGCGGAATCCGGCGCGAGACGTTGACGCTTCATGTCGGCGCCGGGACGTTCCTGCCGGTCAAGTCGGAAACGATCGCCGAGCACAAGATGCACGCCGAGTGGGGCCGGATCGACGCCGCGACGGCCGACCGCCTCAATGCGGCGCGATCGTCGGGCGGTCGGCTGATCGCGGTCGGCACCACCAGCCTGCGCCTGCTCGAGAGCGCTGCGGACGATGGCGGCGCGATCCGCCCGTTCGAAGGCGACACCGCGATCTTCATCACGCCGGGCTATCGCTTCAAGGCGATCGACGGCCTCGTCACCAACTTCCATCTGCCCAAATCGACCCTGTTCATGCTGGTATCGGCGCTGATGGGCCTCGACGTCATGAAGTCAGCTTACGCCCACGCCATCGACGCGGATTACCGTTTCTATTCTTATGGCGATGCGAGCCTGCTGATCCCGGCGGATAAGGCATAGCATTGACCCGCCGAGCAATGGCATAAGGGAGCGGCAGGGAGGAGCTGCCAATGGCACAGGCGGATCATGAGGCCGTCCTCGCGTTGATCGAGCGCAAGGGGGCGGCGCCGCTGACCCTCGGCGTGGAAACCGCGCTGATCGTCGTCGACATGCAGCAGGCGTTCGTCGACCATGACGGGCGCTTTCCAAAATTGATGGGCATTCTCGTTCCCGAAGCGGTCGAGGCTTATCGCGAGCGGATTGCGCGGGACGTCGTCCCCAACGCGAAGCGATTGATCGCGGCGTTCCGGGCGGCCGGCCTGCCGATCGCCTTCACCGGCGCGGGGACGCGGACCGGCGACGGGACCGATCTCGCCGGCTGGCTGCGCGGCTTCGACGAGGTTGCCCGGCAAGCGATCGGCACGCCGGTCTGGCCCAGCGTCGACGAGCCCGACTGGCGGATGGACTCGTCGGTTGCCGATCGCCCGGGCGACATCGTCGTCCAGAAGACGACCGCCGACCCGTTCATCTCGACCGACCTCGGGGAGCAGCTCGCGATCCGCGGCGTCCGTACCGTCGTCGTGTGCGGCCTGACGACCGACGTGTGCGTCGCGGCGACGGCACGTGGCGCCGCCGATCGCGATTTCGAGACGGTCGTCGCCGGGGATGCCTGCACCACGCTCAGCGAGCAATTGCACCGCGCCTCGCTCGACATCGTCGGCCTGGCCTTCGGCCGGGTGGCGACGACCGACGAGGTGGTGGCCGTCATCGGGCAGCAGCGGCCGCTTCTGGTCGCGGAGCTTGTGCGGACCGAATGAGGCACCTAGCGCCCTCGGCATGACCGCCGAGCGCTTCGCTTTCTCGATTACCGCCAGCGACGGCGCCGCGCGCACCGGCGTCATCGCCATGCAGCGCGGCGAGATCCGCACGCCGGCATTCATGCCGGTCGGCACGGCGGCGACGGTCAAGGCAATGCGGCCGGAAGAGGTGCGCGCGTCGGGCGCCGACATCATCCTCGGCAATACCTATCATCTGATGCTGCGGCCGGGCGCGGAACGGGTGGCGAAGCTCGGCGGGCTCCACGAGTTCATGGGCTGGGAGCGGCCGATCCTCACCGACAGCGGCGGCTACCAGGTGATGAGCCTTTCCGAGCTGACCAAGGTGACGGAAGACGGCGTCGCCTTCGCCAGCCACCTCGACGGCTCGCGGCACATGCTGACTCCGGAACGGTCGATCGAGGTGCAGCGGCTTCTCGATTCGGACATCGTCATGGCGTTCGACCAGCTGGTGCCGACCACCGCGACCGCGGCGCAGCAACGCGAGGCGATGGAGCGCTCGATGCGCTGGGCGAAGCGCAGTCGCGACGAATTCGACCGCGGGCGCGATCATGCCGCGCGCGCCGCCCTGTTCGGGATCCAGCAGGGCGGGCTCGACCAGGGAATGCGAAAGGAATCAGCCGACGCGCTGATCGCCATCGGCTTCGACGGCTATGCGGTCGGCGGCCTCGCGGTCGGCGAAGGGCAGGAGGCGATGTTCGGCTGCCTCGACTTCGCGCCGGGCCAGCTGCCGGCCGACAGGCCGCGCTATTTGATGGGCGTCGGCAAGCCCGACGACGTGGTCGGCGCGGTGCAGCGCGGGATCGACATGTTCGATTGCGTCCTTCCGACGCGCTCGGGCCGGACGGGCCAGGCGTTCACCGCGGACGGCCCCTTGAACCTGCGCAACGCGCGTTTCGCCGAGGATGCCGAGCCGATCGAGCCGGGGTGCGCGTGTCCCGCCTGCGCCACGTTCAGCCGCGCCTACGTCCACCATTTGGTGAAGTCCGGCGAGATCCTCGGCGCGATGCTGATGACCCAGCACAACCTGTGGTTCTACCAAAGGCTGGTGCAGGGCCTGCGCGACGCGATTTCCGCCCAGCGGCTGAAGGCGTTCGCCGCGGAATTTCTGGGGCGGTATCGTTCATCCTCCCTGGCGCGAAGCGATGGGGAGGGGGACCGGCCGAAGGCTGGTGGAGGGGCCAAGTGAAGGCGACCGCCGCCTCGATGCGGCTTGCGCGGTCACGGCGCCGATCGATGAGCAAGCCGGAAGCGATGCTTTGGCGACTGCTGCGCGGCACTCCGAGCGGCATTCGCTTCAGGCGACAATATGCAGTCGGCACGTATGTTGCGGACTTCTACTGTCCTCGGGCGAAGCTGGTGATCGAAATCGACGGACTTGTTCACGAGTCTCGTCTCGATCAGGGCCCCTCCACCAGCTTCGCTGGTCCCCCTCCCCACGAGGCTTCGCCGCGCAGGGAGGACATCTAGATCGCGTCGTCCCTGACGGCGGCTGCCTGGTCCGCCGCTTCGCCCGCAATCTTGTCCTGGGTCCTGAACTCGAAATCGCTGGCGTCGTGGCGCTCCCACAATTGCTCGGCCGGGTCGCCCGACGTCTTGTTGACGATCTGCCCGCGCTTCACCGCCGGGCGCGCGTCGATCCCCTTGGCCCAGCGCATCACATGCTCATATTCGTGGGTCGCGAGGAAGGTGTCCGCGCCTTCGTAGCTACGGCCGAGCGCGATTCCTCCGTACCACGGCCAGATGGCGATGTCGGCGATGCTATAGTCGGCGCCGGCGACAAATTCATGCTCCGCCAGCTGCCGGTCGAGAACGTCGAACTGCCGCTTCGCCTCCATCGCGTAGCGGTTGATCGGATATTCCTGCTGGGTCGGGGCATAAGCGAAGAAATGGCCGAAGCCGCCGCCGAGGAAGGGCGCGGCGCCGACCTGCCACATCAGCCAGGACAGGGTTTCCGCACGCTTCGGACCCGAATGCGGCAAGAACGCGCCGAACTTCTCGGCGAGGTAGAGCAGGATCGCGCCGCTCTCGAACACGCGAACCGGCTCGGCACCGCTGCGGTCGACCAGCGCGGGGATTTTGGAATTGGGGTTGATCGCGGTGAAGCCGCTGCCGAACTGATCGCCGTCGCTGATGCGGATCGGCCAGGCATCATATTCGGCGCCGGCGTGGCCCTTTTCGAGCAGCTCCTCGAGCATGATCGCGGCCTTTTGGCCGTTCGGCGTGGCCAGCGAATAGAGCTGGAACGGATGCTTCCCGACGGGAAGCTCCCTGTCATGCGTCGGGCCGGCGATCGGCCGGTTGATGCTGGCGAACTGGCCGCCGCTCGGCTGGTCCCAGGTCCATATTTTCGGAGGTACGTAATCGGTCATCGCGCTTCCTTCGTCGCCCAGCCCAGGGACGAGCTAGGAACGCAGGAAGCGGGTTTCCAGTGTCAGCGATGTACGCGCGCGGGGCTAGTCGGCCTTGACCGAGAGAAAGGCCGGGAGGGGGCCGTTCCACTCGCTCTTGATGTCCTCGACCACCGTGTCGCGTTCTTTCTTCGGCTTGTCGGGCGTGGCGGCGCGCGCCGGCTCGGCCTCGGCTTTCGGCCTCTTCTGCGCTTTTTCCGACTTCGCGGAGCGCTTCGGCTCCTCGGCTTTGGCCTTCGGCTCCTCGGCTCCGACCTTCGGCTCCGCCTTTCCATCCGCCGCGGCGGCACGCGGGATCTTCCGCCCGGTCAGCTTCTCGATCCGCTCGACCAGCTCGCCGTCCGCCTTGGTCGCCAGGGTGACGGCAATCCCGGTGGCGCCGGCGCGGCCGGTGCGGCCGATGCGGTGGACGTAATCGTCGGGCTGCCACGGCACGTCGAAATTGATCACGTGGCTGACACCCTTCACGTCGAGCCCGCGGGCGGCGACGTCGGAGGCGACGAGGATGTCGATCTCGCCGCTCTTGAACCGGTCGAACTCGGCGATCCGCTGCGCCTGGTCCATGTCGCCCTGGATCTGGCCCGCGGCGAAGCCCGAGCGCCTGAGGCTCGACGCCAGCTCGCGCACGGTCGTCTTGCGGTTGCAGAACACGATCGCGTTCTTGAACTCCTCGTGGCGCAGGACGTCCTTCAGCGCGTCCTTCTTGCGGTCGGCTTTCACCTCGACCAGCCGCTGCTCGATATTGATGTTGGCGGTCGCCGGCCGGGCGACCTCGACCCGCTTCGGGTCGGTCAGGAACTTCGCTGCCAGCTTCTGGATCGGCGGGGGCATCGTCGCAGAGAATAGTAGCGTCTGTCGGGCCTTGGGCAGCTTGGCGCAAATCTCCTCGATGTCGGGGATGAAGCCCATGTCGAGCATGCGGTCGGCTTCGTCGATCACCAGCAGCTTGCAGTCGGTGAGCATGATCTTGCCGCGGCTGAACAGGTCCATCAGCCGGCCGGGCGTCGCGATCAGCACGTCGACGCCCTTTTCCAGCGCCTTCACCTGGTCGCCCATCTGAACCCCGCCCATCAGCAGCGCCATGGAGAGCGGGTGATACTTGCCGTATTTCTCGAAATTCTCGGCGACCTGCATCGCCAGCTCGCGCGTCGGCTCGAGGATCAAAGAGCGCGGCATCCGCGCCCGGCTGCGCCCCTGGTGCAGGATATCGATCATCGGCAGGACGAAGCCCGCGGTCTTGCCGGTGCCGGTCTGGGCGATCCCGATCAAATCCTTGCCCATCAGGACGTTGGGGATCGCCGCGCGCTGGATCGGGGTCGGCTCGTCATAGCCGCTGTCGGAAACGGCGCGGAGCAATTCGTCGGAAAGGCCGAGATCGGCAAAAGTCATTCAGGTTCCAATGGAAGAAACAGCGCCGCGTTTGCCACGGCTGCGATCAGGTTCAGTTCGCGATCACAGGCGCAAAAGTCAATGTTTGAACTTGGGGACGAGCAGCTTGAACCGCTCGATCCGGCAGCTGCTGCCGATCCGCGAGTGGACCGCGTCGCGCTTGGCGCAGATCTGCTGGTCGCGGCCATATTGCAGGTAGAAGCCGCCGTAGAAGTCGAGCGCCGGGCAATCCTCGTCGAACTCGGCGCGCACCCGGCTTCCGCCCGACAGGATCAGGTCGATCTGCTCCGGCCCCGACAGCATCCCGCGGCGGATCGCCCCGGCGGGGATGCACTTCGGGCCCTTCTTCTCGCGCCAGTCGAATTGCGGCGCGAGCGGCCGCTTCTGGATCGGCACGCGCAGGATCACTTCGTCCTGGACGGTCAGGCGAGTGACCTCGCGCACGTCGCCGGGCTGCGCGGCGAACACGCCGAACAGCAGCGGAAGAAAGGTCAGAATCGCCGGTGTCACTTAAAAGGCCCACATCCCGCGCACCGGCTTCGCAGCGATGCGTTGAACAATCAATGAATTG
>DATEEM010000003.1:0-4064 GCA_035281125.1 Sphingomicrobium sp. | reverse complement strand
CGCGGGGGGGAGCCTGGCGAAATCCTCGGCATCGACGATCACGTGGCAGGTCGAGCAGGCCATGACCCCCTCGCACGCGCCCTCAAGCGGCTGGCGCTCGGCCCAGGCGACGTCGAGCAGCCGCTGGCCGGGCGCCGCCTCAACTTCCTTGTCGAGCGTCCCGTCCGCCCGGAAAAACCGTACCAGGGTCACGCCGCGAGATTCTCCTGCGCGCGGGCTGCGGCATCGATCCGCTGCACCGCGTCCAGCAACTCCGCCTCGGTCGTGTAACGGCCGAAGCCGATGCGGATCGAGGAGCGCGCCTCGCGGTCGCTGAGACCGAGCGCGCGGAGCACGTGGCTGGGGCGCCCCGAGCCGCTCGCGCAGGCGCTGCCGAGCGACAAGGCAATATCACGAAGATCAGAGATAAGCCGTGCCGCATCAAGGCCTTCGCGACGGATGTTGAGATTGCCGTGGTAGCGCTCGACGGTGCTGCCGTTGACCGTCCAGCGGTCGCGCAGAAGCTCAAGCGCGGCCGTCCACAACCGCTCGGCATGCCGGTGGTCCTCATCCTTGCGGTCCGACGCGAGCGTCGCCGCCCCGCCGAAGCCGACGCACAGCGCCGGCGACAGCGTTCCGGAGCGCAGTCCACGCTCCTGCCCGCCGCCGTGGACGAGCGGCGCCGGCTCGGCCCCTTCGCGCATCCACAACGCGCCGACGCCCTTGGGCCCGTGGATCTTGTGCGCAGAGACCGCGACCAGGTCGGGCCCGGTGGGGATCTCGACCCGGCCCAGCCCCTGCACCGCGTCGCACAGCATCATTGCGCCGCACGAATGCGTCAGCCGCGCTATCTCCGCGACCGGCTGGATCACGCCGATCTCGTTGTTCACCAGCATCACAGCGACCAGCAGGACGCGCTCGTCGAGCTCGCGCTCGAGATCCTCGAGGTCGAGCTGGCCGTCCTTCGCGACGGGGAGAACCGTCAGATCGATGCCCTGCCCGGCCAGCCATTCGCAGCTGTCGAGCACTGCCGCATGCTCGGTGGCGACCGTGACGATGCGGTTGCGGCGCCCATTGCCGGCTATTCCCGCCTTCTCGACCGTCCCTTTCAGTGCCCAGTTGAGCGCCTCGGTGGCGCTGCCGGTGAAGGCCAGGCTGCCCCCGTCGAGGCCGATCGCCCGCTTGACCTGATCCCGGGCCACCTCGATCGCCGCTGCAGCCTCCGCGCCCCAGCGCGACGGCGAATGCGGATTGGCGAACTTTTGCTCGATCCACGGCCGCATGGCGTCGACGACCCCGGGCGCGACCGGCGTGGTCGCCTGATAGTCGAGATAGATCATGCCGCTTTGGCGGCGGCCCGCTCGGCGATCCGGCGCCATTCGGCGAGGAACGCGTCGACCTCGGTTTCGCTGGTGTCCGGGCCGAAGCTGACGCGGATGAACCCGCCCGCGACGTCCGCCGGGACGTCCATCGCCTTCAGCACCGCGCTCTCCTGCATCTTGCCCGACGAGCAGGCGCTTCCCGCCGAGACCGCGATCCCGGCAAGGTCGAGCTGGACCAGCAGCGATGCGCCCGACCCCCCGGCAAGCGCGATTGCGCCGATCGTTGCGATCCGTGGCGAATCCGCGCCGATGACCACGCCGCCCGCGGCCGTCACGCCGTCCTCGAGGCGCATCCGCAATGCCTGAAGCCGGTCCATATCGTACGGCCGGGCGGCGAGCGCGGCGGCGAAGGCCAGCGCGGCCGGCGCGTCCTGGGTGCCGCGGCGATAGCCCTTTTCCTGCCCGCCGACCGGCTCGAGCGTCGCCAGGTCCCGGACCAGCAGCACGCCGATTCCCGGCGGCCCGCCGAGCTTGTGCGCGCAGGCGGCGATGAAGTCGGCGTCCGGCAAGGGAAGCTTGCCCGCACTCTGCGCGCAATCGGCGAGGAGCAGCGACCCCGCCGCACGGATCTTGGGCGCCAGCCGGTCGAGCGGCTGGACGATCCCGGTCTCGTTGTTGACGTGCTGGATGGCGACGAGCGCGGGACCGTCGGCAAGCACCGCGTCGAGCGCAGCCTCGTCGACCAGCCCGTCCGATCGGACCGGAATGACCGTCGAGCCTGACCCCATCGCATGATGGACGATCGCATGCTCGGTCGCGCCGTGCGCGCGGCCGGGCGCCTTGGTCCGGGCCGCCGCGATCTCGACCGACTCGCTCGCCCCGCCCGTGAAAATGACGTCATGACGCCAGCCGAGCGCATCCGCGATTGTCTTGCGCGCGTCCTCGAGCAGCGACCGCGCGCCGCGGCCCTCGCTATGCGGCGAGCTGGGATTCGCCCAGGCATCGAGCCCACGCTCGAGCGCGGCGCGCGCCTCGGCAAGCACCGGCGTCGTCGCTGCGTGATCGAGATAGATTCGAGTTGCCATGCGTCGAAAATGCCCATTAGCCGCCAATGATTGCGCTCGTTCAGCTGCCGCCTATATAGGCGCAGCCCGTCCGCGCCACACCCTATAGCGAGCTTCAATGCCCGAAGTCATTTTTCCCGGCCCCGAGGGCCGCCTGGAAGGCCGTTTCCACCCGGGAACGCGGCCGCGAGCCCCGGTCGCGTTGATCCTGCATTCTCATCCGCAGGCCGGCGGCACGATGAACAACAAGATCGTGCAATTGCTCTACCAGACGTTCGTCCGACGCGGCTTCGCGACGCTTCGGTTCAACTTCCGCGGGGTCGGCAAGAGCCAGGGCGTGTTCGACAATGGCATCGGCGAGCTTTCGGACGCGGCGTCCGCGCTGGACTGGGTCCAGAGCATCCACCCCGAAGCCGAGACGACGTGGGTAGCCGGGGTGAGCTTCGGCGCCTGGATCGGCATGCAGCTTCTGATGCGCCGGCCCGAAATCCGCGGGTTCATCTCGATCGCGCCCCCGGCGAACATGTACGACTTCAGCTTCCTTGCCCCGTGCCCGTCCTCGGGAATCATCATCC
Source organism: Sphingomicrobium sp. (assembly GCA_035281125.1). Taxonomy (GTDB): domain Bacteria; phylum Pseudomonadota; class Alphaproteobacteria; order Sphingomonadales; family Sphingomonadaceae; genus Sphingomicrobium. The sequence goes on along the minus strand of DATEEM010000003.1, from coordinate 1,124 downwards.
AGGGCGAGGCTGACGAGGTCGTCACTCCGAGCGCAGTCCAGAAGCTGGTCGACAAGCTGCGCACTCAGCGCCACATCACCATCCACCACGACCTGATCCCGGGCGCGAATCACTTCTTCGCCAACGAGCTCGACCTGCTGATGAAGTCGGTCGACGATTACCTCGACATGCGTCTCGCGACCGACCCGATCAAGCCGCCTACATTGTCGCGATCATCACGTTCATGACCAGCACCGCGGCTACGACGATCATCAGCACGCCGCGGGTGCGTGTTTCCCGAGCGCGCGCGAGCTTGAATCCGAACAGCACGAGCACGAAGGCGGAAAGCATCGCGAGGGCCAGCGCGGCAGAGGTGATTTGATTCATCATCGTCCTCATTTTCACTAAGACTTAACCGTGCTGGGTCCACATTGGATCGCATGCGGCCGAATGAGCGACAGGCGCGCCTCGAAGAGGCGTTCGAGCGGATCGAGGAGACGATCCTGCCGTGCATCGCGATGATGCTCGAAACTCTGATCGAAGCTTCCGAGCATGTCGCCGAAGGGGAGCGCCGATTCCTGATCGGAGAGCTCAAGACCCTTGCCGCCGAGCTCGAGGAGCTCACCCGCGCGGTCGAGCGCTCGAGCCCGCTCCAGGTCGAGCCTGGCGAGTACAAGGCCCGCAACGTCGCTTAGGCCGCATCGCCGACGATCCGAGCATGCAGCGCCGGATCCACATTCCCCCCAGACAGGATGATGACGTCGCCGGCGCGCGGCGCGACAATCCCTGCGACTAGTGCGGCGAGAGCCGCCGCGCCGCCGGGTTCGACCACCAGTCCGTGGTTGGCCCAGGCGAAGCGGATCGCCTCCTCTACATCCGCGTCGCTGACCGACACGGCGGCGGCACGGCGCTGGCGCAGGATGGCGAAGGTGATCGGCGACACCCGCGGCGTCTGGAGCGCGTCGCACAACGTCGGCGGCGCGTCCGGCGGCACTGGGACGATGGCGCCGCCTTCGAGCGAGCGGCCCATGTCGTCCCAGCCCGTCGGCTCGACCAGCACGATTTCCGCGTCCGGGCAGGCCAGCGCGATTCCCGATGCCAGCCCGCCCCCTCCGCAGGGAACGACGATGCGCGCCGGCGGCTCT
>DATEEM010000002.1:0-2512 GCA_035281125.1 Sphingomicrobium sp. | reverse complement strand
ATCGGGGACCCAGTTCAAACCCTCAGACTCTCCGCCGCTTCGACGGCCGCACCCCGTTGTGGGGAATCGGGGTCACGTCGCGGATCGAGGTGATCGTGAAGCCGACCGCCTGCAGCGCCCGAAGCGCGCTCTCGCGGCCCGACCCCGGGCCCTTCACCTCGACCTCGAGCGTGCGCACGCCGTGGTCGGCGGCCTTGCGGCCGGCGTCCTCGGCGGCGACCTGGGCCGCGTATGGGGTCGACTTGCGGCTGCCCTTGAAGCCCATCATCCCGGCCGAGCTCCACGCGATGGCGTTGCCCTGCGCGTCGGTGATGGTGATCATAGTGTTGTTGAAGCTGGCGTTCACGTGGGCGACGCCGGCGGTGATGTTCTTGCGTTCCCTTCTGCGGAGACGCTGCGGTGCCTGAGCCATTGGTTCGTCCTAATCCCTAGAAACCGTTCATCCTGAGGAGCCGCGAAGCGGCGTCTCGAAGGATCGGCTTATTTCTTTTTGCCGGCGATCGGCCGCGCCTTGCCCTTGCGGGTGCGGGCGTTGGTGTGGGTGCGCTGGCCGCGGACGGGGAGCCCCTTGCGGTGGCGAAGCCCGCGGTAGCAGGCGAGGTCCATCAGCCGCTTGATGTTCATAGCGGTCTCGCGCCTCAGGTCGCCCTCGACGCTATGGTCCTTGTCGATCGCCTCGCGGATGTGGCTGACCTCCTGGTCGGTCAGGTCCTGGACGCGCTTTTCCGGCGAAATGCCGAGCTTGGCGATGATGTCCTTGGCCGTGGTGCGGCCGATTCCGTGGATATAAGTGAGCGCGATCTCCACGCGCTTGTTGGTGGGGATGTTGACCCCGGCAATACGAGCCATTCTCTACCCTTCTTCAGCTCCACAGGGCGGATGCCCTATCTCGTCGCTAGGATACCCGCTGCAAACGAAAAACCGACGCGCGCACGAATGCGCCGCCGGAAACCGGTGTAACGGGATGCACTGCAGATAGGATTCGCCCTTGCCGGAGTCAAGACCGCTGCCGCACCCGAATGTTCGCGAATGTTCGCAGTGGCGAAGAGGGTCGGCCCGACCACGAAGCCGAGCCCCGCCACGACCGCGTGTGCCTCGTGAAATCCTACATTTCCAGCGCAATATTGCGGCGGCCGCTCGCCGCGGTTAGGGGCCGCTGCCAATGCAGCGGCTGACCCTCGCCGGCGGAATCCCGGACCAGCTCCGTGGAAGCATCGTCGCCCTCGGCAATTTCGACGGCTTCCACCTCGGCCACCAGGCGGTGGTGAGCCGCGCGATCGCCCGCGCCTTCCACGAGCGGCGGCCGGTGATCGCCGCCACCTTCGACCCGCACCCGGTCGCCTTCTTCAAGCCTGACCTGCCGCCTTTCCGGCTGACCACGCTCGACCAGCGGCAAGCGCTGTTCGCGCATGCCGGCGCCGACGCCATGCTGGTGTTCGAGTTCAACGCCGTTCTCGCGGCGATGGACGCCGAGGAATTCGTGGCCGAGGTGCTGGCAAAACGGATCGGCGCGGTCGGCGTCGTCACCGGCGACGACTTCAGCTTCGGCAAGGGGCGGCGCGGCGATGTCGCGCTGCTGAAGGCGGTCGGCGAGCGGCATGGAGTGGCCGCCGAAGCCGTCGCCCAGGTCGAGCTCGACGGCGAGCGCATCTCGTCGGGGCGAATCCGCGAGGCATTGGTCGCCGGCGACATCGGCCTCGCGACCCACATGCTGAGCCGCGACTATGCGATCGAGGGCGTGGTCCAGCGTGGCGACGCGCGCGGGCGCGAGCTCGGTTATCCGACCGCCAACATCGAGCTCGGCGACTATCAGCGGCCGAAATATGGCATCTACGCGGTGCGGGTGACGCTTGACGACGGCAGCGAGCGTCCCGGCGTCGCGAGCCTCGGCGTGCGGCCGACGTTCGACCCCCCGACCGAGCTGCTCGAAGCGCATCTGTTCGCTTTCGACGGCGACCTATATGGGCAGAAGATCGAGGTCGCGCTCCACGATTATATCCGCGAGGAGAGGAAGTTCGAGGGAGTCGAGGCGCTCGCCGCCGCGATGCGTGAGGACGAGGCGGCGGCGAGGGAGATGCTGGCGCTCGACTGATTTGCAATCTGATGAGCGACCGTTAGAGCCGCGCGCAATGTCCGACGCCGACGCCCCGACCAAGACCGACTACCGTTCGACCGTCTTCCTGCCGCGCACCGACTTTCCGATGAAGGCCGGGCTGCCGCAGAAGGAGCCGGCGATCGCGGCCAAGTGGGCGGAGCAGGACCTGTACGGCCAGCTGCGCAAGGCTCGGGACGGGCGCGAGAAGTTCATCTTCCACGACGGCCCGCCCTACGCCAACGGCGACATGCACATCGGCCATGCGCTAAACCATACGCTCAAGGACATGGTCGTCCGGACCCAGAATCTGCTGGGAAAGGATGCGCCGTACGTGCCCGGCTGGGACTGCCACGGGCTGCCGATCGAATGGGCCGTCGAGGAGCAGTATCGCAAGCAGAAGCGCAACAAGGACGAGGT
>DATEEM010000001.1:0-5576 GCA_035281125.1 Sphingomicrobium sp. | reverse complement strand
GAGCACCGGCAGCGCAAACTCGCCGGAGAACGCCGCGCCGGTCGAGGAGAAGCCGCGCAGATAGCCGTCGGCATAGCCGATGTTGAGGATCGCGGCCTCGGTCTCCACCTCGGCAACGAAGGTCGCGCCATAGCCGCAGCTCTCGCTCGTACGGATCGTTCGGCGCTGGACGACCTGCGCCTCGACCCGTGCGACCTGTCGGATATGTCCGTCGAATTCGCGACGCTGGATGCCCCCGTAGATCGAGATGCCGGGGCGGACCAGGTCGAAGCTATAATCGCGGCCGAGCCCGATGCCGGCGGAATTGGCCATGCTTCGGCGGGTCGCTGGGACGGCCGCCGCGACGGCTCGAAAGCGCTCGAGCTGAACTTCATTCAACGCATGATCCTGGTCGGCGCAGGCGAGATGGCTGTGCAACGTGTCGATCGTCAGGCCGTCGAGCACAGCGATGTCCTCGGGCCGCAGGCCGAGGCGGTTCATGCCGGTGTCGATCATCACGTCGCACGGGCGCCCCGCGGCGATCTGCTTCCATCGTGCGACCTGCTCGACGCTGTTGAGCATCGGCCGGGCGGTCGAGGCGAGCGCGGCATCGACATCGTCCGGCCCGACCCCGTGCAGCACGACGAGCTGCGCGTCCTCGGGCAACGTTCCGAGGGCCTGCGCCTCGGCCCAGGTCGCAACGAAGAAGTCGCGGCAGCCCGCTTCGAGCAAGGCGTCGACCGTCTCGCGGGCGCCGAGGCCATAGCCGTTCGCCTTGACCGCGGCGCCTGCCGAAACGCCCGCGCGGGCCTGCAGCCAGCGCCAGTTCGCCTGGACGGCGGCGCGGTCGACGGTCAAGCGGAGCGGGCGGTGCATCTGCGCTCTTTCACCGTGTTCAACCCGACTCCGCCCGGTGCGCTTCGGCCAGCTCGCCGAGCGAGGTGAAACGGAAGTCGTAACGCGGCATCGGATCGGGCATCACCGTCGCGCCCGAGCCCGGCTTGTCGTGCCGGCGGTCGATCCACGCCGACGCGATGCCCATTCGATTTGCCGGCACATGGTCGTGGAACAGGCTCTGCGCGACATGCAGCAGCTCCTCCTTGGCGATGCCCTGCGCGGCAAGGCGATCAAGCAGATATTCGAAGTTGCGCAGGTCGGGCTTGTACGATCCGATGTCCTGCGCGGTGAACACATGGTCGAATTCGACGCCGAGCTGCCGCTGGCTTCCGGCGAAGCTCAGCCGGTCGACGTTGGACAGGATGATCAGCTGGAAATGCTGCTTGAGGTAGCGAAGTGCCTCGGCGCTGTCCGGAAAGGGTGGCCAGTCGCCGACCGAAGCGCCGAGCTTCGCTGCCTCCACCTCGTCCTCGCCGACTCCGAAGCGATGGCTCAGCCCGGCGTGCACCCGCTCGAGCAGCTGCGCATAAGCGAGGCCCGGATGCTCGACCTCGACCGCATGCTCGACTTCGCCGAAGGCCGTGAGCAACTCGCCATCCCCGACGCCGGCCCGCTCACGCAGGGAGCGGAGCGCGGCGAGGATGCCGGTCTCCCAGTCGATCAGCGTGCCGTAGCAATCGAAGCTCAGCGCTTTGAAATCGGATAGGCGCATGGCGCGGCGCTAGGGCGGGCCGCGCGCGAACACAACAACCGCGCGCTCTTCACTTTGCGGGTCCAGCAACTTGCGTTAGATTTTCTGCCGGATGGGGGCAGTTGGCAACGATGGATTGGCGGTGCCGGGCCGAGTCGCGCTCGCCCGCGAGGCGCCGTTCACGCTCGGCGCGCTCGCCGTCGATCCCGCCACCAGGCAAGTCGTCGCCGGCGGACGCCACATCACGATCGAGCCGAAGGTCATGCAGGTCCTCGTGGCACTCTACCGCGCCAGCGGCTCGGTGGTCACGCGCGACCAGCTGATCGATTGCTGCTGGGACGGACGGGCGGTCGGGAACGACGCGGTCGACCGGGTGATCGGGCGGCTACGCTCGCTCGCTCGCGAAAGCGCCGAGCCGAGCTTCACGATCGAGACCATTCCGCGCGTCGGCTACCGGCTCACCCCGTCCGGCAGCCATTGCGCGACCCTTTCCGCCGGAAGAAGGCCGTTGCTGTCGCGACGGATAGTCGTCGGCGGGTCGATTGCGGCGACTGTTGCGGCGGGCTTGGCGTTCACCCTTCTTCCCCGCTCGCCCAATGCAAGGGCGCGCCGCTTTTACGAGGAAGGGCTTGCGCTTCGGGGTCAGGGAACGAGCGCCCAGGCCGAACAGTCTGTCGCCTATTTCCGCGAGGCAGTCCGCGCGGACCCTGCCTTCGCCGATGCATGGGGGGCCTTGGCGTGGGGCTATGCGGCGATGCTCGAATATGGCCCGCGCGCCGACGCCGAGAACATTCGCTTCCTCGCGCGCGGCGCGGCGACGCAAGCCCTCGAGCTCGATTCCTCGAACGTAAGTGCCCGCGGCGCGCTGCTGACGCTTGAGCCCAACTTTCGCAACTGGGAGAAAATCGAGGGCGGCTGCAAGGCGCTGCTCGAGCATGACCCGACCAATAGCGTCGCCCGTTTGAACCTGGCGTTCAACTATTGCGAAGTGGGCCGGTGGCGGGAGGCGGAAAGGCATTTGCGCGACGTCGCCAGGCGAGAGCCTCTGTGGCCCTTGGCGAGGCTGCTCCTGATTTCCGCGCTGTTTTCTTCGGGCAGAGTTTTCGAAGCCGACCAGGTCACGGACGAAGCCCGCAAATTGTGGCCGCAGCACGCGGACTTATGGTTCTCCAAGATCCGACAGTTGATCCTGACCGGGCGCAACGCGGAGGCGCGCCGGGCCCTGGCGGACACCGCGACGCACCCCGCCGGCCTCGACCAGATGGAGCTCGATACGGAGCAGGCGCTTGCGGACGCGCTCGCTGACGGCTCGCAAGCGGCCCGTCGCCAGGCGGCTGCCCGTTTCGAGGAAGCCGCGCGGCGCGGTCCGGCGTTCGCTCCGATAACGGCCTTTTCGATCGGGCTTCTCGGCTTCACTGACCCGGCCTTTGCCATTCTCGATGGCTATTATTTCGGCCGCGGGGAATGGGCGAAGGCGCGCGCGCCGCGGCCCCGGACGCTCCAGCTGTTCAACGCGAGTGCCCGGTCGCTCCGGGCCGATCACAGATTTGCCCAGCTGACCAACGAGCTCGGCCTGGAAAATTATTGGCGGGCGGTGAGAACCCAGCCCGATTACCGCCTCTTCCCCTGAATTATCGGCATTTGATCGGTGATAAATCGGTTCGACGCCGTGGCGCAGCCGAGGCCGCCTGCCCGACACTTGCTGCGACCGCGCGACGGAGCGCGGACAGACAGGAGGGACGACATGCGTCACATCATGCTGAAGACCGCGATCCTGCTCGCGGCATCGAGCCTCATCGGCGGGAGCCCTGCGATCGCTCACGACGTCGGCGCCGAATATGCTTCGCGCGGGGCATGCGAGAGCGCGCTCGCGCAGATCAATACCGAGGATCGTAAATTCCTCCTCTCGATCGGAGAGTTCCAGACGGAAGGCGAGGCCAACCGCTGGTTTCACGAAGTCTTCCGCTGCGAGCAGCAGGGCGACAAGTGGGTGCTCGTATTCGATCCCGAGGCCTGAGTCTGCTCCACGGACGAAGGGCGCCGCTGCGCTGCGGCGCCCTTCAGGGGAGGTGGAACGCGGAAACTAGCGGGCGGCGAGGACGATCGGCCCGCCGCGGCTCGCAAGCTGCGCGGTCCGGGCCCGAGCATCGGCAAGGACGGTATCGCGGCAGGCGCGGACCTTGTTCTTACCGGCAAGATCGACGTCCGACGCTTCGCCGCAAACTTCGCGCGCCGCACGGCTGAGCCTGACGTCGAGCGCGCGGCGGCCCGCATCCGTCGTGAGGTCGAGATCGGCGGTGTGGACGACGCTGACGCTGACATCCGGCGTGGTCTGCTCGGCGAGCGCAGGCGCTCCCTTGATCAGCGCTGCGCTGGCCGCGAACGCGATCAAAGCGATTTTCAAACCCTGTTTCATGGTCGCTCTCCTGTTTCGGGTGCGACCCTCCAATTAGTCCTATTTCGCAACTTACGTGAGCAACGATGTCGTGCTATCATTCTGCAAAATTGCAGAACGATTGAATCCCCGACGGGAGCGGCGCCTGCGGCCATGTTCGACTGGAACGATCTCAAGTTCTTTCTCGCGGTCGCCCGCGACGGCAGCACGCTGGCGGCTGCGAAATCGCTTCGCACGAGTCAGACCACCGTCGCCCGGCGCATCGCCGCGCTGGAGGGCGCGCTCGGATTTCCGCTCTTCGAGAAGCGCCAGGCCGGCTATTCGCTGACCCCGGCCGGGCAGGAGCTTCGCGCGAGCGCCGAACAGGTCGGGGCGTCCGCCGCTGCCTTCTTCGAAACAGCCGAGTCCCATCGCCGCGATCTTAAGGGAACGGTGCGGATCACGTCCGAGGACATTTACATGAATGCCCTGGTGTCTCCGCTGCTGCGCGCGCTCCACGAGCGCCATCCGGAAATCATGATCGAGATCGACTCCGGCCAGGAGATGCGCGACCTGGGCAAGGGCGAGGCCGACATCGCCCTGCGCAGCAGCTCGAAGAACCAGCCGGCCGGCCTTGTCGGCCGCCAGTTGTGCCGGGACGATTGGACGCTCTACTGCAGCCGCGACTACGCGGCGCGGCACGGCGCACCGTCGTCGGTTGAGGATTTGCGGGCCCACGCGATCGTCGGCGGCGGCGGTGGCAATCTGTGGCGGCACTACCAGGCCTGGCTCAAGGAGCTCGGCCTGGAAGACCGGGTTGCCATGCACCATGCCAATTCCACCGGCCTGCTCTCTGCGGTGCGTTCTGGGTTTGGCATCGCCGTCCTGCCTTCGATCGTCGCCGACGCCGATCCAAACCTTATCCGCTGCATTCGTCCGCGCGCGGACCACGGCCGAATCCTCTGGCTCCTGACGCACGAGCGCGTGCGCCACGAGCCGCGCGTGCGGGCGGTGATCGACTTCCTCTACGAAGGCCTGGTCCGGCACGTCCGCCAGCTCGATTCGAAGGCCGCGGTCGCCTAGCCGATCGGCCCGCCGCGCCAGTCGGGCAGCCGTCTGTCGCCCAGCGCTACCGCCACCGCGGCCTTTGCCAGCAGCCGCGTCGAATCGAGGATCGGCAGCGGCGAATCCGCCGGCGCGATCAGCAGCGGGATTTCGGTGCAGACGAGCGCGACCGCATCGCATCCGCGGGCGGCCAGCCGCTCGATGATCGCCACATAGGCGGCGCGCGATTCGGCGGTGAAGATGCCGAGGCAAAGTTCGTCGAAGATGATCCGGTGGATCGTCGCCCGGTCCGCCTCGTCCGGTATCTCCCATTCGAGCCCGTGGCGGCGGCAGGCGCCGGGATAGACAGGGCCGGTCATCGTCCAGTCAGTGCCCAGAATGCCGATCCTGCGGCGACCGTCGCCCGCCGCCTGCCCCGCGACGACCTCGCCGATGTGCAGGCAAGGGATCGGAAAGGGCTCGCCCGGCGATTCGAGCGCGATATGCGCCGTATTGTCCGGCAACACGAAGAAGTCCGCGCCGGCTGCCGCCAGCTTTCCGGCGTCGGCGGCGAACAGCGCCCGAAGGGCG